>DATNFD010000001.1:0-5874 GCA_035606555.1 Occallatibacter sp.
ATTCGGAGAACACCCTGCCGCAGAATTCGTTTCATTACCGGCCACCAGATCCGGAGCAAGTTCTGAAGAACCCATTGACGGGGTACAGCAAGAAGAACGAAAGCGGTCTGATGTATTGGATTAGCCGGATACTTGATGGAGAAGAGACCTCTTACAAAGCTCAAACCCACCAGTGCGCCCAGGTCTCTGTTAGCGGTCAGTGCGAGGTCTGCATTCAACCACACTGACTCCGTAGTAACGCCTCTGAGTCCCCTGCGCGTCGCTCTGATGGTGAATTCGTAGTCTGACAAGTAGTGAGGGAGGATGATTGGATGGAAGCCTCCCACCTTCTGAACGTCACCCCAACGCAAGAACAAGCCCCTGGTGGCGAGACAATTGATGAGCGCCGGCTCCTTGGCCTCCCGGAAAGTCATCTTGCGCAAATCGGCGCAGACCCCGGATTCGTCCACCTCCCCGGTCACCGCATTCCGAATTCGTGAAAGCAGCATGCAGTTCTTCTTGCCATCGAGAAACCGCACCGCACGCTCAACATAATCTGGTGCAAACGTGGTGTCGTCGTTGGCGAACAGCACAATGTCCGTTTCCTTGATCCATTTTTTCCTTAGGCAATCGAATCCCCGCTGCAGGCATCCCGCCCACCACCAGGTACCGTCGCCCCGAATGAACTCCGCTGACGGATACTCCTGTCGAACGACCTCTTGTGTTCCGTCGGTCGATCCATCGTCGATGACTATTAATCGAATTTCTGGATAGGTCTGCGCCTTGAGGCAGCGCACAAATCCCCGGGTTACCTCCCTGCGGTTATGAACCGGCAGCAGTACGTGAACCGTCTCCATTAGCTGCGCCGCAAGAGAAAAAGCTGCGAATCACCAGCGCCAATACTGTCAAACAAGCGCGTCAAAATATGATTGACTCTGGTCCGATGAAGCAACGAGCCCACTTTCAAGGCGATACGCTCAGGAAGTTTTGGAATTCCCCCGTGCTGTGCCCAGAAGCGGGAAGGTTGTCCAATCTTGGGCAATGACCCCAAATGAATCCACTGGTAACGAAGCCATTCCGAACTCGTGACTGTGCCGAGCACCTCGGCCTTGAGGCCCACCCGTCGCGCCGCGAGCTGCATCGATCGCTTGGTAAAGAATTGAAGATGATAGGGGGCGTGCCAGTTGATCCACCGCCGCCCAAAGACCCTGGCTCCCCAGCCAGCAGCATTCGGCGTACTCAGTATTGCAACTCCTCCGACTTTGAGAACCGCTTTCACGCCCGCCAGCGTCGCAATCGGGTCTCTCATATGCTCGATGACCTGGTCCAGCGTCACTACGTCGAAATAATTCTGCGGAAATTCTTTGGGGTCGAACACTCCGATATGAACATTGAAACCGTGAAGCTCCGCAATGCGCCGAATGTTTTCATCCGACTCGACGCCCCAGACCTCGCATCCTCTGTTGGCATGGTAACCGAGCGCTTGTCCAAATCCGGATCCAATATCCAGCACTTTAACCTGGGGCCCAACCCAGCGAAACGCCGAAGCCTTGGTGCCTTCGAGCCATGCCGTAAAACCCGATCTCTCGACATCCGGTTGATAATCTTCCGGTCTCATGTTACGTCTGGGATAGTAGTTCGAATACAGCGCCTGAATCTGCGCGTCGGAGAAATGCGCTCCATCCAGGAACCGGTGACCACAGTCGCAACAACGCATCAGCCAAAAATTGCCCGGGTAGCCGTATCGATCGTCGTGCAAGCGATACACTTTGTCGATGTTCTTTTGATTGCAGATCGGACAGTCAATCACGGCGCAAGACCACAAGCATATGGTCCGGCCCGAGCGAAGGCAGGCCGTTGTAGTTTCCGCGCCGCGCCAGTAACAAAGCGGTCCGTAGGGCGGGGAGAAATGCAACACGATAGCCGACCGATGCGTAGGTGCGAACCATTCGTTCCAGATGCAGTCCCCGGACTAAACCCTTGAAATAATCGCGCGACGGAAAAACGATATGCTCCGGGTATCGCAGATACCACCACCGACTGCCGCAATATCGTGCCCCGAGAGACCTGATGTCCCCTGTCAATACGACGAGCTTTCCTCCAGGCTTGAGAATCTGCACAACGTTTGCGAGGAAGAGCGAAAAATCATAGAGGTGCTCGACCACGTCGAACGCAGTTATGACGTCGAATCGCTCGCTGGAGAACTCGGACAGGGAAACGGCGAAACGGTGCCCTTTTTCAGTGACAATCGTGCGGCACGCCTCGGAAAAATCCACGCCGAATGTTACGGCACCGCGCTTTTTCGCGTAATCGAGCAGTTGCCCTGTACTGCATCCAATATCCAGGATCTTGGTTTGGGCGCCGATGTGCCGGTCGAATTCTCCGACTAGCTCGATGTTTTTCGCCGTCTCAAAAGGTTCTGCAAGCCAGCGCGTTCCGCTGTTTCCGGACGCGTAGAGAGCCAGCGCCGTTGCTTCCGGCACCGCGTTCTGGGTGAACCATGACCCGCAGGCATGGCATTTCCAGATTTCCGGCACTCTTTCGAGCACAACCGAGTGAGTCGAATATTCAACGTCCCCTGATACGGGCACTTTGCCGATTTGGTCGATTACAGCGTTGCCACAAACTGGGCACTGCTCCCGCCACAGGTCGTTTCTTACCGACGTGGCCGTCAAAAAAGACCCCCGCCCTGCAACGCCCTTGCTTGATACAACTCCAGGTCCGACTGCGTGTCGACCTCATACCACGGTTGCTCCACTGGAACGGTAAAAACGGGTGTACCGCGTTCGATCAGCAGGCGGAGCATCGCAGTGACGTCAAGCTTGTCTCGCTGTGCCGGTTCCATGCTCCTCAGGAGCGCGTCGACGCTGCGCCAACCTCCCGGCGTAAATTTCAGGAGTCCCATGTATTGGCCCTGGACCTCGTCGAGATTGCGCGGCCGGGATCCGATTTCCAGCAGGCGACCCGACGCATCAACCCGGAATGTTTCGGCATCCGACAGCGGATCCTTGAACCGTTCTTCCCACAATCGTCGCCAGTCTGTGAAGCAGGTAATGACGATGTCACCTTGCGCCTTGGCAAGTGCTTTGATCGTTAAAGCCGGATAGATGATGTCGGAATAACTGACGAGGCATGTCTCTGTTGAAAGCCAGCTGGACGCGCACGAGAGCGAGGCCACCATGTTTGTTTCCGCCCATCTGGGATTATCGAAAGTGTCCACACCGGCGACCGCGAGCTTCTCCGCCATATAGCCGCGAACAATGGCTATGGTCTTGATATCCGCGCCTCGCAGAGCTTCGAGTTGCCAGGCAAGAAGGGTCTTGCCAAACAGCACGGTGAGACATTTCGGCTGATCCGCCGTTGCTCCTCCCATCCTGCTTCCACGTCCCGCCGCGAGAATAATCGCCTTCATCGCTATTGCACGGCGAAAAGCTGCCTGAAAAGCCGGATATCTGCGTCGCGAAACGGAGTGCAGCGCTCCGGATGCCACATAACGCCCTGAATGGCGCGATGACGGTGACGAATCGCTTTGACTACGCCATCCTCCGCCACGGCCCAGACCTCAAGATCGGGGACTGTCGCAGGCGAACCAAAGCAGTGATAGCTGTTGACCGTTTCGGATTCTCCGTTTATCAGAATGGTCTGCTGGTGCGCAACGTGCCCTGAAACGGCAGCGAGTTTCACCCCGAAGAAATGTTGAATCGCCTGCATGCCCCTGCAAACACCCATCACGGGCAACTGCTGTTCCATGGCCACGCGCAACAACGCCGCCTCCGTCCGGTCGCGCTCGGGCGCGTTCCCTCCGTACTCGATCAAGTCGCCGCCGCCGGTAAGGATCACCCCTTCGATCCGTGCCACCTCCATAAGATGCGGAAGCATGTCCGCGTTGTTAGGCACGAGGATGGGGGCCAGGCCGCATCGGTCCAGGAAGTCCGTCCAACGCTGATCCAACGCGTCGCGACGCTCCCCGTAAGCGGGCACCAGTTCGACCCGCTGAGTAATCGCGACGCCAATCATCGAAGCACCTTCACCTGCTTGTTCGCGCAATCAATCTCCAGCACTTTCGCTTTCGACCATTCGCGGAAGTACGCTTCTCCCGCACCGATGACTGCGGGAACCCTGAGTTCCGCAGCACGAATAGCCATGTGGGAGTTGACACCGCCGAACATCGTGATGAAACCGGCGATGCCCTGCGCGAAGATCCAATCGAATCCGGGGTCAGCGCTGGGAATCAGCAGAATCTTTCCCTTGATGCCCTCTCGACCCGCATCGCTTGAAGCCACTTCGCCGTTCGCCCGGCCGAGCGTGATGAAGTTCGGCTCCGAATACGGGAGGTGGAACGCGAAGACATCGTCAGGCGAAGTAATCAGCGGCGGCAGGTTGATGCGCCGGGTAATCGCATAGCCTGCTTCACCGGCGGCCACCGAACGCAGCAGCACTTGACCAGCGCCCGCGCTCGATGCATACAGATCCTTGATACACGCGATGTCTGCGAACGAGCATTGCTCGAGCGTCAACCCGTGTTCGCGGGCAAGTTCGCCGAAGTCCACCAGCACGTCGCTCAGGCTCTTCGTGAAAACGAACTTCGCGTACTCCCGGCCTTCGATTGCCCCCTTGATGAAATCGAACAGCCCCAGGACATCATGCTCCAACCCATGCTCGACCAGCAGCGCCTCGGTGCGCCGGAGTTGATCCAGCGACAGCGCGAAGGCCGCCGCGGGCGGATTGGTATGTGCCGCTTGCCCTTCCCAGTCGAAATAAAGCCCTGGCTTTTCGTCGTAGCGCGGAGAGAGGATGTCGTATGTGCCTGGACGAAGGTGGCCGTAGCGTTCCAGGAAGGCGGACCGGTCCAGCTCGTTGAAATCGCGTGTCATGCGTGAACTGACCGTGTCCAGCGATGCCATGAAACGCTGGTACTCGTCCGCGTTCAGGATGCCGACATCAATCAGGGATTTCAGCAGCTGCACGGCGATGAAACCGGCGCGCGCAAGGCCGGCGAAGGGCAGCGTGCCATAGCGCTTGCAGTCCTCGATCAGCCAGTAGATCTTCGACACGCGATCGAGATCGCTGCCAAGAATCGCAGCGCGGCGGGATTCGAGCTCGCGGATCTTCTCCACATCCTTGCGCCAGAGCCCGCGCTCGCCATGGATGATGCCGTTGGTCAACCGGCGCAGGCTGCCGGCAAAGCCGTCGATCTCGGCTCGCGTAAAGCCGGATTTCTCCAGCACGTCCAGCCGCCTGGGGAGATCGAGCGTGTAACAAGAGAAAATGATCTCGAACTCAACCTTGTCGTGATAGTTCGGCGAGTGGACGAGACGATCGATATAGTAGTTGGCCAGCTTTTCCGCCAATACCGGTTCCACATCCGCGGGGATGAACGAATTGAAGCTCACCCTGACGTCGATGTAGGGCAGCCCGGCGAAACTTACCAGCAGCGGAAAGCTGCGCAGGTTCCGGTACCCGTAGTTGTCACGCTGATAGGCCCAGATGTTGTCGGTGATCAGTTCCTTGTACAACGACAACGCCAACGGCCGGGGACGCACGCCGACGATTTCCGCCGGGTTCCAGTCCGGCATGACGCCGAACACGCTGCGTGTGCCGTGGAGGTACGGATGCGGGCGCATCATCGCGCGGACACGCGCATGAATTTGTTCCAGGGCGATGTGGTGCGATCCACCTTCTGCGGAAAGCTCGACCGCCGTCGCCAGCGGACGCACCTGGAGCAGGAACAGCTCGCCTCCAGCGGTGCGGGCGAATTCCACATCGATCGCATTCGAACCGAGCAGCGTTTCGAGTTCGCGCACCAGATCGATGACGCCAGCGAGGTTTTCCGGAACCTTGCCCGGCGAATGCTTGCAGAAGTAGAGCGTCCTTACCTGATTTGTTTCTCCCGAA
>DATNFD010000002.1:0-14660 GCA_035606555.1 Occallatibacter sp.
CGCCGACGCTCGCTCCCCCACGCAGGACGTACCCCTCTACGGCGAACGGAGCGTCGAAGCAGCGTTCCAGCCGTTGCGCCACTTCCTCCAGAGCCGATCGGCTGCGGGTCACCGGAATCAGGGCCGCAAATTCGTCGCCGCCGAGGCGCGCCAGCATATCGCCGGTTCGCAGTTGGCGTTTCATACGCATCGAGACTTCGTGCAAATAGAGATCCCCGACATGATGACCGTAGAAGTCGTTCACCTGCTTAAATTCATCCAGGTCGACATAGATCAGGCCAAATATCGAACCCTCCACCCTCGACCTGTCGATCTGTTCTTCCAGATACCGGTCGAGCGAGAAACGGTTGTAAATGTCAGTTAGCAAGTCGAACTCCGATCGATACACGAGGTCTTTGTACAGCTTGCGAGTTTCAATCGCGAGAGTAGCGAGGCGTACTCCCGCCTCCAGCATCGCCGCTTCGTCCGCCTGCACGGGTTGACCTGCTTCCGTTGCGGCATAGAGCGTGCCCAGAGAGCCGCCGGCCCGCGCCGGTACATCGAGGTGAATGATACGAAGGCCTTTGGGGTTTCCTGGTGCATTGCCCAAGCTTCCACCATCGATCATTTCGCACCACGCAAACGGGCAGTCCAGGCTGAAGGCCACCATCTCTGTGATGGCTTCGATCAGTTCCGGCAGAGGCCTCGAACTGTTGATGTCTTCGAGTATCCGGCTTCGCTTCGTTTCGAGCTGCGCATTATGGCGCTCCTGCTTCGCGATTGTTTCGGAGTTTGCCGTAACCGCGGCTGTTTGCCGTTTCAGCTTTGCCAGCAAAGTCCAGCCCCACGCGGCAACCAGTACCACGATCGCGAGCAGCACCCCAATCACCCGAATGAGATTTCCGACGTTGAACCACGAAGGCGCGCCGATGGTGACGATATCGTCAGTCGAGCGCATCAGGATGTCGAATGGTACCTGCGAATCGAATGGATTCGATGCTCCCATCAAGCAGACGCCTGTCACTCGGACTCTGGATCCGATAGCGATCCGTTTCATGGTCGGCGGCGGAGCAGGATGCATGCTTCTTGAAGCAGGATGGCGATAGATTGCCGAAAAAAGATTGCCGCCGGAATCGAGAACATATTCGTCCTGGGCGGCCCCCCGGTTTTCCGCAACCAGCACGCCCTCGGTACTTACAAGATCGAACAGGTAGTGGCTCGTAGCCAGTTCGCTCCAGATAACAGATCGCGGCTTGATAGGATTCCCGATCTGCGCATCCTCGATCTCACCTCCCATGAGTGTGAGAAATCCGTCGCGAAGGCCTGGGAATCCAATCG
The DNA here is from genome assembly GCA_035606555.1 of Occallatibacter sp. Classification (GTDB taxonomy): domain Bacteria; phylum Acidobacteriota; class Terriglobia; order Terriglobales; family Acidobacteriaceae; genus Telmatobacter. The sequence goes on from DATNFD010000002.1 coordinate 1,318, forward strand.
CATCTGCCTGATTGCCGATCTTCAGCTCTTCGCTCGCGTGCGTCATGATCCAGATGCTTTTTGAGCCGTTCTGTAAGACTACGGCCGAGCCAGGCTGGTAGTAGGTGATGGTGCCATGCACGCGTACGCGTTGAGAGGTGTTGTTTACCCGATATGCCGATAGGATCTCGTCCATTCGAGTAAGCGGCAGGTCCCAGGGATCCTTCGAAGCAGGTGCGATGACCTTGATTGCCGAGAGGGAATTGGCGTGCAGAAGGACTCCGGTGACTTGCATCTTGCCATCGAAATGGCCGGAAACCGCCCCTGTGAACTCAATTTCCGAATCGAGCAGTCGCTTCACCGCGGAAATATCCGCGCTGTCGAGAACCGCATCGATTGCCCCGCCGTCGGTACGCATCTGCATCGAAATACTGGGCACGTCCGAACTGAGCACCAGGTCAGCGCTGCGAACGGTCGCCCGGACAGTTACAAGCCTGCAGTCGAGATCCGCGCGAATCAGCCTGTCATAGGTCGCCGTTACAGGCCGTGGCAGAACATCATGGCGAATCGGCGTGACGTTTGCCGCTGCGATGAACGGCATGAAGCTCTCGTGCGTCGTTCCTTCAACCAGAACCCGATCACCGGGTGCAAGCCGTACCGCCTTCCGCGGCTGAACGTAAATCCCAATGTCACCGTCCTGGACGAAGAGGGTACGCTCATAATCGCGGTAATAAATTACCGTCGCTTCAAAAGAGACCGGTCGCTGGTGGCTGGCCTGTGCGTTGCTCAGTGCGTGAATAGCCCGGAGTGAGTCGAGCGGCTGCTCTGCCCTGGCGTGCATTGGCACTGACGCCGTTGCGAGCGCCAAACCCACTAAGAAACGTGCCTTCCGGATAGCCAGGCTCATAGCCGGTTTCCTTCTCTACCGCTTTCGTGTTAGTTCTTCATAGCAGGAGGCTTAACACGAAATTTGAGGCGGTATTTCGATCAATCTTACGCCCGAATTCCAGTGCTTCCGGTACACCTTTAGGGGAATCCGGACTACATCGGTGATAGCAGTCCAAAACGGGTATTCGTCCCGTTTCGGGACAGAAATCCCGGGTCGCACGGTATCATGACTGGGGCCTCAATACGGAGACGCTCCCGCATGGCGACCAACCCCGAAGGCAATCCACTCGTTACCTCCTTTCCACCCAGCGGAACCCAGTCCTTACCTACACGCAAGATTCGCGTCATTGGGGTCCCCCTCGACATGGGCGCGAGCCGGCGTGGCGTGGATATGGGTCCCTCCGCAATGCGGGTGGCTGGACTTGAAGCCCGCCTGGAGGCTCTCGGCCACCACGTGGAAGACGGTGGAAATGTGGCCGTCGATGTTGCCGAAACCCAGAACTTCGGAAGCCCTAACGCGCGTTATTTGAAACAGATCGCGGAGATCTGTACACGGACAGCAGAGGCTGTGGCCAGGACGCTGGAACAGGGGATGACACCCTTCGTGCTCGGCGGCGATCATTCCATCGCGGCAGGTTCGGTCTCCGGCGTATCCGACTTTTACCGCCGGCAGAACCAGAAAATCGGCGTCATCTGGATCGATGCCCACTCTGACATCAATACCCCCGATACTTCGCCGAGTGGCAATGTCCACGGGATGCCTCTGGCAGCACTCCTTGGCATGGGCCCCGAACAACTGACAAATGTGCTGGGCTATTCCCCCAAGGTCTCTCCGGAGAACACAGTCCTGGTAGGCGTCCGGGACATCGATCCCGCCGAGCGTGCCAACATTCGCAAGGCTGGCGTCGGCGAGGTCTACACGATGCGCGACATCGACGAGCGCGGCATGCGAGCCGTCATGGAGGAAGCTCTCCGGGCAGCGGGGCGCGGTACAGCCGGCTATCACGTCTCGCTCGATATGGACTGGATCGATCCCGAGGATGCACCCGGCGTCGGAACCCCGGTCCGCGGCGGCGCAACCTACCGCGAAGCCCACCTCGCCATGGAGATCCTCGCCGACCACGGCCGCATGCTCAGCTTCGAAATCGTCGAAGTAAACCCCGTCATCGACGAGCACAACCGCACCGCCGATCTGGCCGTAGAGCTGGCCTGCTCTGCATTCGGAAAGAAAATACTCTGATCAGTTACCACTCAGACTGTTTATCCCTCCGGATCAGCACATTCTGTACCTCCGTCATCACCCTTATTTAGGCTGCTGTGAGCGACAATGAACGTGATGGCAAAGAAACTCCGCGTGGGTGTTCTATTTGGTGGTCGCAGCGGAGAGCATGAAGTATCCCTGCTCTCGGCGTCTTCGATCCTGAAAGCAATTGACCGCAAGAAGTTCGACGTGGTGCCGATCGGCATCACAAAAGAGGGCCGCTGGCTCGGCTCCTCAGACGCGCATGATTTGCTCGAAGGCGACCAGGCGATCAAGGCCCGCGACTTGCGTGCAGGCGACCCCGACGCCACGCCGGGCGCAAAGCTCCTTCACGAAGGTATGCCCACGCTGATGGCTCCGGAGCCTTCTGCCGCCACATCCTCACGCGGCGAGTTCAAGCGGCGTCTGGCCGATAAATCCTCTGCCATCGACGTCGTATTCCCGGTCCTTCACGGGACCTTCGGCGAGGACGGCACCATCCAGGGACTCTTCGAACTCGCGGGAATCGCCTACGTCGGATCGGGCGTCCTGGGTTCCTCCGCCGGCATGGACAAGGATGTGATGAAACGTCTTTTCGCCCAGGTCGGACTGCCCATCGTGAAGCACGTCACGCTTTTGCGTTCGCAATGGGAGAGATCGCCTCGCAAGGTCATAGCGCAGATCGAAACCGCCCTGAAATACCCACTCTTTATTAAGCCGGCAAACCTTGGCTCATCGGTCGGCATCAGCAAAGCCCATGACCGGCAGGAACTCGGGCCAGCCCTGGACGAAGCAGCGAAGTACGACCGCAAGCTTGTTGTGGAGCAGGGCGTGGGTGGAAAAAGATCACGCGCGCGCGAACTCGAGGTGGCTGTACTCGGCAATGATGATCCGAAAGCAAGCGTGGTGGGCGAGATCATTCCGGGCAAGGAGTTCTACGACTACGAGGCGAAATATTTGTCTGAGGGCTCGGTCCCGGTGATTCCGGCCAAACTGACCGTCACCGAATCGAAGAAGATTCGCGAGATGGCGACCGCGGCATTTCGCGCCTGCGATCTCGCCGGCCTTGCCCGTGTGGACTTCTTGATGGAGCCGGACGGCAAGCGACGAATCTACATCAACGAGGTGAACACGCTCCCAGGCTTCACCCAGATCAGCATGTACCCCAAGCTCTGGGAGGCAACTGGAATCAAATACACCGACCTCATCACGCGCCTCATCGACCTCGCTCTCGAACGACACAAGGAAAAAGAGAGGAACAGGTACAGCAGGGAATAAAACAGGGAACAAGGGGCCGAGGTGACCAGCAAACAGCGATCATCGGGCCCTCGGTGGGAACAAGCTGTTTGCTGATGGTGTCCAATAGTGTAGGGGATTCTCGTCGCGTGATTGGTCGCGACCTTCGGGTTCATCTCTGACCCCTGATCTCTGTACCCTGCTGTCGTATCCTTGTCTGCGAGGAAAGTCTGCAATGACCCTGCTTGATGCACCGAAGTTCGACGAAGCGCGCGATCGGCGCAACCGTCTCATGCTGTACAGCGGCGGCGGGATTCTTCTGGCTTTGATTGTGGCCTTTTGGCTGACCGCAGGACATCCCGCCGACTGGCCGTGGAACTGGTGGACGCACTTGCGCGGCCGTCACGCAATCAACAGCTTCATGGGAGCTGTCGAAAAGAACGACCTGAAGAAAGCCTACGGCATCTGGATGGCCGATCCGAATTGGCAGCAGCACCAGGACAACCTCGGCTCATACACGTTCGATCGTTTCCAGGCGGATTGGGGTCCGAACAGCAGTCAGAACGAGTACGGAGTCATCCAGAGCCACGACATCGTTGCCGCTCGCGTCTTCAAAAACGTACTGCTCGTAGGTATGTTCATCAATGGCCGCAAAAGCAAGGCGCTGTTCCTCACGTATTTCCCCAAGGACCATACCCTAAACTTTGCGCCGCCCGACGAGGAACTGTACCTCGGTCCCTAGACTCGATCCCGATCAAGAAATTGCGTCATAGAACCCGCGGGAACATTCATGCGGAGGTTAACTCCGCATGAACCTTCTCCAGGCTCGCCGAGTCCTCCACGTTCATAAACCTCTGCGTTGCGTCGATCTGCTTCAGCAGTCCGCAAAGCACCTTGCCGGGCCCCACTTCTACAAAGACCTCGGCTTCGGCGCCAATCAGCGCCCGCATGCAGTCCATCCAGCGCACCGCACCGGTAACCTGGGTGATAAGCGCCTCTCGCGCGCCGTCACCCGTCGTCACAATCGTGCCGCTCACATTGGCGGCGACCGGAATCTCAGGCTCGTTCAATTTCAACCCGGCAAGAACCCTTGCCACCTCTTTCTGGGCAGGCTTCATCAGTGCGCAGTGAAATGGCGCGCTGACTGGAAGCATCACCGTTCGGCGGGCGCCACGATCTTTGCAAAGAGCGGCGGCCTTCTCCACCGCCGCGGTGGCTCCCGAGATAACCGTCTGACCTGGCGAGTTCAGGTTCGCTGCCGCGACGATGAGCCCGGTATCCTGCGCCGCCGCATCGCACGCCTCCGCCACCTTTTCGGGATCGAGTTGCAGAATCGCCGCCATTGCCCCCTGGCCGGCGGGCACAGCCTGCTGCATCGCATATCCACGCGCCTTAACTGCCCGCACAGCGTCAGCAAACGATAGCGTTCCCGCCGCCACGTGTGCCGACCACTCTCCGAGGGAATGTCCCGCCACGAGAGCCGGCTTAATCTCGTGTTCAGCAAGAACTCGCAACGCAGCCACGCTGACCGTCAAAATTGCCGGCTGGGTGTTTTCAGTCAGCTTGAGTTCCTCTTCGGGCCCCTCAAAGCACAGTTTCGACAGCGCGAATCCGCACGCCTCGTCCGCTTCTGCAAACGTCTGCTTGGCGACCGGAAACCGCTCGGCAAGAGCGCGTCCCATACCCACCGTCTGCGAGCCCTGCCCCGGAAACAAAAATGCAATCTTCTTGTTCATTCCAGAGAGGATTGTATCCCACGGCGGCTCAGCAGATTGTGTCGGCCGTCTCGTTCGATGCATTCGCCAGACATGCGCTTGGCGTGCGGAATGCATCAGAACGGAGAGCACGACCGAACCAACAAACCACGGAGCGAATTCAACATGGCGGATCGAAACCAGCAGCAGGGAACCAACGCACTGCCAGGACAGGCCGGAAATCTTTCACGCGATATCGCCACAACACCGGATGACCTCGAGAGCCAAAGCGACCTGGAGCGCGTAGAGGTGCTCGCGTCGGGCGCGGAAGGCAGCGAGGACATCGAAGATGACGGAGTGGGCGAAAAACTGTCGGAACTCGCGGCGAGCACTGAAGAGGAGATCGACGCGCTCAGAGTGAATCTGTTCCAGGATGATGAGCCGCCCAGCACCAGCGACAGTTCAGGCCTTGTGGTCGACGACACCGCCGAGGAGCGGCTAGCACGCTTCACCGAGGCCGATCCCATGCAAGGCGACATTGGCGTACTCAGCGTCGAACCCGGACGCGATGACACAAGCCGCATCTTGCGCCGTCACCATCCCAACACCACCATCGCTCGCTCGGATGCCGTGGTCGAAGGCAATCTCGACGAGCCGATGGACGAATCCATCATGGGAACGGCGGGCTGAGACGAATCGCAGAAGACCCCGTAAGAACGGCAGTCGCAAGACGCGTCAGCAACTTCCGATCCGACGGCTTGTATTGGAGTTCGCCGTAAGTCTTCCGCGCGTAGTCCTCTGCCAAGCGATCAGCGCGAATTGAAGCGGGGTCGTTAGCTGTCATTTTGAACGCCGAGTGGGAGAACCTTCAGTTCCAGCGCTTCTTGTCTTCGGGGTCTTCGTCGATCTGCTTCCCGTTGCCATCGAATCGCACGGTGCGTCCCTGCGATTTCATGTACACCTCAAACTTCTTCGCGGCCCTGCGCCGCTTCCACCGGTAGAACGCATTCCGCAGACCATACCAGCGCTCGCTCAGCGTGAACGAAACGCCCCGCTTCGAGGCCATGCGTGTGAAAAGCCATCCTCCGAGTGCTCCTCCCAACTGCGCAAAGGCATACATCCGCGAACTGGTGAAGAAATAGGCCACAGCGACCAGACCATAAACGATTGCGATGTAGCGGGCTTTGATGCTGATCGGCAACGGAAACAGCATGAATTCGGTATCGCCATACAGCATGCCAATCACCACCAGCATGCCGAACACCCCACCGAAACATCCGTACAAGGGAATCTCCGGAACCGAATACCCGAATACGAAGGTGCCCGCATAGATCAAAGTCCCGGCCCCGGCCGTGAAGATCACAGACGTACCGTAAAGCCCGAGAACCCAGTCGCTCGCGTGGAAATTCTCCAGAAACCCAGCCAGAAACCAGATCGAGAGCAGCGCGAACAGCGTAGACGAGATGCCCAGTTGCACGAAGCTGTATGTCAGCGGTTGCCATATCCCGCCGTGCAGGAATGCTTGCGGCCACAGCGCTCCATGCAGAACCAGCCATTGATAAAGATCGGGGCTAGTCGACTGCAGGACGATCAAAATGAAGAACGTAACCAGGTTGGCAACTACCAGTAGGCGCGTTGCCCCGCGAAAGCTCGGAAACGAAAGTTGGGTGGCGCCGATCCTGGCCATAGTCTTGAACAGGTTATACGGAACGGCGCAGGCATGTCATGGGCCTGCGCTTGTTGATGCTCATCGCCTGTTCCCGCTATGGAACAACAACCAGCCCTCGATGACCCTTCGCATCCACTGACCGCACCCCAAAAATCACGTTGTCCTTCGAGATCGGCAGATGGACGGAAACCCGGCCCCCATCTCCCAACGGAGCAATTTCCTTCACATACTGCCATTCAGGGGCGGTAGTCTCCCGCCAGACTACTTCGTAGTCAGCTACGCCTCCGCCCGTAGGTGGTTCCCAGTTCAGGGTTGTTCCATTCCCGAGCTCTTTTGCTTCGATTGTGACGTTACGTGGCTCTCCCGGAGCAAACGCCAACGTCGCCAGAGTAGCGGCGTTCAGACGCGCCACCAGCGCAACATACTTGAAGTCCACAAACTCCGGCAGGTCTCCCAGCACCGGCTCGCCGGATCCTGCAGGCGGCATGACCACGTTCTTGTGCTGATGATTGAAATCTTCGCGCCATTCCGTGAAGCGCGCTGCCGCGAAGCCTTCCCGGTTGAACGAGAGGTGATCGCCGCCGCGCAAATAGCGATCCGGCCGCTCTACAAGGAAAACAGAGAAACGCATCTGCGCCCCAGTCTCCGCAAAATAGGTTCGATCTACATCAGCGATTGCCCGCGCAACCTCCCGGCTGGCAGAATCGCTCTCCTTGCCCAGCGCCCGAATACGCTGTTCCTCCTTAGCACTCGCCGCAACCGGAACTCCTTCAGAGAAGACCCGCACTCGGTCCTTGAGTTGCAGCGCATCTCCCTGCGTCGTGTTGCCGCCCACGATATCGTTGTTCAGCACTGCCTCAAGCTGCCAGCCTTCTGATTTCGCCAGTTTGGCAAGGTGCTCTGAGCCGACCAAGCCCTGCTCTTCGCCGGCCACGGCCGCGAAAACGATGGTAGAAGGAAACTTGAGCTTGCTTAATGCGTGTGCACAGGCAATCGAAACCGCTACTCCCGATGCATCGTCATTGGCGCCCGGTGCTGCGCCCGAAATATCTGCCCAATTCGCAAAGGTGTTGGAGTTCATGGAATCGTAGTGCCCGGTCACAAGAACCATCTGCCTCGCGCGTTCCGGATCGCTGCCCCGCATGACTGCGTACACATTGGTGATCCTGGTTGGCTTGGGAATCCGTCGCGCCCACGACTCTCCGCTGGCCGGATCGGCAAGAAACGTATCCCGCTTTACCTCCAGGCAGCCACCACACTGGCGCGAAATCGCCTCGAACTGCCCTGCGATCCAGTCGGCCGCGGCCGTAATCCCCTGACCCGGCGGCAGATTGGTCTCCATGCTCGTCAACGTGTTCCGTGTACCGAAACTAACCAGCGTTTTTACCGTCTGATTCATGTGGGCGGATGTAATTGAGGCCAGAGCGCGAGCAATGGCCGGGTCCGCGGGAGCACGCCTCAGGGAGGTGGCATGACGTTGATAATCGGGCTGGGCGAGGCCGGAAATACTGCACAAAATCGCGAGCCCGCCAAACAACAGCGCACGCTGAATCTGCATTCTGTTCTCCGATGCGGTACTTCTGTGTCATGAGGGGTTTCGGCTACTTGACCTCGACAGTGGGTTTGCCTAAAACTAGCCGAAGTTCGTAACCTACGAGTACCGTCATCCTACATCAAAGAGTCCCGGAGAGAGGAGGCCGCCATGACAAGCTGCCCGGAATGCGAAAGCGATCTTGATATCGACGTGGAAGAAGTGGAAGAGGGCGACGTGGTCGCCTGCGGTGAGTGTGGAACCGAATACGAAATCGTCGGCGTTGAACCCCTTGAGTTGTCGAAGGTCGAAGAGGGAATCGACGAAGACGACGACGACTTCAAAGAAGACGACGAGGAGGAAGAGTGAAACGCAGTCGCGCACGTTTGACGGCATGGGCCCTGTTCGCAGCATTGACGCTGGGTGTCATCCCATCTATTGCTAATCGCTCCATGGCGCGCGCTCAGAATGTGGGCCAGCGAAGCGTCAGCGGATTGGTGGTCGATGGAGACGCCTCGCCTGTGCAGGGCGCGACCGTGTTCCTCAAGAACAGCAAGACGAAGGCAATCCGCAGCTATACCTCGGCCAGCAATGGCCGCTTCCGCTTCGCCCAGGTCAACATGACCGACGATTACGATCTCTGGGCCGAGAAGGACGGCAAAAAGACCGCCACCAAAACCGTAAGCTCATGGAACGCCAGCAAAGAATACGAAACCGAGCTGAAACTGAAATAGAACACTTGGCTCGGCAGTGCGATTCTGTTTTCTTCCTATTCGTCGGCGACCAACCTTCGGTTGTGTCGCCGATTGTCTTTCAGCGCCAGCAATTCCTTCATGGTTCAACGTCGGTGGATTGCCCAGATAATCGCCATTTCCTCGCTTCTGATGTCGACGAGAGTCGCGACAAATCCGATCCTCTCCAGCGCTGCCTTCGCTTCATCGATCGTTTCACCATTGAAGCAATGAACCTCAACACGGAGATGGCGAACAGCATTCCAGCAGCCTGATGCGTTCAAAATGTCCCACTCTGCCCCCTCGCAGTCGAGCTTCAGCAAATCGACGGCTCCGCCAATGCGCTCGATTGCCGTGCCGATACTAACTTGGCGAACCGCGTCCTTCGCCCCCGATGGTCTGGTCCTCGCCTCTCCCGAAGGGCCTTCATCAAGAATATTGACCAGACCTTCTTTCTCTCCAACTGCCTCGGGGAAAACCGAAACCCTGAATGCGGCACTGTTCGCGCGAAGATGCGGCAGCACGCGCGGATTTGGCTCGTAGGCATGAATGATCGCATCAGGGTAGTAGTCTCGCGCAGCAAGCGAAAAGAAACCGACATTCGCGCCAACATCGATAATCGAGCGAACGTCTCCCAGATCTCGCCCCAGGCCGTAGGCGTTCAGCAGGAAGCAGTCGATGAAGTCCGCCTCGGCATTTTCATTGTGGAGATACTGAATGCTGATCGGCCTCCCCGCAACCCGAAGCCGCTCCGCAACCTTGAACCATCTCGGAAGGAGATAGGGCACACGAAAACGCACGGAGTTGGCCGTAGCTTCCGGAAGCCGATGGAAGAACCGCACCAGGCGTCGCATCGTCGATAAGCTTGTTGTCATTGATGCTGAGTTCGCGTTTCCAGCTTAATCGCCCGATTCCAGCTTCTTCGTCACGAGCTCATTCAGCAGCGCCGGGTTTGCCTGCCCCTTGGACGCCCGCATCACCTGCCCCACAAAGAACCCGGCAAGCGTCTTCTTGCCCGCGCGATACTGCTCCACCTGCTTCGGGTTCGCTGCGATTACTTCATGGATCATCTTTTCTATCGCTGAAGTGTCTGTGATCTGCTCGGGCTTCTCCCGCTCGTAAACAGCAGGGAAGTCCTCGCTCTTCTCGAAACAGATGTCGAACAGCCCCTTCATCTGTTTCGAGCTGATCTTGCCATCTTCCAGCAGATCCGCCGCAAGAACGACGCCTGCCATTGAAATCGGCGACCGCTCCAACTCCAGCCCAAGCGCATTCAAGCGTCCGCCAAGCTCACTGATCAGAATGTTCGCAACCCGGCGTGGGTTCTTGGCAGTCTTCGCTGCGGCCTCAAATCGGTCCGCAAATTCGCGCGAAGACGTCAGCGTCTGCGCGTCTTTCTCATTCAATTCATAGTCCGCAATCATCCGCTTGCGCCGCGCCTCCGGCAACTCGGGCAACTCCGCCCGCTTCTGCGCGATAAACTCCGGCGAGAGCACTAGCGGCGGCAGATCCGGCTCAGGGAAGTAGCGGTAATCGTGCGCCTGCTCCTTCGATCGCATCGAGTACGTGCGGCCCTCATTCGCATTCCACAGCCGGGTCTCCTGCACCACGCGCCCGCCTTCTTCAATCAGCTCGATCTGGCGCTCAATCTCGTATTCCAGGGCCTGTCGGATGAAGCGGAAGCTGTTGACGTTTTTCACTTCTGCCTTGGTGCCAAACTTCGGCGCGCCTTTAAGGCGAACGCTGACGTTTGCATCGCACCGCAGCGAGCCTTCCTCCATGTTGCAATCGGAAACGCCCGTGTAGAGCAGGATCTCCTTCAATCGATTGAGGTATTCAAAAGCCTCGTCCGGCGTGCGGATATCCGGCTCGCTCACGATCTCGCAAAGCGGCGTCCCGCAACGGTTCAGATCGAGATACGTGCGCGTGGCGGAATCCGAAAACCCATCGTGAATGCTCTTTCCCGCGTCCTCCTCCATGTGCAGCCGCGTGATGCCGATCTTCTTCGTCCCGCCGTCCGCCGTCGGAACCTCAATCCATCCGTGCTCTGCGATGGGCCTGTCGAACTGCGAAATCTGATACCCCTTGGGCAGATCGGGATAGAAGTAGTTCTTGCGCGCAAAGATCGACCGCTCCCGCACCTCGCAGTTGATCGCGAGCGATGCCCTGGTGGCGAACTCCACGGCCTTCGCGTTCAGCACCGGCAAGGCGCCCGGCAGCCCGATGCACACCGGGCAAATATTCGTATTGGGATCCGAGCCGAACTTATTGGCGCACCCGCAGAAAATTTTCGTCGCCGTCAAAAGCTGAACGTGCACCTCGAGCCCGATCACGGGCTCGTACTTGGCGAGAACCTCAGGAGAGATTGCAGTTGCGGCCATGCTCAATTTTACCGTGCAAAGAACAAGGGCCGCGCCGAAGCGCAGCTCTCGAAAATACCGCGTTCAAGGGCTACTCCGCTGGATCCTCCGCAGTGAACGGCGAGCAGCACGGCTTCTCCGTCGCTTTGAAGTTCATCAGTTCCGCCCGAATCCCATCGGGATCATACAAATTGAACTGGTATTTGCCATCTTTGCCGATCTTGGGAGCCTGGTCATGCCGTCCGTTCCCCAGCCGGTTCTCGGCCACCAGCTTTTTGTATGCGTCGGGTACAGAAGGTTCGCCGACCGCAAAATGATCGAGCACGCCCAGCGTCTGCTGCGACATCGATGCCGGAATTCCCGTCCCCGGCCCGCCTGAAACCATGTACTCCAGCCAGTCATGCCCGTCCGGAACCTGCTGGCTTACCCAGTCGATCTTGGCATCCGTCATGCCTCCATACCAGTACGGCCGGAACCCAAGCAGATCGCGATAGAACTTGTCTTCGGCCTCCCGGCTGTGCACCAGGAATCCGACATGGATGACATGACTGCCGATCACCTTGGGCGCGTTCACAGCCTTCCCGTTCGCGGATAGCTGCACGAATTCGATCTTGTTGCCCTCTGGATCGTTCACGGCGAACCAGCGACTTCCATCCTTGCCCTTAGTGATCGAAGAGGGCGTCTTCCAGCCCTTCGCTGCCAGGTATTTCCTCATGCCCTCTGCATCGGAGGTATTGAATCCGGCGTGGTCCATGCGGTTCACCCCCGCATTCGCCGGCAAAGGCAGCACCTCGATGTATTGCGTTGCACTGAAGGCATACTTCACGCCTGCAGGATTCTCCGGATCCGCTTCTTTCGCAGCTCCGATAACCTCCCGGTAGTAGTGATCCGTTGCCGCCGCATCCGACGTGTACACGGCCAGATGCGAAACTCCAGTGATCTTCGGCCGTTCCTGTGCGTTCAGAACAACCACTCCGAACCCAAACGCGACCAACCCGGCCGCCGCAAAAAGCTTTCCATGCATAACTCACCTCGAACTTACTGGCCGCATCACGATAAATCGATTTGCCGCTTTCTGTAAACCGGCATCTGCAGCCGGAAGGACCGAACAGAGCCGCGTACTCGGTTCTGTACAATTCCATCCATGTCCATTCGACTCCACAGCGCTGTCATTGCGGGTCTTGTCTGCGCAGCATCCATTACGTCCTCCGCCCAGTCTGGATCGCTTCCTACCGCATCCCCCGAACAGCGCGCGGAGGCCCGCGACATTTTCAAACAGCTGATCGAGATCAATACCACCGACACGCCTAAGGGCAGCGTAACCGCCGCGGCCAAAGCCATGCAGAAGCGCTTCCTCGATGCCGGCTTCCCTCCAGAAGACATGCACCTCCTCGGCCCCGATCCGAACAAGATGAACCTGATCGTGCGCATCCCCGCGGCGGCGCCCACATCCGAGAAGCCCATCCTCTTCCTCGGCCATCTTGATGTAGTGGAGGCGTTGCCAACCGACTGGCATACCAATCCTTTCGAATTCGTTGAGAAAGATGGCTACTTCTACGGCCGCGGCACGCAAGATATGAAGGAGTCAGACGCTGCCCTTGTCTGGACATTCCTGCGGCTCCATCGTGAGGGGTACAAGCCCAAGCGCGATTTGATCCTCGCGCTCACCGCAGATGAAGAGGGAGGCAAGTTCAACGGCCCTGAGTGGCTCCTGCAGAATCATCGCGATCTCGTTGATTGTGCCTTCGTCATCAACATGGACGCCGGCGGCATCGAGCTCGACCATGGCCGACCGGTAGTCGCCGATGTGGAAGCTACAGAAAAGGTCTATGCAGACTACGTGGTAACTGCGCGCAACCCCGGGGGCCACAGTTCGCGCCCGCGGCCCGACAACGCCATCTACGAACTCACCATCGCACTGAACAAACTCGCCGCCTACTCGTTCCCCTTCGAACTCAACGGCGTCACGCGCACCTACTTTCATAACCTCGACAAGCAGGAGAGCGGCCAGACCG
>DATNFD010000003.1:0-5122 GCA_035606555.1 Occallatibacter sp.
CGGTGGGGCATCAACCTGAGCTATGCCGTGCAGCCGAAACCCGAGGGTTTGGCGCAGGCTTTCACCATCGGGAAGCAATTCATCGGCTCCGATCCGTGCTCGCTGATTCTTGGCGACAACATCTTCTACGGGCAATCTTTCTCTCGCGATTTGCAACGCGCAGCAAAGCTGACCAGTGGCGCCCTGGTCTTTGCCTACCCCGTACACGACCCCGAGCGATATGGAGTCGTCGAGTTTGACGCCTCCGGACATGCGATCAGCATCGAGGAGAAACCGAAGCAGCCCAAGTCTCGCTACGCGGTTACCGGTCTGTACTTCTACGACAACGATGTGGTGGAACTCGCTGAGAACCTGAAGCCGTCTGCACGCGGAGAGCTTGAGATCACGGACCTCAACCGCATCTATCTCGAAGCGGGAAAGCTGAAAGTGCAGGTAATGAGCCGCGGCATGGCATGGCTCGATACCGGCACACATGACTCGCTGTTCGAGGCCGGATTGTACATCCAGACGATCGAACGCCGGCAGGGACTGATGATCGCTTGCCCCGAGGAAATCGCCTATCACTTCGGCTACATCAACGGTGACCAACTTGAAGAGCTTGCTCAACCGGTAGCCAAGAGCGGCTACGGACAATACCTGCTAGCTTTGCGCAAGGAACGCTATATGCCTGCGGGATCGGGTGATGAACTATGAACATCGAGGAGACTCCGCTGCCGGGCGTGCTCATCATCACGCCAAAGGTCTATGGCGACAATCGAGGTGCATTCTGGGAGACATGGAACCTGAAGGTCTTCGAAGAGTCGGGGCTTCCCGCCACTTGGGTTCAGGACAACTTCTCCGTATCGAAAAAGAATGTAGTGCGCGGTATCCACTACCAGATCATTCAGCCCCAGGGAAAGCTGGTCCGCGCAGCATATGGCGCTGTGCTCGACGTTGCAGTTGATCTTCGCCGCAACTCGCCGCATTTCGGGAAACATGTCGCAGTTGAACTGAGCGCCGAAAACGGCCGCATGCTCTGGATCCCCGAGGGGTTCGGCCACGGATTCCTCGTGCTGACGGAACATGCAGGCTTCGCTTATAAGGTGACGGACTACTACAACCCCAAAGGAGAACGAACGATCGTCTGGAACGACCCGGAACTTGCTATCCAATGGCCCGTTAAGCGCGAAGATGCCATCGTCTCTGAGAAGGACGCGCAGGGGGCGACGCTGGCATCAGCGGAGGTCTTCGCTTGAGTAGTTGGCCGCGAGTCCTTGTCACCGGTGCAGATGGGCAGGTCGGCAAAGCGCTGCTCAAGCAGTTTGCAGGAAGCGCGGAACTTGTGCCATGTAATCGGAGTACGCTTGATCTCTCCAACGCAGATCAGATCCGCGCCAAGGTAAGAGAAGTGGCGCCAGAAGTGATCATCAATGCGGGCGCGTACACGGCTGTTGATCGGGCTGAAAGCGAACGCGAGCTGGCCATGGCGATCAACGGGGAGGCTCCCGGCGTGTTGGCGGAAGAAGCAAGACGCTCCGGCTCGTTGCTGATCCACTACTCCACCGACTATGTCTTCGATGGTTCGAAGGGGGGACCCTGGGTGGAGGACGACACTCCGAACCCGATCAGCGTCTACGGTGCGAGCAAGCTCGCCGGCGAGCAAGCAGTCAGGTCAGTGGATGGGCCCTACCTCATATTTAGAACCAGCTGGGTCTACGCTCCCCAAGGAAAGAACTTCGTCCTCACCATGCTCCGGCTCGGCCGCGAGCGGGATTCCCTCAACGTGGTCGATGACCAGATCGGTGCTCCCACCACTGCAGCCGAACTGGCGCGGGCAACGCACGGAATTGCGTCGCGCATTCTAGAAGGCAAGTTTGGTGCGGAAACCAATTGGGCCGGCACGTATCACATGACTTGCGGCGGTGATGTCTCCTGGTGCGGCTTTGCACGAGAGATTTTCAAAACCGCACCGGAACTGATCAACGGCAAGAAGCCAAACGTGAATCCCATCAAAACCAGCGAATATCCCACACCAGCGAAGAGGCCTTTGAATTCCGTGCTCTCGAACGAAAAGCTCGAAAAGCGGCTTGGTGCCAGGCTCTTGAACTGGGACTCTGCACTGAAAGAAGTGCTGGCAGAAATTTCAAAGCACCCGCGCGAGTAAGGGCTTAACCTGCGCTGCGGGAAGACGATTACGCAACGCTTTCACATCTGCCCGGAGCCCTTCGACACGCGCCGCAGCAGAGCGATCGGGATCGAGCCATCCGGGCGCGGTTTCACTTTCCACGAAAGCTCATCGCCACTGATCTGTACGTGCGTACCTGGGCAGCAATAATCCAAACGGGCGCGACAACTGTCCGGACAGTACCGCGGTGTATGCACCTCCTGCGAGTTCTGCTTCACGCGTGCCTTGCGCCGCAGTTAGTGTAGAACTATGGACTCCATCTCAGCCCCAGAGAGCCCCGCTCCGGCCCTGGCTGCGCCCGCTGACGCCGCTCCGGAAGCGATCACCCCCTTCCAGCGGCTGCTGGCACGCGTGTTCACCCGCCACGTGATGAACATCGCCATCCTGATGGCCCTGCCGGTGATCTTCTCCATCTCGCTCAATCCACTGTGCCGCGCCCTCGAAGATCCGGATATCTGGTGGCACCTCGCGGACGCCCGCCAACTGGCGACAACTCACCAATTCATGCATGCGGAGCCCAACTCCTTCACGGTGGGTGGGAAGCCCTGGGTCAATCCGGAATGGCTTGCGGAGCTGCCTTACTGGTTCAGCTACAAAGCTCTGCACTACCGGGGAATCTACCTCGTTGAATGGCTGGTGCTCTGCGCCAACCTGATCTTCATGTACTGGCGTGGATACAAGCGCTCAGGCCATGCCGGGGCGGCGTGGTGGGCGGCCGCACTCGGATTCACGCTGGTCTCTGTCAACGCCGGCCCGCGGACCATAGCAATCGCCTATCTCGCCATGGGTGCTGAACTGGCCATCCTGGAGGCGAATGAGCGCGGCCACGAACGGGCGCTGTGGCTCCTTCCGCCGCTGTTCTGCGTCTGGGTAAACCTACACGGCAGTTGGCTGATCGGCATGGCGCTCTTCGTCCTGTACATACTGTGCGGGTGGTTCGAGTTCAAAAAGGGCGCAATCGAGCAGGAGGCGTTCTCAGCCGGGGCTCGGACCCGTTTGCTGGTTGTGCTTGGCCTCTGCCTCGTGGCTTTGCTGATTAATCCATACGGATTGCATCTTGCGTGGAACCCCATCGATATGATGACGAACCAGAAGCTCAACATCGCCAATGTCTCCGAGTGGAAGCCGTTGAATCTCAGCACGCTCGCCGGCATGTTTGCGTTCGGTGCGATGTGCCTCATGGTCGTGACGAACGCTTTCAAGGGTAGAAAGTGGCGGGTCTATGAAGTAGCTATCGTTTTCTTCGCGTGGTATGCCGCGCTCGACCACATGCGGTTCCTCTTCCTGGCCGCGGTACTGACCACGCCAATTCTTGCGATGGATATTCGCCGAGGATTCAATCTTGAATCAGACAAAAAGACTATTCCGGCAGCAAATGCTTTCATGGTCGTTGCAGCCGCCATCGTCATCATCCTGATCTTCCCAAGCGAAGCCAAGCTCACCAAACGGCTCACCAGGTTCTTTCCCATGCAGTCGATTGCCGCCATCCAGCCATCGTGGCGCACATTTAACTCCGATTATGTCGGAGGCATGATGACCTTCCAATCCAAGCCCGGGTTCATCGATTCGCGTTTCGACATCTTCGAACATGAGGGCGTCCTGGCTGACTACCTGAAAGCCATGTACCTCGTCTCCTCGTTCGAAGTCCTGGATAAGCATCGCATCGACCATCTTCTGCTAACCGATACGATGCCCCTCAGTTACCTGCTGAAACACACCGCGGGGTGGACGATCATCAAGCGGGAGAGGGCCGGCGAGGAACTCTATGTGACATTCGCCCGGACTCCGGGCGCTCCCGCTGGATCCGTTGCGCCGCATGTGGGCGATGGCGGCCCAATAGTCAAAGACGAAGACGATCTGAAGTAGATCCACTTTCGGGGCGGCCTGGACGGAATCGACCGTTTTTCAAGAAGTTGCGACCGAAGTTTCGTCGAGTGCACTCTCCAGCTGGCAACCGTTTCTGAAAGTGAAATACTTTCGATTCGCCAACCATCCCGATGTGACAAGCGTCACTTTTCAGCGGTTTTATTCGTGAAATCATTGTCGAGATCGAAGCCGTGACAGCGATGACTACACAAACGTCTTGGAGTGCTTCAGTGAATTTCGATTCTTCCTCGTTCATTGCCGAAAAGGAACTCATCGAAGCATTGGAAAAACGATCCTCGACGATCGCCTGCGCGGAAGAACGCAAACTGTTTACGCAAGGCGGGAACCCAGCCGGCCTTTATATCCTCCGCAAGGGAACGGCAACGCTCTCGATGGAATCGCCCACGGGGGGCGTCCTGATGTCGATCACCCTTTTCCCAGGGTCGCTCATGGGCTTGCCGGCTCTGATCGGAAATGAGCCATACACGCTAACCGGCACTGCCCAGAAGGGTTCTGAGTTCGGCTTCGTGACGCGGGAAGATTTCAACAGCCTTATGCTGACGGACCCGTCCCTGGCTGTAAGGGTGCTTCGGGTGCTTGCAGCAGAGGTTCGCACAGCACGTCACGCCATCTCCGAGTTCTGAGTCGTTACCACCTGATTTCCGTAACAACTCCCGCGTGAAACGGCACCTCACTCCCGTGCGTTAGCATCCGAAGTGTGCTTCGGCTCGGCGATGAAGTGAAGTTCGTGCGCGGCGTAGGTCCGAACGTCTCGGAGATGCTCAAGGCCAAGAGCATCGAGACTGCGGAGGACCTGCTCTACCATCTCCCATTTCGTTACGAGGACCGGCAAAATCCCCGCAGTCTTGACGAGCTGAAGCCGGGCGAAACGGCCAGTGTGATTGCCGAAGTGCGCGGTGCTCTGCTCATGCGCACGCGCAGAATGCCTATATTCGAGCTCACCGTCGGGCAGGGCCGCCATGCACTCAAGTGCCTCTGGTTCCATGGACACTACCTTGATGGAAAATTCCACGCGGGCCAAACCATCGCTCTTTACGGCCGCATCGAGCCCTCGCGCTCATCGAGCAATTT
>DATNFD010000004.1:0-45141 GCA_035606555.1 Occallatibacter sp.
GGATTTGTGAGCGTGAGTCTTGCGCCTAATCTTGGGTCGTCTCCCGCCGGACTATTCTACACGGCGATTTTTCACCTGAGCGACGGCACAACGAATACTGAGTATTGGGTAGTCCCTGCCGCGGCACAGGCAGGGATTGCGCAAGTCCGCTCGCAGGTAATGCCGGCAGCTCAGGCGGTGCAGGCAGTCAGCAAGGCGTATGTGGATCAGGCGGTTCAATCCGTGGCGCAGGGCAACCTGACATCAACAGGCGGACAGCTTACGGGTCCGCTCTATCTCACCGGCGATCCAACCCAGGCTCTGCAAGCGGCAGACAAACATTACGTTGATGCGGTGATGGCGCAGGCTGTTCCGCTAACTGGCGGGACAGTAACCGGTCCTTTGACGGCAAAACAAATTGGAGGCGTTTACCAGGTCGATCAATTTGCCGGAGCGGATTTCGGGGCCAAATTGCAGGCGTGTCTCGCTGGGCTGAGCGGAGCATATGGGGGCACATGCGATGCGCGGAACTTCAGCGGCAATCTGTCGATGGGTGCGGATCTGACTATTGCGACTGCGAATGCCACAGTGATGTTGCCGTGCGCGACGATCTCGACGGCGAATCAGATTGTAATAACTGCGGGGACTCGGAATGTCTCGCTGCGTGGTTGCTCCTTACGCGGCGCCAGCAGTGCCAGCGGGAGCCAAGGCGGGACGGTGCTGCTCTACTCGGGGTCAAATGAAGCAGTACGCGTTGGCGATTCGACTTATGCGACAGACACGCTCGGCTTTCACATGGAGAATGTGCTGATCAACGTCACTGCATCTTCCAGCAGCAGCACGCAGGCATTTGCCGCATATCGGACGCAGGAGATCGACCTGGAGAGTCTGTATCTGCTAGGGAACGCAAACCAGACAGGCATCACGCTCGATGGCACAGGCAACTATACAGGGGGGACGTTCTACGACAACCACATCAGCGGATTTCAAACCGCGATCAATGGGATTGGACATCAGATTACGAATTCTGCGGCGACAGACTGGCTGAATGCCAGCACCTTCGTGCGTTTGCACATCAATTGCCCGACGAGCGGTGGGACTCCAATCAGCGGCACCTACGGAATCAACCTGCTGCAGGCGGATGGGAACTCCTTCACGGGCGGCGATGTGGAAGGATGCGCGACGGCGCTGCACCTGGGACCAAACGCGCAAAACAACACAATCGTGAGTTTGCGCAATGAGAATTCGAGCTACCAGGTGGTTGCTGATACGGGTAGCTCGTACAACAGCTGGATGACGGGCGGAACGATGTACACGGGGAAGCTAAGTGACAGCGGAACCCGGAACAGCTTCCTGGACACGTTTCATCGCAGCTTCAATTCGCTGAACGGCGACTGGTATGAAAGCCAGCAGGACGCCACGGTAACGAATCACTTTCGGCTGGGTATTGGCAACGGCAATGAGCGTGGGATGCTTAACCGCTACCAGACCGATTACGGCTATCGGTGGACTATGGGCCTGAGCGACGCTGCTGGAGGCGAGCAGAACTACCAGCTGCTGGACGAACTGAACAACGTCTATCGCATCTCCGTAGGCCAATACAACAAGGACCAGGGGAGCACGAATAACCAGACGGTGATTAACGCGGCCGGAACAGGCGCAGTTGTGCTGAACGGGTCGAATAACGCCGGCACCGGGGGAGTAGTGTTTGGGTCGGGCGGTGGGAATGAGACTACCGTCGCGACTGTGAGCAATAGCGGAAATGTGCAGTTCAACGGGACGTTGCAGGTGGGCTCCACTGCTCAATCTGCCGGAACCATGACCGTGCGCAACAATGCGGATGCAGAGGTTGATTACTATCTCTGGCCCGGGTTGACGACCAGCCAGAAAGGCTCGTTCACGTACAAGGATTACAACGGGAGCAGCCAATGGTTCATGGTGAAGGATGCCAGCAATAACTGGGCGTTGAACTCTGCACCCGGCGGACTCGACAGCTTCAAGGCTTATCAAAGCACGAACAGCGGCGACACCTACATCAACGCATCGAATTCGTCTGGCGTGGTTCGCGTGAATTACGAGAGTGGATCAGGATCCGCGTTCAACATCTACGGGGGTGGAAGCGGGAATCTCTACGCGAGTTTCTCTGGAAGCAGCACGATCAAATTGCCCGGGCTGTCGGCATCGAGCGGACGGAACTGCCTGCAAATCGATGCCTCCGGGTACATTTCCAATACTGGCGTCGCGTGCGGCACCGGGAGTGGAAGCGGCACCGTTAATAGTGGCGCCACCGGGCAGATTGCGTATTACAGCAGCTCGGGCACAGCAGTAAGTGGCGTGAGTGCAATTCCAGTGTCCGCGGGGGGAACCGGAGCGACGACAGCAGCTGCGGCATTGAGCGCGCTCGGAGGCGCTGCCTTGCTTGCAAGTGCGGAGCAGAAATTCGCAGGGCCGATCACCGCATCTATCAATTCACAAATCAACGTAATGGCAGCACCTTACAATGCCAAGGGCGATGGCAGCACGGACGATGCTGCATCAATCAATGCCGCTTGCACGGCAGCAAAGGTGTACAGCCCGCCGGCAGTCGTCTACTTTCCCAAGCCTCAGAACAAATATCTTGTAAGCACGCTGACTGCATGCCAAGGTGTGTCATTACTGGGTCAAGCACCCGGCCTCGGGAACGCATTGGGCGGTGCGGGCGTAACGATCCAAGGCAAGCCGGGGCAGGACATTTTGAACGCTCTCGATCCGAATACCGGAACCCCTGCGGGAGGAGCGGGCGGCGGGAACTGGGATATTTCCAACATTCAGTTCAAAGTCGATGACTCGATCGATGCATCCGCGAGTTTCTCTCACCGCTGGCCGGGACGCTGGACACAGGACGGCTCGATCAGTTCCGGTTCCGCAGTTCTTGCCTCGACCAAACAGCAGTTCACCTGCGGCGATGTCGGGGTTGCGGTGAATGTGAAGGGTGCCGGAGCAGGGGGTGCTGATCTCATCACCAGTATTGCGTCTTTGCCTTCCTGCAATGGGATACAGACGACGGCAACGCTCGCAATGGCCGCCTCCACCACCGTCTCAAATGCCTACGTCTACGTATCGGTTCCGGGTGCGTCGGCCACCCAGACCATTGGCAATTGCGCTCTGAGTTTCGACAATCGCGACGGAAATCACGCCAACTGGAAGTACACACCGAGCACCGGTTATCCAGCGCTCTATAACAACAGTTTTGTAACAACCAGTGGGAGCAATCAGAACAACTCCTGCGCTATCTACTTTCAAGGTCAGTGGACACCTTATGGAATCCATGCGGACCGGGTTAACATTCAGCGATATGTCTGGGCAGTTGTTGAAGGCACGACTGACACGAACCCAGGACAGGGGGCGGCGGGGAACGACTACCAGAAGTGGTCGCACATGCTGATCCAGGCAAGTCATCCGTGGGTCAGCTACAACGGAACGGACATCACGATTGAAGACTGGCAGCTCGATGCGGCCTACGGACCGTACATCGGCCAGGTCTCGAGCGCCATCGAGGTTGCAGCCGGGAACTGGCGCATTCACGTTCCTGAGTTCGAAAACAATACGAGCGGCGTCAGCTTCATCATCAAAGGAAGCGGTCATTTCATCAGCGACACGATCGTGTCTGCAGCAAACGGAAGGGGATACATCGACGCGGGAATGACGACATGCTCTGACTGTCTCGCGCATGGAGCACTGACGATCGACGGATCGGGCAATATTATTCAGTTCGGTTCGAATGTGGACGGACTGCTAAATGGCGGATACGTGAATAACGGCTATGGCAATCTCGTCACGGGCGTTCAGGTCCCGAATCCCTATAAAGGGAGACAGCCGACGCGACACGTAAATCTAGGTAGCGGGGCGGTCAACCCTGGAAGTTCTTCCCGAGAAACCGGGTATGTGGGAAGTCAAACGACCGACTTTCTTACAAACGGAAGCCCACTAGCTCCCTACTATAACCAGCAGGATCTCCTGTTCTATCCGCAGGACTACGACTTCAATGGATTCCCGTTCTCGATTGTGTCCGATAGCAATTCACTGAGCGGGAAGTACATTGCGATTACCTCTTCGAATGCCACGCAGGGATTCGCTCACTTCAACTTGAATGCTCCGAATTTTGGAGCCGCGATCATTGGGAAACAGATTCCCGCACAAGCTGTGATCGTATATGACACGGCGAAGTGTCCGGCAGCCACTTCATATACGCTGCAGATCAACGCAGGTGCGACTCAGGTCGCGAGCGCATCCCTGCCGTGCACGACGACGTACACAACCAACTCGATCAACGTCGACCTGACCGGTTATGCGGGACAGGCATTCAATCTTACGTGGACGGTGACGGGCGAGGTAGATGACTCCTGGAGTTCTGTTGTTCCGGTGAACCTGGCCACGATCAACGCCTTCGCTTCGAACAGCACTGCTCAGAATATTCTGCAATCCGCGAGCGGAATCGTCAGTATGAGCGCGGCAAACTGGAACTTTGGGGGCAATCCGGGTGTTGTAGATTCCGCATCTCCCATCGGCTATTCAAGCACTGTGTCCAATGCAATACAGCTCACATCATGGCGAGGTTCGGCAAATCTGAAGGGTGGAGCGCTTTATCCAGCTGTTAACAGCACTGTGGTGGCTGTTGTCGGGGGCAACACTGTGTGGACCGACACCTTGAGCGCAGCGATGACGAGTGGCGACGCCACAATGAAGATATCAACGCCCACAAGCTCGGCATGGCCTTCAACGGCATACCTGATGGTCGATCAGGAGATCGTAAAGGCGACTGGGGTGACCGCGGGGCTGACTACTTTAACGGTATCTCGGGGGCAGTATGGCACCCTCGCTCAGTCACACTCGAGCGCTGCCCCATATAGTTCTGTAGGGCACGGCAATCTATCAATTCTGTGCAACGGCACGAGCTATGGGCTAGTGAGCCTGATATTCACTCCATCGTTTAATACCTGGAGCGGGCCGTTTGCTGGACAGAACTGCAGCGGAAGTACAACGAGCTTCCAGATGACTGCCCTCGGATCAGATTTCACGGGCCAGAACTATAGAATCGCGGCCATTGACATCAACCAGACACCGATGATCAACATGCCGACCGCCGCAAACGTGGTGCCGCTGTCGACACTGCTAACCGGGGGGGTGGGAGAGTACACCAGCAGCAAGCCCCTTGCCGGTTCAGGACCTGCACTTGTGACTGGACCGAGCAGCGGCACAGTTGCGAACCATCTCGTGACTTTCAACGGGGCCAACGGCCAGATCCAGGACAGCGGAACCGCGCTCGCCAGTATCACTCCCCTGGCCGGCACGACGGGCAGCATCGGGGGCACTGCGTTGGTGGCTGGGCAGTGTGCAAGCGGAACTGTGTCGATTGCTGGAGCAACGACGTCGATGGCTGTAGCTGCATCGCCAGCAGGTGGAACCAACCCCGGCGCGGGGTTCGTGTGGCAGGGATATGTGAACGCAGCGGGAAGCGTGACGGTTCAGGTTTGTGCCGTTACGGCCGGAACGCCAACTGCGGCAAACTATAACGTTCGCGTAATTCAATAGCGCTCCGGTAAGAGTTTGGGTGGCCGCCTCTCCATCGTGAGGCGACCCGATTCTCTTTGTCTGCAATATGTATCGCCTGATGGAAAGTGCAGGATGTGCGATTAAGGATGGAAATTGAACATCAAGAACATGAGCGAGCAGGAGCTCAGGGACTACGGAAGAAAACTTGACGAACAATCCGAGTCATTGCAGGGCCAGACATGGTTAATGAATCTGGCTGAGAATCTGCTTTTTGTACGTACGCGCTCCGGAGTTCTAAACCCGCTCAGAGCGAATCTGGTTCAGCAGGTATTTGAGCGGGCGCGCGGGCAGCGCAATATCGTTTTGAAGGCACGGCAGCTGGGATTGACAAGCTGGGCGGCGGCACGCTTCTTCATCAAGACAATCACAAGACCGGGGACGCTAACGTTGCAGGTGGCGCACACGCTGGACTCAGCAGAAGAGATCTTCCGCATTGTTCATCGTTTTCTGGACCATATGCCCGAGCATCTGCGCGACGGCCCTCTGAAGACATCGCGCGTGAATGTGCGACAGATCGCATTTCCGAAGTTCGATTCCGAATATCGCGTGGTGTCGGCCGGTGAACGCAATGCGGGGCGTGGTCTGACGGTCCAGAACCTGCACTGCTCGGAACTGGCGCGATGGCCGGGAGATCCAGCAGAGATCCTCGCGGGTCTGCGTGCCGCCCTTTCGCCGGACGGTGAGCAGATTCTGGAATCAACTCCGAACGGAGTGGGTGGGTGTTTTTACGATGAGTGGCATAAGGCCTCGGAAACCGGATTCGTGCGTCACTTCTTTCCGTGGTGGATGGAAGAATGCTACAGAGGGGTGGCGGCCGACCGGAATTCGCTGAGCGAGGAGGAGAGTGAACTCGTTACGCGGCACGCGCTGACCCTTGAGCAGATCGGGTATCGGCGGCAGGTGCGGGCCAATTTTCGCGGACTGGCTCGCCAGGAGTTTGCCGAGGACGAGGAGAGCTGTTTCCGGGCGAGCGGCGAGTGCGTGTTCGAGTTGCAGAAGGTGGAGGAGCGCCTGGGTACGGCGCCCGCGGTAGTCGAGAGCCGCCGCAATGGCGAGCTGGAGATCTGGCTTCCTCCGCGCGCGGGCCGTCGATATCTCATTGCCGTAGATCCGGCAGGGGGCGGGAGCGAGGGAGATTATTCGGCCGCGGAGGTGCTCGATATGGAATCGAGCATGCAGTGCGCCGAATTTGCAGGACACCTTGGAGGGCTCGATCTGGCCAGGTTTCTAGCGGAGCTGGGGCATGAGTATAACGACGCATTACTTGCAGTTGAGCGAAACAACCACGGATACGGCGTACTTTGCCTGCTTGAAGATGTATGCCGATATCGTTCGCTCTATCAGGAGCGAAACCAACTCGGCTGGGTCACGGATTCCGTCAGCCGTCCACTTGCCATTGGCCGACT
This sequence comes from Occallatibacter sp., assembly GCA_035606555.1. Lineage (GTDB taxonomy): Bacteria > Acidobacteriota > Terriglobia > Terriglobales > Acidobacteriaceae > Telmatobacter. Next base: position 6,978 of record DATNFD010000004.1, read on the forward strand.
CAATGCAGCGCTGATTGATCAACCGGAGATCGTGATGAGCAGGAGATTGTTGGCCGAGTGCCGAACTTTCGTGCGCCTTCCAAACGGGCATACGGGAGCACAGTCCGGCACACACGATGATCTGGTGATGGCCATGGCGATCGCAGTAGCCGTACGGACGAAGATGCTGGAGAGCGGATGTGCGAGGAGCGCTGACTATCCGGGGCGCCCGCATGGGAATTACGGACTCATTGAGGGATGTGCCGGCGCAACGCCGGCGGCAGGCTAAAATCGAAGAGACTTCACGGACAGCGGGGATAGGCTTGGCAGTACAGGCGGTGCAGCATATCCGGCGGATGCGGGGCGGCGCGCAGGGCCAGTTAATGCTGGGGTCTGATGGGCATGCGTACGTGGTGAAGTTTCAAAACAATCCACAACATACTCGCGTGCTGGCGAACGAGTATCTGGCATCAAAGCTCGCCCTCGCTGCCGGCCTGACCGTTCCCGAAGTGGACATAGTCGAGGTCACATCGTGGCTCATTGAAAACACGCAGGAATTGGAAATGGACCTGGGACGCACCCGTGAGCGGTGCCGCGCCGGACTGCAATTTGGTTCGCGATTTGTGGGTGGGCTCATGCCGGGCCAGGTGATGGACTATCTGGCGGAGGAGCAACTCGCGACGGTGAAGAATCTGAATGAGTTTGCAGGTATGCTGGCACTCGACAAGTGGACCGGGAATGCCAATGGTCGCCAGGCGGTGTTTGCGCGCAAGGCGCGGGAGCGGCGATATCGCGCGGTGTTCATCGATTTCGGCTACTGTTTTCACGCGGGAGAATGGAAGTTTGAGGATGTACCTCTGCGTGGCGTTTATTACCGCAACGACGTGTATTGCGACGTCACCGGGTGGGAGGCATTTGAGCCCTGGCTGTCTCGAATTGAAACGATGCCAGATCAGATTGTGTGGGATGCGGCAGAGAACATTCCGCCGGAGTGGTTTGGGGGAGATCCCGATGAACTCAGAGTGCTTGTGGAGAAGCTCCTGATGCGCCGGAGCCGGATCAGGGAACTGATTGATGCATTCCGGAATTCGGATCGGAAGCCATTTCCCAAATGGGGTGTGATGCAGGATAAGTTTGAGGCAGGTATATGGAAGAGTGGCCGGTGGGGGACTACGATCACCGACAGGATCATGTAGAGAAGGCATGGAGCCGATAACCGAGGTGACCGCGAGATATGCGCCAGCCATGTGAGTTTCAGCTGATCCGGTATGTACCGAACACGATGCGGGATGAGTTTGTCTATGTGGGTGCGCTGCTCCGGGAAGAGCCGACTCCCGAGGGCAAGGCGCGAATGGAGCTGCGCTTCACGCGTGACTGGCGTCGCGTTCGATGCCTGGACCCCGAGGCAGATATTGCATCCCTGGAGAGTATGGAAGGCGAACTGCGAAGACGCCTGGCAGATGACGTAGACGGCAAGTTGAGGAGGATCGTCGAGGAAGCATTTTCGAACAGCGTGCAACTAACCGAACCGAAGGGGTATCTGGTCGAGAGTTTTCCCGCGGCGATGGAAGAGCTGATGCGCGTCTATGTCGATCCGCCGAAGCGGGAGCGCCTGCCGCGACTTAGCGGGAGGGCCGCCATTCAATCGAGCATGCGCGCGGAGTTTGAACATGCTGGAGTATGGGATCTGCTGCGCAAGCGCATTCCGGCTTCAGATTACACGCGGCCAGGGGACTCACTTCGCATCGATGCGGGTTACAGGCCGAATGGCATTATCAAGATGTTTCATGCAGTCAGTCTTGAGCCGGGTCTGGAGCTTGCGAAAGTGTTGGCATTTTCTGCTGCAGCTCTGCGATCGGGTGTCGAGCGGGTCGAGAAGGCGGGGCTGGAGTTGACGGCTGTCGTCGAGCCAGTCTCAAAGATTGCGGGCGAGGACCAGGATAGCGATCGTCTTGCCATGTATCGATTTGGAGTTGAGACGATGGAAGATGCGCAGATTCGAGTGCTGACGACGGCAGATATGAATCGTGTGGCGGAGAGGGCACGCCGCGAACTGCGCGTTTGAGATCTCGTCAAGCGTTTCCGTTATTCATGGTAAGGGTAGCTCCAGTTTCGTGATGATTCGACTGCTACTTATGTTTTGAAAAAATCTGCGCGGAATTGCAGATCATTATCTGCGATTTTTGTACGATGGTTTTGTTGAGGACGAGATCGACGGTTTCGTTCTTTGATATCTTGAGAACCGTTCGGCAATGCCGCACGGTTCGCTAACAAGAAATTGGAAGGAAGAGGCACGGTCCAGGGGATCGTGCTTTTTGTTTGACCAAAAGAAGGGTGAAGGCGTGAAGGTTCGAGAGCAATTGCGTGAACTATGGCGGCAGGCCACCGGCAGCACTGCTGCTTCGGCGGAAATGGAGACTCAGCGCAAGACGCTCGCGCTTCCAGCGATTATGAGCCCGGTGCACGTGCCTGCCCAGTCGCTGCCGAAGCCGACTCCGGCTAACCTGCGGCGCTTTGCCGAGACGCCCATCGTGCGGCGTGCGATCAATGTCATCAAAGATCGGATTGCCGCGATGGATTGGCAAGTCCGTGTACGGCGAGGCCACACGCACGAGAACGATGCGGCAAACGTTGCAGCCAAACTTGCTGCCTTGCGCCGCACGCTAGAAGAGCCCAACGAGATCGACAGCTTTCGCACGCTTATTGAACAGGTGATCGAGGATGCGCTCACAGGTGGGTACGGCTCCATCGAGATGGAAGCAACTGGCGATCCGGATCGGCCGGCAATGCTATGGCCGGTTGACGGCGCTTCAGTCCGCATCAATCCACGCTGGGATGGGCGCCCTGATTCGCCGCGCTATGCCCAGTTGGCACCAGGACAGATGGAATCGGCCGGGATTGTACTTCGCGATGAGCAGCTGATCTATATACGGATGAATCCGCGCAGCTTTACACCGTTTGGCCTGGGGCCGCTCGAGGTGGCCTTCGAGTCTGTGAATCAATTCCTTGCGGCACACCGCTTCGCGGGGAAGCTGGCGGCGAATTCGGTAGCACAATATGCGATCTGGCTAAACGAGGCGACGCCCGTGCAGCATGATCGCTTAATCCGGTGGTGGCAGGACGAGGTCGAGGGTACAGGTCGAGTGCCTGTGCTCTCGACCCAGCAGAAGCCTGAGATCCTGCGATTCGCTCAGGGCACTGATGCGGATCTGCGGCTTGCCTGGCAGGAGTTCCTGATTCGAATGGTGGCGAATGCATTTGGCCTGCCTCCGCTGCTTCTTGGGCTTGAAACGGACGTGAATCGCTCGACGGCGACTGAACTGGGAGATGAGGCATTCCGCGGAGCAGTTCTTCCGCTGGCTCAATTGATTGCAGGACACATCACGCGAGACCTGTTTGCGAAGTGTATCGGTTGGCGGGAATTTGAGTTTGTCTTCAACGATCTAAGTGCTCGTGACGAAGCAACGGAGCTCACTGTGCAGGTGCAGTTGCTGCAGGCAGGAGTGCTGACGGTGGACGAAGTGCGGGCGATGCGGGGACTAGCACCAATGTCAGAGATGAAACGCGCAGAGGATTCAAGTATCTCCTGAAGTGGGTAGTGCATGAAAGTGGCATTCGGCCGCATCGTGAGGGGACGCGATGCGGCCATTTCTTTCGGAATGGGCGGTGATCAGTATGCAACTTGAAGCGATGGCGGTTTCGATTCCTCACGTGGAAGGGCACCCGAACCGGGTGCCCTTCGAGGGAGTGTTGACGCTGGTGGATTCGACGAGTGACAGGGCACCGGCGGGCGCACGCGGACATCGTGTGCTTCTAACGCGGGAGGCAGCAGAGAAAGCACTTCCTTCTCTACTGGGCATGGCGGTCGACTACCGGCCAGGGTGGGACGGGCATGATGCCCGGAGAAAGATTGGCCTGCTCACCGAGGCACAGTTGATCGGGAATCGGCTGGTGGTGAAGGGCTATATCTATGGACGCGATTTTCCCGAAGTGTCGAAGAAGATTGCGGTACACGCGCCAGAAGCAATGGGCATGAGTTACGAAATAGCCGATGCACGGGTTGAAGATTTGCGTGCCGATATATGGAAGCTCACGCGCGTCACCTTTACAGGGGCGGCAATTCTTCTCCGTGAGAAGGCAGCATACCGAGAGACGAACTTCAGAATGGCGAGTTGAAGAAAGGTCTCGTTTACGGCAAGCGGCTGGATCTCTTTCGCTCAAACGAAGAGCCTGGGACCCGCGCCGACTTCGCCAGGAATGAGGCAAGCAAAAGCCTGACAGAAAACGACTGTCGGCCGGCAGACGAAAGGACATACATGGACGACAAGAAAATCACGGATCGGCTTGAGATTGCGGTCAGTCTCCTGGAGCGCACACTCGGCCTGCTTGAGGAAAAGCAGGGAGATGTGGAGCGCATATCCGCCACGGTAGAAGAGACAAAACGCGAGATCGAACTGACCGAAAGACTAGCTGCTGCGGAGCGCGAGATTGCTGAATTGAAGGCGGCCGCGGTTCACGAGCCAAGCCTGCTGCGCAGAACCGTGCCCGCATCGACCACGGAGATGCTGGCCAAACACGGAATTGGCGAGGGACCAGTGGATGTACGAACTCTCGATGCAGCGCTCTCGGGTTTGAGCCTGGAGCAGCGAATCGCAGTGAAGACCCAGCTGATGCGCGCCGGCTCGATTGCATAAGAGCAGCCCTTAATTAGAGACGTCAGGAATACATCAATTCGAGGCTGCACTCGCGTCCGCACTGCTTCACCACGGACTAAAAGCTGGACGCTGCGAGCTGAAAGCTGAAAACCGGCCCCATGGAGGGGGCGACAAACTATGAACGCATCTTTTGCAGACATTCACGCGGCAGCAGATTTCATTGGGCCCGGCGCAGTGGAAGTTCCCCTGTACCAGACCGAGATCTTTGATATCTGCCGCCGTTCCAGCCCGTTCGGACAGCGGATCAAGCAGGTTCCCGCAACCGGTCATCCATCACGGTTCTTCGAGGAGACTGCCCTTCCCACGCCGGGAACAGCGGGATTCGTGAATCCGCGCAGCATCGTCGCCCCGGTGGTGAGCCCCACGCGGGTGGAGCGCAGCGTACCCCTGAAGGCGATCGTCTCGCAAATCAACTACAACCTGTTCGACATCGAACTCGGAAATCAGCAGCAGCAGTTTGCCTATCTTCAGGCAAAGGACCTGGTTGATACGGTGAGCGGCGTGATGCTCACGCACGATGTAGCGCTCTGGAACGGCAACGACACGAGCCTGAGCTCGCCGACGACGACACAGTACATGGGCGCGATTGGCCAGATCGTCGCGGGCGGGCAGACCATAACGATCGGGACCTCTGGATCCATCGTCGACGGCATCAAATCCGCGGTTGCGCAGATGGTGGCAAACAATGGGTATCACGTCCGGCCTACGGCCATCTATGCAAACCCCGTTCTTCTCGACCTGATCGACCGCGAGATGAAATCCGAATTCAACGTGGTGCTCAACAGCGATCAGATCACGGGTGGCTTCCGCGTGAAGATGCTATCGACACAGGCCGGCGATCTGCCTCTGATTCCCGACTGGAGCCTCAGCTACACCGGCACTCCGGGCTCGGGATCGGCAGTGTTGCCCGCCTACATCGTGACGGAGGACCTGATCGAGTATCACTGGCTTGGTGATCCGGCACCGCGCATCTTCCAACTCGGAATGCCTGGCTCGCTCACGCAGCAGTATGTCGCCGTGAAGTTCGGCGGCCTCGTTGTAAAAGGCGCGGGCTACGCACACTACCAGGTGCTGGTCGATCGATAGAGGCAAACGAACAGTGTTCAGTGAACCGTGATCAGAGAAGTGCTCCGATCACGACACTGAACACTGTTCACGATCCATCGATCACCCTGATTTTGGAGGAAATCATGCCTTATCTCCAGCCTACGGACTACTCGAGCTACGGTCTTCCCGATAGCACCAGCTCCGATTGGGTTAATGCTGCGACGGCTTTGATCAACAGCTTCTGCCGGCGGCCGGATCTGAACATCACGCAATATTGCGAGCGGCTGCGCGTAGTCAGCGGAGCACGAACCGTGCAGCTCAGTTATTTGCCCCTCGCTCCAATGGGAAGTGCCAGCTCGCCCCTGGTTGCGGTAGAGGGCAGACTTGCGAAACCTCGCCGCGGCGAGGCACTCGAATCGAATCTGATGGAAGAGGCGTATGCATTCTCTCTGCCTGGGCAATGGGCGACTATTGATCCCACTACAGCAGACATCGACGCCAATACAGGCGAACTCACCTTGCCCTGGAATCTTTTCGGACTCAGCTACAACGAAATCTCTGTCACGTACACGGCGGGGCTGGCGGCGATCGGTGATGACATCAAGGCAGCTTGCGCGCAGATCGTTCGCAATGCACAGGCAACGCCGGCTCTCAATGCCAGGCAGACCAAGATCGACACGATGCAGATACAGTATTTCTCGAGTTCTCTGCTGGATGAAACGGTTAAGACATGGTTGCGTCCTTACGTTGCGGGCAGGCTGGGTTAACCGATGAGCGATACAACTCCTCGCAATCCGGTGAGCGCTCCGCAGATGATTGCGGATGCTCTACTTCGCGGTGTGGGCGGGACCGATGCGCGTCTGCGCGTCACGGGCAGCAGCTCCGATACAAATCAGGCGGAAGTTGGATTGATCGCGACTTCCTTTTCCGAAGTCGAGATCTCCCCTGTTGTGATGCGGAAACTTCGACCGTCCAAATGGGACGACACAACCCAGTGGGAGATGCTGGTGTCGGCGACGAGTGTTCAAGCACAGGTGAATGCGCTGGACATTTCATCCGCCCAGGCACTGTTTGCGATGGCACTTGCGGTCACGGTGGACAGTAACGACTACCTCATCGACGCGGTCGCGTCGAACGAGGCCTTCGGGAAAGTCTATTTATATCGACTGCTGCTGAGCCAAGCATCGCAAACTTCCATATAATTTTCGGCTCCTTCTTCAACGGCATCAATGCTCACGAAATTCGAAAGGGTAGAGAACGCGGCGTGGCTGGACAGCATGTTCTTTCGTGCCTGTCTGACCGGTGCTGATTCCCTGTTATGCAAAACGCAAAGGATTCTTTTTACCTGGCTCTGCGCTCCAGACTCGCGGGGATCAATCCAGAACGAACTGTACTTGTGCGCGGATCGCTTCGTCCGGGCATCCTGCTGGAGGAGGCTGAAGCGCCATTCCCGCAGTTGCCGCCCGATGTATTTGTCGTCCGCTGGTTGGGATTAGGCGCCGAGATGGATCTTAGCTCGACGATGGTTGCAGTGGAGTGCGAGATTGCTTACTGCACGTCGGGAACACATGCCTTCGGTGGCCTTGATCGCGGACGCCTGCTCACAGGAATGGATCGCGAGCTTCTTGCGATATTGCGGCCGTTCTCCACGCCGAAATTGAATTATTCGATGCAGCCTCCGGCAACGATGGGGACGCAGGTCTTCTGGGACGAGCCGATCTTCACGCCCATCAATGCGCAGCACGATCGGCTCATCCGTTCCATTCGTATGACGGTCTACAGCTACGAGGAGCAGGGAGAATGACAGCCAATTCTTTTGCAGCGCCCGCACCAGTTTCGCGGCGGGTTCGGGCGTACTTCGCTCCGATCGAGCGCACAACGCAATCGGTCGCGGCCTTCAATCCTGCGAAGATCGGAGACTTCGATCTGGAGGCGCCTCCTGCGCCATGGATCGATCTCGGGTGGATTCAGAACTTCGCCCGCAAATCCGCGAGCAAATCTTCCTCGATACTCACCGGGATTCCTGCCGCGGCACTCGAGCAGACCAGGGGCACTCTTGAAGCACACCTTGCCTTTGAGTTTCTCAGCTGGACAAAGCTGACAATGGCGCTTGCTACCGGCGCGCAGCACATGAACCTGCTGGCATGTTCGGCGTCCGAAGGCGAGACACCTGCACCAGCCATTGGCCTGAAGGATGGGTCCACTTCTTCGGTTCTTCAAATGGATGGCGAGGATGCCGCTGGTTTCGCAGCAGGCTCGATGGTTGCAGTCGATACGGATTATGCGGGACAAACCGGGTATGTTGGCTCGCCAGTCTCTGGCGCTTACGTTCGCCAGCCTCTCGCCGATCCAGACTACGTTCGCCGCGTGACGTTCAATGTCGGCCTGGTACTCGGAGTAAGTTCCGGCAGCCTCATCCTCGCACAACCGCTTCCAGGCGGTGTGCCGGTCGCCAGCGCTAAAGTGCAGGCGATCGCCGGATTTGTTGATCGCGAAGGCGGCAGCTTCTACCAGGAGTGGTCGGCGCTCTTCGTGGTGGATGGCAGTCAGGGGGAACGGATATTTCTCCACTATCCGCGGCTTCAGACCATGTCCGGCGCGGAAGAGATGACCATTCCCCTCGACAGTAAGCACAGAGGCGGGTTGGCGCAGATCCTTCTAAAAGCGCAATTCCTCGCGCTGCCAGTCACCGACCCTCTGGATGGAGAACGCGTGCTCTGCTATCGCAGCTTCAGGCCCGCACCTTATTCACTTGTCTAGCGAACGCAACAAGACTCTCGAGACCAGAATTGAGAATCCGCAATGAATATCAAGATTGGCGGCCAGGACTATACATCTGCGCTGGACGCAATACGCCCGTTAACTATCGAGCGGAAACTGAATGAGCCGTCTGTTTGCCAGTTCTGGATAACCTTGCGCGCAGGAAGCTCGTCCTTGCCGATACGCAATCAGGCCATCCAGATCGCGGGAGATGATGGCACACTCTACTTCACTGGTTATGTTGCTGCCACTCCGATACCGGAGTACGCCGGGCTGGGAATTGAGGGACCGCGCTATCGCATTGCGATTGAAGCACTGAGCGATGAATGCCTGCTGGATCAATCGGGCATCGTGCCATTGCGAGAATTGACAGGCTTAGACGCGGGGCCGGCGATCGCCGCTCTCGTGGCAAAGACGGGTTCTAATGTGCTCGCGACCAACACACTGTCACTCGGGATTCCTGTATCGAATGTCGCCGTAGAACCCGGTATGTCGTTCAGCGCTACGGCCGCTAGCGTCGCAAACCAGGCGCGCGCGACCTACCGAGCCCTGAACGGAAGTCTCACGGTCTCGTCGTTGCCTGCATCGATGCACGCACTTGACGAGGCCGATGGCACCCTTGCCCTCGAAAACCTAGCGGTGACGGCAAGCACGCGACGGGCAATGGCAAACGATATAACGGTTTGCGGCCAGCATGAACCCACTACGTATGTAACAGAATTTTTCGCCGGCGATGGTGTCACAACGCAGTTCTACTTATCGGATGCAGTGTTCGTTCCACCCGCAGCGAAGTCGACGATCATTCGTGAGCTGTTTAATGAGGGCCAGATTGACCTGCGCTTCTGGGGAAATCCGGGAAGGCGTGATTTTCTCGCGCTCGGACCCAACGGTCTGCTCATGCAAGGTGGATCTGGCAGAGACGGCGATGCGCAACTGGCATGGCTCGATCCAGTGGAGATGGGTGGAACTCAGCTTCTCGAAGCAACCGGGGTCGCGCTTGCGAATGGTAGTAATGGCGTTCTCGCCGGATTCTTTACTGGCGACAGAATCCAGCAGGCATGCACCGCGGGATTCAAGGTCACTGCGGAACAGGGCACCGGCGCGGTTTCGATTCAGCCACTGGTGCTCGGTTCTCCTCTGGGATATGTGTACGCTGTGAATTCGTCAAACCGCTACGCGCTGAGGGTTCGCGTTCGTTGTCCGGAGTGCCAGCGGGGCACCGCCATCTTCCGCAGTTATGACGATTCCGGTCCGGTAACCGCGGGCGGTGATTGGAACGCAACTCCCGCTAGCATTCAGTTCGAAATTCAGGAATTCGTGAGCGGCGTTGCAGGAATGCCGGTGACACTCTACGAAGGCCAGATCGGAGACCTGCCCGGAACTTGCACGGTGGTCGCGGCTAGCAGCATCAACATGTTTGGATCGATGCGTACCTTGACCCTCACGAATCTGGGATCCGGCTGGGTGGTAACAACTCCGTTAAATGGCAGCCAGACTACGAGACGGGTGGGCGCTGCTGCGCAATCAGCCGAGTGTACTGTCGAGAGTTCGGGCAGGCTCCTCTTCTACCCCGGATTTACTCCTATGGCGGGAGAGCAAATTGCAGTCAGCTATCGAACTGTGGGTCGAGCCTTGGGACGTGCAGTGAACACTGCAAGCCAGCAACAACTCGCCGATTCCGGTTTACCTCCTGTATCCGCCTGGATCGGCAGTGTGACGAATCCACCCGCGCGCAGTTCGCGGGATTGCCGCAATGCGGCGGTTGTGCTGCGACAGGCCGCCGCCAGCTCGAGCGCGCTCTGGAGCGGCACATACCGCAGCACGCGTCCCGGGCTCGATGACGATGTGTGGCCCGGCGATGCGTTGAAGATCAACGCGCCGTCTGCCCAGATCAATGCACAGGTCATCGTAAGAGCAGTGACGCTGAGATATCGCGCCAGCTTGCCCGACCTGATTGACTACGGAATCACCTTTGCCAACGATTGGGCCGAGGATCTCGCGATCCGCACCAGTTCCGCGGTTGCCGCGGATGCGTTTCTTCCCGTACCAGTTTCGTCCGCATACGCACCCAACCTGAACAGCCTGAGGGTTGTCGCAATCACTGGAGCGTCGGTCACGATCAACGCGGGAACCGCGCCTCCGGTTGGCGGGGGATTTGAAGTGCGCAGGCGAGATAACTGCTTCATTGCCGGAAGCGACGCCGATCTTGTCATGCGCAGCTCGCAGCAGATGATGACCTTTTCACGTTCGTCGGTGTGGGATCGCTTCTACATAAGGGTGTATGACGGCGCGAATCCGCCAAATTATTCGGAGTTTTCGGCGGCCCTCATTTTCAATCTCCCGCTCGCTCTGTAGCGCTGGAACGGAACAGAAATATGCGAATGATGAATGAATTCGAAGCGCAAGTGCTGAGCGACCTGAGTGTGCTCAAGTCGCAGATGAGCGCATTGGTCGGCGACGGCAGCGGAGGCCGTATGGCTGACCTTGAGCGGCGTATGGAAGAACATGAACAAGACTGGGAACGCGCTAAAGGCTTTCTGGCTGCCTTCAGCGCCCTGCTCACGGTCGCCGAGGTCGCTGTGCAGGCATGGCACAGACACTGAATCAGATGCATTCAACAGGTATGAGCGATTTTGCCCAGCGCTCTTTATAATCTCCCCATGAGCGACAAGCCGATAGTTGGCGTGGTGATGGGCTCGAAGAGCGACTACGAGGTACTCTCCGCAGCGGTCGAGATTCTGCGCGCACTCGATATCCCGCACGAGACGCGTGTCGTTAGTGCGCACCGCACGCCTGACCGGCTATTCACATACGCTGAGACGGCACGCGAACGCGGCCTGCGTGTGATTATCGCAGGAGCCGGAGGCGCGGCCCACCTTCCGGGCATGATGGCCTCGAAGACGCTGGTGCCGGTACTGGGCGTTCCCGTCCCGGCAACACTGCTCAATGGCCTCGATTCCCTGCTCTCGATCGTACAGATGCCCAAGGGCGTTCCTGTCGGAACGCTCGCCATCGGCAAGTCCGGAGCTGCGAATGCTGCTCTTCTTGCGGCGGAGATTCTTGCCGGAGGCGATCCTGCTCTATACGAGCGGCTCGCTGCGTGGCGAAAAGCGCGGACAGACGAAGTGCTGACACAGGAGCTTCCCTAAGTGCCTGACAATCCCATCCCTGCTATTGAACCTGGCGGCATGATCGGCATCCTCGGCGGCGGACAACTGGGCCGCATGACAGCAATGGCTGCGCGCACCATGGGTTATCGCGTGCGCGTCATGGACCCGGAGCCCAAATGTCCCGCAAGCTTTGTCGTCGACGAAGTCGTCACCGGTGCGTGGGACGACGTTGCTGCAGCGCAGAAGCTAGCGCGCGGAGCCGATGCCATCACGATCGAGATCGAACAAATTGGAGTTCACGCACTCGCTCAGGTCGCTGAACTTGCACCTTTGCGTCCCGGCGTCGAGCCCGTGCGGATCATTCAGGATAAGACGATCCAGAAAGCATGGCTGGCCGAAAACGGGTTTCCGGTGGGCCCTTTTCGCGTGGTACGCACAGAATTCGAAGTGCAGACTGCCGTGCAGGCTCTCGGCGGGCGTGTTTATCTAAAGATCGGACACGGGGGCTATGACGGGCGCGGCCAGGCGCGCATTGGATTCGAGGCGCGGTACACAGAGCAATCTGTAAGCGAAGCGTGGAAGAGCATTGGCGAGAGACCTGCTGTGGTGGAGCAGGCTCTGGACCTTGCCATGGAGATCAGCGTCATGGCGGCACGGACGCCCTCAGGCGAGGTACGCACATATCCTGCTGCGCGCAACCACCACGAAAACCAGATCCTTGCATGGAGCGTTCTGCCTGCCGGCGTGAGTCCCGAGATAGAAGCTAAGGCGGAGAAGCTGGCGGCAGATATCATTGCACGGCTTGGGATCGAGGGCCTGCTTTGCGTCGAGATATTCATTACGAGACAGGGTCGGCTTCTCGTGAACGAGATGGCGCCGCGCCCGCACAACAGTTATCACCAGAGCGAGCGCGGATGCGTTACGAGCCAGTTCGAACAACTGGTTCGTACCACGTGCAACCTGCCACTCGGCGAGACCGCGCTCATCACGCCATGTGCCATCGTGAATCTGCTTGGCGATCTCTGGCTCACGTCGTCGCCGAACGTGGCAGCAGCCCTGAACGTGCCGGGGGTGCGGTTACATCTTTATGAGAAGCGCGCCGCCAAGAAAGGCCGAAAGATGGGGCACCTCTCGTCAGTCGGCGCAACAGCGGACGAGGCGCTGGAGCGCGTCCTCGAAGCGAAGAAGCGGATGATGGGGGAGAGCTAACAGCTTTCCCCTCGTCAACGCGGCGATCGGGCATTCACGCTGGAGCAACTATGCGCTGAACTGCTCTGCCTTTTCCCAACGTTTGGGCCGACGATTGGCCTGCAGAATCTTCTTGCGCAGCCGTAGCGATTTCGGCGTGATCTCCACCAGTTCATCGTCGGCGATGAACTCGATCGCCTGCTCAAGATTCAACGTCTTGTAGGGCACCAGCCGGATCGCGTCATCTGCGCTCGAGGCACGCATGTTGGTCAGCTTTTTTTCGCGGACTACGTTCACGTCAAGATCGTTGTCGCGGGAGTGCTCGCCGACAATCATTCCCTCGTAAACGTCGACGCCGGCACCGAGAAACAGGATGCCGCGCTCCTGCAGTCCGTTCAGCGAATAGGTGGTCGTAAGCCCCTGGCGATCTGCAATCAATGCACCGGTGGGCCGCTGCGGAATCTCGCCCTGGTAGGGAATGTAGCCGTCAAAGAGCGAGTTCATCACGATGGTGCCGCGTGTCTCGGTGAGCATCTCGCTGCGCAGGCCAATGAGCCCGCGGCTCGGCACGCGGAACTCGAGCCGTACGCGGCCGGAGCCGTGATTGTGCATCTTGGTCATTTCACCCTTGCGCGGTCCGAGCTTTTCGATGACCACGCCGGTGTACTGCTCGGGGATATCGATCGTAAGATGCTCGACAGGCTCCATGCGCGTGCCGTCGACAACCTTGGTGACGATCTCCGGGCGGCCCGCCATCAGTTCGAAGCCCTCGCGGCGCATCATTTCGATAAGAATCGCCAGCTGAAGTTCGCCACGTCCCAGCACCTTGAAGGTGTCGGGAGAGCCGGTTTCTTCGACGCGAATTGAAACGTTCGTCAACAGTTCCTTCTCAAGCCGCTCGCGCAGGTTACGGCTCGTTACGTACTGACCTTCCCTGCCGGCAAACGGCGAGTTGTTGACGCTGAATTGGATTGCGATTGTCGGCTCGTCTATCACAATCAGCGGCAACGGATCCGGTGTTTCTAGCGAGGTAATCGTCTCGCCGATCGTGATGCCCTCCACGCCGGCGACCGCAACGATGTCGCCCATCACCGTCTCGGTCATTTCGGTGCGCTTCAGCCCAGAGAAAGTAAACAGCTTGGTAATCTTCGTTTTCTGCAAAGAGCCGTCGCGCTTTGAAATATTTACTTCATCGCCCGCGTGCAGAGTCCCCTGAAACACGCGGCAGATCGCGATGCGACCGAAGTAGTCCGAGTAGTCCAGGTTGGTTACCAGGATTTGCAGAGGAGCATCTGAGTCACCCGTCGCAGGAGGAATCGTGGAAACGATGGTCTCGAACAGCGGCTGCAGGTTTTCTCCCGGATTATTCAGATCGAGAGTCGCAGTACCGGCCTTGGCGACTGCATACAGCACCGGAAAATCCAATTGCGATTCTTCCGCGTCCAGGTCGATGAAGAGATCGTAGATTTCGTTCAGCACTTCCTGTGGACGCGCGTCGGGCCGGTCGATCTTGTTGATTACCACGATTGGTGCGAGTTTCGCCTCCAGCGCCTTGGCCAGCACATAGCGGGTCTGCGGCAGCGGGCCCTCGGCCGCATCAACCAATAGCATCACGCCGTCTACCATCTTCAAAGCGCGCTCAACCTCGCCGCCGAAATCGGCGTGTCCGGGAGTGTCGACGATGTTGATCTTCCCACCTTCGAAGTTGACGGCCGTGTTCTTAGCGAGGATGGTGATGCCGCGTTCCCTCTCCAAGTCGTTCGAATCCATCACGCGCTCGGCTACCTGCTCGTTGGCGCGAAATGTGCCTGACTGGCGCAGCATGGCATCAACAAGGGTGGTCTTGCCGTGGTCAACATGGGCGATGATGGCGATATTGCGTATCGTCTGGCTCACAGGGGCTCAAGTTCCTTTTCTGCTATGGCAAATCTTGAATTTGCGCTGGGGTCCGGCCGCAAACGGGCAGCGGATCAGTATGAAATTGCGGTGAATAGCCGCACAATGCGGCAGTTTCTATTTTAGCAGCAACAACATTCCAGTGACTCTTCGCGGGCAAAGCTCATGGCTGCAGTAACTTCAGTGCGCAAAGTAGCTTGCGATCAGGCCCAAAGAGGCGGCCCAGATCACCACGGTTGTTCCCCATCCCAGAATGTTGATTACGCGCCGGTTCGTTCGGTCACCCATGATTTTCCGCTGGTTGGTCATGACCATAATCAGCAGCATCAGGGGCGGCGTGGAAAATCCCTGCACGATGCCTGCCACGACCAGAGCGTGCATCGGGTTGATCCCGAGGAAGTTCATCGCCAATGCGGCCAACGTGAACATCGTGATCGCGAAGTAGAAGAGCTTCGCCTCTTTCGGTTTCAAACTCAGGCCGGTTCGCGCGCCCGCTGCCTGGCAGACGTCGTAGGCCGCACCGGTGGTCATCACCGGAACGGCCAGCATACCGACTCCGATAATTCCGATCGCGAACAGGCCAGATGCGAATTTTCCCGCTGCCGGCTTCAGAGCAAGCGCCACATCGGCGGCAGATTCAATGCTGCGGTGGCCGCTGACGAACAGCGTCGCCGCGGTTGCCAGCATGATGAAGTACATTACGATGTTCGAGAACACCATCCCGAACACCACGTCCCAGAACGACTGTTTCAGCTGCGCAGGCGTTGCTCCGCGGCGCTGACGAACAGTGCGACGCCCTGCCGCAATCTTCTCCTCTACCTCTTCATTTGATTGCCAGGTAAAGATGTAAGCGGACAATGATGCCCCGATGATCGCCACGATCATCATCAGCATGTCGCGATTGAAACTCAGGTGCGGCAGTACAGTGCCGTGCAGCACCGCGCTCAGGTTCGGACGCGCCAGTAGGGCCGAGACAACATAGGCGAGCAGCGACATGGCCAGTACGCGCAGCACATTGCGAATGAAGGTGTACGATCCCAATATCTGGAAGGCAAGGGCTGCCGCCGTTACTCCGAAGAGGATTGTCCATGGTGGCAAAGGAATCAGCAGTCCCAGTGCAGCTGCCATGCCGCCAATGTCCGCGCCGGCTTCGATGATGTTGCCAATAATTACCCCGACCAGCACCAGGATTAGCAGCCATCGCGGCGAATGCCTGCGGAGCACCGAGAACAACCCTTGTCCTGTTACAAGCCCGAGTTTGCCAGACAGGTAAACGACCGCAATCATCATGGGCAGCGCGAGCGGCGCCATCCACAGGATGTTGTAGCCGAATCGCGCTCCGGCCTGGGCGTAGGTCCCTACGGCAGCGCAATCGTCATCGGCCGCGCCGGTAATTAGCCCCAAACCGACCGATCGCAGCATCGCGTGTTTATGTTTTGCCTTGCCTGCTAGCGGAGTTGCTGGTTCTGCCACCTAGAGACCCGAGGAGCGCATGAATCGTGAGCGCAAGGTGAGTTGGATGGGAGGGCTTTAACTCAGGTTTGCTTCGAGTGTTCCTTCGCGGCAACTTCCATCCCGCATTCCGATCTTCGTTAACTCCGTTTCCAGCGGTCCACCTGAGCGGTTAAACTCATCGGCAAATGAAACGCACTGTGGCTGGTTCTCTCCTGGCTCTTTCCCTCGTTGCAGTTTTGTCCGTCTCGGCATCCGCCCAAACACCATCGCAAACGAAGAACAAGCTGTTGATCTACTTCATTGACGTGGAGGGCGGCCAGTCAACGCTTCTCGTCTCGCCCTCCGGAGGATCACTCCTCGTCGATACCGGTTGGCCCGGCAGCAGTGGTCGTGATGCGGAGCGCATTGAGGCCGCGATGAAGGACGCTGGGATCAAGCAGATCGACAAGGTGCTCATTACCCATTTCCATACCGATCACGTGGGCGGAGTCCCGGAGCTCGTGAAGCGAGTGAAAGTCGGCGAGTTCCTCGATCATGGTGTTAACCGAGAAGATTCAGATATCACCCGCAAAGATTTCGCTGCATACACAGCAGCCATCCGCAGTACACCTCACCGCACTCTGCATCCCGGCGACGTCATCAACATACCCGGTTTCAACACAGTGGTTGTGACGGCCGACGGCCAGCATATTGGAATCGTTCCGGGCATCAAACCTGTGCCCAATGCTAACTGCGCAAAGGAACCGAAGTGGACGCTCGACCAGAGCGAGAACCCTCGCTCCGTCGGAATCCTGGTGCGATTTGGTAGTTTCAGCTTCCTTGACCTCGGAGATCTTACCAAGCCCAAAGAGCTTGATCTTGTCTGCCCCAACAACCCTCTGGGCAAAGTGAGTCTGTTTCTGGTGAGCCACCATGGCCTCGATCAATCGAATACAAAGTCGCTTGTGGATGCCATACACCCGCGTGCAGCCATTATGAACAACGGCGCGCACAAGGGAGGCAGTCCCGAGGCATGGCAGACGGTAAGTGAAGTTGTGGGCGCGGAAAACCTCTTCATGCTGCACACAGCCGAAGGCTCTGATGTCGCACACAACAGTCCCAGGGAGATGATCGCGAACCCGAAGGGCGATGGTGAAGGCCACTACTTCAAGGTCGTTGCGGATAAAGACGGCTCGTTCAGTGTCGCAAATTCACAGAACGGCCAACCGAAGAAGTTCTCGACAAAATGACGCAAACGCGGCGAGACCCCTGAAGGCTGCGCAGGGGTCTCTCATACGACACTCGCTACTGCGTCTAACTCAAGCCATCGTTATTTTGTGCTGGACATCTCCTTGCCGCCGACGTCGATATTGTGATTCTTCGCAATTTGCTCGATTAGCTGAAGGTGCTGCTGAATCACCTGCGATCCCTTGTCTGCGATTTGCTTCACGGTGGGATTTTGAGCCGCGCTTGATTCTTCCTGGAACTCCTTCAAATCCTTTTGGTGGTCCTTTACCATCATCGTGATGTACTCACGATCAAAGTCCTGGCCTGAAAGGCCCTGCAGCTTCTGCAGTTCTTTTTTGTCTTTCTTCGAGGGACCCGAGGGCTCATTAATGCCCATCTGCTGCGCAACGGGCTTCAGCCACTTTTCGCCCATCTGGCCGTGATCATTCACCATTTTCGCTGCGAATTGCTTTACGTCTTCGCTTTGCGACTTCTGCTGAGCGAGCTCTCCGAGTTGTACTTCCGCGGCTCCCCCTTCCATAGCCTTCGAAATAAATGCCCGCTCCTGGAGGTCCTGCGCTGAGGTTGGTGCACCTTGGCTCGGTATGCTTCCAGCACCGGGTGCCTGATTTCCTGAACCGGGTGCCGACGGACTCTGGGGCATGCTGGGCTGCTGTGGGCTGCCAGGAGCCTGCGCGAGCGCTATCAGGCCGCCGAGCAGCGCCGTCCCCGCCGTCATCGAAATGCCATAAGTTATCCGTTTTACATTCATCTGCTAAACCTCCGTTTAAGCATGGCGAAACCCATGCATCCACAGTCCGATGCCCTGAGGAGGCGACGGGTTTCCCCGATCCGCCTCAAGGTTTTGACCGAGGCGGCAAGCGGTTGTGAGAATGGGCTTTAATCACATGGAGCAATCAATGCCATCACCGAAGATCAGGCATCCTCTTGTGCCCTCAATTTCAGCTTCAAACATCCTGACGTGAATGCGAAAGGAAAGGGACCTGGATCGGCGGTTCTGTAAAGCCCATCGAAGAAAATGAAGCCGGCTTGGGGTTGTATTCCGTCGTAATGCAGAGATGGCTTCCATGGACCTTTGTGCCAACCGTGATCTTCGGCCGTGGCGATCTGCACATTTTTCTTCCAACTCTCGAACATGGCAGCCGGATGATCTGCCGTGCACCACCAGAGCCCCGCCTCGGAAGGAGCAGAATCGGCCAGGGAGACCCGAGCATAGACAGCCTCGAATCGGTCCGCGCATTGTCGCACGCAAAAGTCGAACATCTTCAACTCGGCTGGCGCAAACACCTGGTGTTCGCTCCATTCCGACACCCCGTCGACGCTCTCTGCATAGCCGTGCACGAGGTAATCCTGTTGATTTGATCCCGCGACGTACCAGAGCCGCCATTTTCCATCGAAGTAGATCAAATTCGGCTCGTAGACGCTGTCCCGTTCCCATTCGGCATTCGCGATGAAAACCGGAGCGGGCTGATCTTCCCAGCGCTCGCCATTCCATTCCAGAAATCCGATCGTGTACGGTCCCAGAATATTTTCGGCGGCGCCGGCGTAGTAGATCCGCTCCACCCAGCGTTCTTTCTGCGGGTCCCAGCCGTTCACGTACGATGGGCAGTGCCTTCCTCCCTTGCCATCCCAATGTTCACTCGTTTCGCGATTTGCCAGCGGAGCCAGCCCTCCTGAATCAACGCGTGTCAGTGACCATCCTTCCGCGGAGAGCGGTGCACCTGGAGGCAGAGATGCACTGAACAAGTCTGGCGCGCCGAAGCCCGCCGGCTGGCCTGCCAGGAACATCCACCACTGCCCGCCACGCTTCGCCAGCGTCGCGTCCAGCACCTCTGCTCCGCACGATCCTGTCGCCGGATCCCCAGGGTCGAAGATCTTTTGTTCTTCTGCAACCACGAATCCATTCGGAAGCCCGATCATGAAAATCGCACCCTCCAACGGTGCCAGAAATCCAAGCCGATCATCGGCTACACGTTCAGTCGAGCCAGCAACCCGCTGAGGCCCGCACCAATAAACGCCGGACTGGTTGCCGCCGCGATTAGCGCAAACTCAAAGGGCCAAAGGTTGTGATTCGTCGGATCGGCCGCGCAGTCAGAAATGATGAGACACGCATTCGCGGCGAAGAATCCACCGAGCATCGCGATTGGCACCCAGCGTTTCTTTCCTTCAAGGCCGAGCGTCAACAACAGGCCAGTTACCAATGCAAGAACCGGCAGGAAGTACCAGGGCAGCAGATCATGCCCGTGTTCACGTGCTGTATACGGTTGAAACTTCCAAAAGAAAACCGCGTCAAAGAGAACTCCAATAATCACCGCGGACGCGTACCGCAATTCCTTCGAAGACATCTTCCCTCCGACGAAGCAACCTCATTCCTGCTTCATACCGTCGCGAGCCTTCGCAGACAACGCCTCAAGCGCGTCGCATGCCGTCTTCACGCCGTTCTCACAGCGGAGTTGCTGGGCCACCGCCGCCGCGTTCTCCGCCAGAGTTGCATCATCCAGCACTGACCGCAGCTTGCGCGTGACTCTTTTTGCGGTGTACTTGTCTTTCTGGATTACCTTGGCCACGCCGAGCCTCTTCATGCGCCGGGCATTGTCAGGCTGGTCGTGCGAGTAGGGCATGATCAGCATCGGCCGGCCTGCACTCAAGCATTGTGCGGTCGTGCCTACGCCTCCCTGGTGCACAATGACAGACGCACTGGAAAAGAGCTTCGAGTAGGGCGCGTACTCCGCCACACAAATTGACCCGGGCAACTTCTTTTTTGGCTTGTTCCGGGCATCGCTTCCAATCAGCAGCACAGCCCTTACGCCCATATCCAGCGCCGCCGTTGCGGAGACTTCATAGAAATCGCCTGCTGCAAGCACCGCCGCTGAACCAAGCGTGAACACCACCGGTGGGTCTCCACTGGCAAGGAACTCCTCCAAATGCGGCGGCAGTTTCGCATTCCCGGAGTCCGCATCATAAAACGCGAAGCCGGTGACGACTGTATTCGGCGGCCAGTCTTTCTGCTCCGCACCCAGCACACGCGAAAACAGCGCCAGCACAAGGTAGGGCGAATGCTTCGCATCAAATAACGGATTGGCTCCGTGCGGCAATCCCAGCTCTTTCCGAAGTTCATAAATCGGCTCCGGCCATTTCCTGCTCACGAATCGCGCGACGCGTTTGATCACACGGCCAAATCCGGGAACCCGTTTGTCTGCTTTCGCCAGCTTCGGGTAGGGAGGCAATACCGGCGGATCAAATGCCGAGAAGAACGACAGCGGGGCCAGCACGTAGCTCGCCCATGGAATCCCGGTCACCTCGGCCACGATTGGCCCCGCGTAATTCAGTTCGCCCACAAGCAGCAGGTCCGCCCGCACCGGCTTCGTTGCCGCGTCAAGAAGATCGTCGTAGGTGTGCCGCAGAGCCGGAAAGAGAAAATCTCGCAATCCGTGCTCAGTTCCATGCTTGATGTCGTAGACCATCTCCACGAGCGCGTTGTCGGCCGGATCGATGTTCGGCAAAATCGCGTGAAACTCCAGACCAACGGGCACAATCCGCGATCGATAAACCTCCGGCAAGGCCATCACAGGCGTATGGCCACGCCGTTTAAGCTCAAGCGCCAGGGCAATCAGCGGATTGATATCACCGTACGTGCCGATATTCGATAGAACAATCCGCAAGGCAGGATCCGCGCTTATGAAAGTGGAAACGCTTCGACTAGGGTAATCCATTCGGGCCCGCAGGCGGCATTTGCCCATCATGTATACGGAACAGAACGTGCGCAGTCTATATAATCGCGAATCATCCAAGTTTCACAGCCGAAAGGTCATCCATATCCTCCAAACGGGTTCTTGTGTTGCTTGGTTTCCTCCTCTTTGTTGCGACCGGCATTCACGGCCAGACACTTCCGAACGGCGTTCAAAAGATCACCTCGATCGAAGGCATCACGGAGTATGCGTTCCCGAATGTTTCTTCAATTTCTTCCAACAGCTGATCGCGCTTGTTTTTGGCAGGGCTTCTAAACCTCGCGTGTAATTTAAGCTTCCGGAGCCGGGACCGACTGCGCCCCGCCTCGTGTGTGCTTGGATGTTTTTACCCCTATCCAGGGGAAGCCGAAAAGCAGAGAGGAACTAGATCTTTCCTCCGTCCAGTATCTGGGTGCGATCATCTGAGCCGGTGTGTTGCCGGCTCCTCGTTCGGATAACGTGCTCCAATCTCAGCTCATCCCAGCTGTCCGAAATAAAAAAGCGCGCCGACTAAGACCAAGCCTGCAGCCGAGCCGAGGAGCAATTTTCGCAGGGAGGGAGCAGGCTCGGTGCGCAGTAGCGTGACCCCAAGCGGCACAAAAGCGATGCATAGCCCGCCGGTTGCGATAACGGAAGTGATGGAGCTACCTTTGAGCACTCCCATCATGAGAGAGGACATCAAGGCTAACGCGATGGACCGAAGCAAGCCTAGAGTTCCAGCCAGATAGGCGCCGATGGCGAGAAGAATCCATCCGAGGAGGATGGTGGCGTTCAGAGCAGAGACAACGTGGAATGCGCCATAGGATGCAGCAATAGACTTGCTGGCGTTTTCAACTCCTTCGATTCGCACTATTTGAAATGCAAGATAGTCGGCGCCCGCGTGGAAGGTCCGAGCGAAAAGTCCGAAGACTACGAACGATCCGCCCCAGAGCGCCCAGCCGCGTCGTTTTTGCGCGATGGTGGTTGCAACTGTCAAGACTGCCGGCCAGAGAAGAATATTTCCGGCGAGGTAGAAATTGTATGCGGCCGTAATCAGCATCGGATGGTCGTGATAGGCCGCCAGTTGTTGTGGGAAGAAGAAGTGGAACTGAATTCGCAAGAGGATGCCGGTAAGTAAGAGCAGGGGAGCCAGAATCAACGATGCTGATCCGAGCCATCGTCCAGGAAACGGGAAACTCCCGTTCTCAGCATCCGAGGCTGATTTGGTGGAACCGACGACACCTCGTTGATCACCGTGGTCCTGCATCGCACTTGATTCAACGTTTGCAGAGCTTTGTGGTTAACACACTCAGGGCTTCCGGAACGTAAGGCAATAGAGCTTGCCCTCGCAGATTTCGCGGGCTGACACATCTTTCATTTCGGCGGGCACAAGATCGATCGGGCAGCGGACCTTCTCTGACCCTGGTGGGAAGCTGCCGCGAACGACAGGGTTGCGCTGATAGCTATCGCGAATGGTGCGCTCGGTTTCGTCGACGATGACGATCTTTGTACCGGGCTTGGCGACCCAGACCATCTCCTTGATCGCCCGAGCCTTGTCCGTGAAGAAGTTGATGCCGCCGGCGTGGAAGACGCAATCGAATGCGCCGACTTTGAAGGGCAGGCGCTCGGCTTCAGCCTGAAAGAGGTGAGCCTTGCGGCCCAACTTGAGAAGATTGCGTTCGCACTTGTGAAGCATGCCCCAGGAGATGTCGACGCCATAGAACTCGATGTCGGGGGGAAGAAAGCGCAGATTCGCGCCGGTGCCGATCGAGACCTCGAGTACGCGAGCATGCGGCTTGAGCTCGAGTTCGCTGATGAATTCGTGGCGGTAGTTGGGCTTGCGAGTGAACCAGTGATAGAGGTGTTCGGCAAGGTCATAGCCGGGTGCGATCCGGTCGTAGAGAGTCTGGTATTTGAGATTGGGACCGGTGACGGTGCTGACAAAAAGGGGAATGCCGTCACGGATCGGATAGATGCGGCCAGTGGCGGTATTGCGCAGATTATTGCCGGCCATCTCGAGGGCATAGCGCGTGTCGGGATCGCAAAGCAGGGATAAAGCGTGGTCTAACATTTCTCCAGTCGCCGACGAACGCACGCCGTCTTCGCAAAAAGGATACGCTGAACTCAGGGTCACCACGGGAGGGCGCAAAAGTAACGGGGAATCCTACCTGTAATCCCCACTGCTACAATCGGGTACATCGAATGGCCCCAGTTTTGACCGGAAATATGAGCCCCCAGCCCGCGATGACGACGACCCTGCGCCTGTTTAACACTCTTTCAGGACAAGTAGATGAGTTGATTCCTTCAGACGAGAAGGAATTGCGAATGTATGCCTGCGGGCCCACGGTGTACGACTACGGTCACATCGGCAACTTCAGAACATTTCTCGAGATCGATGTGCTGCGGCGATTTCTGAAGCTGATCGGGATGCCACTGCGCCACGTCATGAACATTACAGACGTGGACGACAAGATCATCCGCAACGCGGCTGCGGCCGGAATCTCAATCGGCGAATACACGAGTAAGTACGTGGAGGCCTTCTTCGAGGACCTGGATGCGCTCCGCGTCGAGCGGCCGGAGACGATTGCGCGGGCGACTGAGAATATCGACCGCATGGTGGATCTGATCCAAAAGCTCAAGGAGGCAGGGGCGGCTTACAAGACCGAGGATGGGTCCTGGTACTTCAAGCTGAAGGCATTTCCGGAGTACGGGAAGCTCAGCAAAAAAGACCTCAGCGGGATGGAAGACGGCGCGCGCGTAGACGTGGACGAGTACGAGAAGGATTCGGCGCGCGATTTTGCATTGTGGAAGGCTCCGAAACCCGGTGAGACAGCGTGGGATACGCCGATCGGGCGCGGACGGCCGGGATGGCACATTGAGTGCTCAGCGATGTCGATGAAGTACCTGGGCGACAGCTTCGATCTGCATGCGGGCGGTGAGGATTTGATGTTTCCGCACCACGAAAACGAGATAGCGCAGAGCGAAAGCGTTACCCATAAGCTGCTGGCAAGGCATTGGATGCACGTGCGTTTTCTGCTGGTCGACGGCAAAAAGATGTCGAAAAGCGAAGGGAATTTCTATACGCTTCGAGACCTCTTGCTGAAGGGATACAAGGCTTCGGCCATTCGTCTGGCGTTGATCTCCGTGCCGTACCGGCATCAGCTGAACTTCACGTTTGATGCACTGACCGATGCGACGGCGGCAATTGATCGGTTACGAACGTTTAACGATCGTCTGGTCAAGGGCAAATTTGATGCGGGATCGAATGCCGAGGTGCAGATTGCTGCGAACAAGGCGCACGAAGACTACATGGCTGCGCTGGCGAACGACCTGAACACGGCCGAGGCGCGCGCTCCGATCTTCGACCTGGTGCGGCTGTCGAATACCGCCATGGATCAGGGGAAGTTCTTCCAAAGTGACCGCGATGCGGTGAAGCGCGTCCTGACAGACTTCGATGCCGTGTTTGCGGTGATTGAAGATCGCGATGCCGAGCCGATGCGCAAATCGGTGGAGTGGGCGAAAAAGGAAGGTCGCGAGGCGGATGTCGCGCCGGAACTGCTGGCACAGGTGTCGCTTACGGATGATGCAATCGATGCGATGTTGGCGGAGCGGGATCAGGCGAAGCGACGGAGAGATTTTGGGCGCGCGGATCAGATCCGGAACGATCTGATGGAGAAGGGCATTGCGATCGAGGACTCCAAGGATGGAGTCAGGTGGAAGAGGAAGTAAGCGAGTTCCTACCCCGTAACTGGAATCGTCGACCTCTAGCGAACTTATAGTCGGCGTGTACTCTGGAAGCCTTTTGCGACTCCCTTCGGCGACAGGAGACTCCTCAAATTGGAAGCGAATGAAGTTCAGGAATTGAAAGAACACGCAGAGCATGGCGCGCATGAAACGGCGATGCGGCCCGTGGCATTCACCATGAGCGTGCTGGCAGTGCTTGTGGCGATCACGACGGTGCTGGGACATCGGACGCACACTGAGGCTGTGCTCTTTCAGAACAAGGCAACGGACCAGTGGAACGAATACCAGGCCAAGAAGATTCGTTCCTATAACACGAATCTCGCCAGCGACATGCTGAGCGCGATCGCGGTCGCGGATAGAGATAAGGCGCAGAAGATCGCCAAGAGCTATGTCGACCATCAGGCGAAGTGGAATGAGGATCTGAATCAGGAGCAGGAGAAGGCCAAGAATCTGGAAGAGAGAGTCGAGCACGCCGAAGCGCGCGCGGACCGGTTCGATCTTGGTGAGGCGCTGCTGGAAATAGGTCTGGTGATCACGTCGGTGACACTGCTGACACGGAGCCGAATCTACTGGTATTTCGGCATGGCGTTTGCCGTCGGGGGGATTGCATCCGCGTTGTCAGTGTTGGGGCTGAAATAAGGCGTCTTCCTCGGGCGTGAAGGCCAGCATAAGACGTGCGCGTGCTCCGTGCGTTGGAGTTCCAAACTTTCTTTATCGAAGAAGGAGCGTGGTAGACTGGCCGCGCGATGAGTGTCCGTCTTGTTCTTTCCGCATTATTTCTAATGACAGCTTGCGCGGCCGCGCAGCAGCAGGAGGTGCCTGCTCCTTCGCCCACTCCCGCTGATCTGGGGTTCAGCTATCACCTGCCGTCGGGGTGGGATGCGATTGATGCGCAGTCGACGTTGCCGGAGGTGAAGGCGCGACAGACGGCGAAAGCTAAGACAGACGAGGAGAAGAAAGAGATTTCCTGCATTCAGGTTCCGGTCAGCGCACGGAAGGGGCCGCCTCCCTCTTTTCTGGCAGCCATGGCGCTGCCCTTCGCGTGCTTTGGGCAGATCATGACGGAGAAGGATCTCCCCGGATTTGCGGAGGGTGCGTCAGAAGGCCCTCGTGCGATTTTCGATTTCGGTGAACCGACGTTCGGTTCATACAAGCTGGGAAATCACAGCATCTGGATTGAGCGCGCGAAGGGGAATCCAAAGGGGCATCCGGAGATGGGATATACGCTGGAGATCGCGTGCAGCCTGCTGAAGCGATCTGCTGTGTGCTGGATGACCGTGGCCGGCGATGATGCTTCACTGAAGCAATTTGAAGGGAATGCGGTGACCCTGGATGGGGATTTCTTCTTGGAACTCGTACCCGCGACTGCATTTGAAAAGAAGCCCGGAGCGTAACGTGACCACAAGAGTGACGCCGGTCTGGAAACAGCGATAATCGTGGTAGACTCGCCGCACTATGCGTTTATTCATTCTGGTTCCTGCTTTGATGGGAGGCGCTTTGTGCCTTGCGGGCCAGACCCCTGCGGCGCCGGGGAGTTCAGCCTCTGCAGGAGAGAACAGCGGCGATGCTGCGAGCGCTAAGACGAGCATCGTTGAACCGCCGGTCTTTAAGAGTGACGGCGATTTCACGTTCAGCTACCCGGCTGATTGGGAAGTTGTGGATATGAAGCCGATGATGCCTGTTCAGCGCCTGAAAGCAGAGCAGGAAGCCAAGAGCGAGATGGAGAAGAAAGGTGCTGGTTGCGCGGATGTTCTATTGACCATCCGCCATGGTGATCCAGCTTCCGTCGTCCTCATCATGTTTCTCGAATACAAGTGTCTCGGACTTGAGCTGAAAGAAAGCGATCTGGGCTCGACCGGCGCAGGGATTGCCACCGGGCTCACGAAGTCATTCAATGTGAAGGATCCAAAATACGGAGCGTACACGCTGGGTAAGCATGCCTTCTGGATCGAGCGTGCAGATGGAACTCCGATGAATCACCCGGAGCACGAATACAAGCTTGAAACAACGTGCACGCTGTTGAAGAAGGGGTTGGTTTGCTGGCTGGCAATGGCGGGGACTGCGGATACGATTCCGACTTTTGAAGCCAGCAAGGTTTCGCTCGAAGGAGACTTTCCAGTCGCGCTCGTGCCGGATTCGGCGTTTGCGCTAAGCAAATAGGCCGCCTATGCACCTGGCGGCCCATTCAGCGGGTGGGGCCTTCACTTAATGTGTCGTCGCGATCGGCTCCAGACGGAATTTGTATTCGTATGCCACTGCGGGTAACGAAAATTCCTTATGGATGGGCGCTCCCCAGCTGTCATCACCACCCACACCCATCTGTTTATAGTCGAGATTCACCGTGATGTCGTCGGAAAAGACGATTTCAGCCGAGTGTTTGTGTCCAACATTAACCGGAGCCTTCTCGTGCTCCAACTCTGACATGCGGAACGGCCACGCGCTGAAGCTCAGGAGAGGCATTCCGATTGCCTTGAAGCCGATCCCGTTGTCGTCCGTGAAAGTGATCCATCGTGTATCGGTGCGATTGCCTGTCTCCTGCGGCTCAACGTACGGGAACCACATGTCGTCGACCTTGCTTTTGTAGATCCCGATCGCTGCGCCAAGTTTGCGGTCCCAATAGTTTTCCTGCGGACCACGGCCGTACCACTCGACATTGCGGAGATCGCCGGGGACTCTCATCTGCATGCCGAACCTGGGCAGGTCCGGCAGGGTGCCCTCGCCGGGTTTGAACGAGCTCTCAATCTCAACGGACCCATCGCCGTAGATGGTATACACGTAGCTTTGTGTCGATTGTCCAGCGGGCAGCGTGGAAGTAGAAGTCACCTTAACGCTATTCGGAGAGATTTGCTCCGCCTCGACGGTTGCGGGACTGCGGTTTCCGGCTGCATGCTGCCAAATACCCTGGCGGCGCGTCATGCCGTTGCCGCGGTCGTTATCAGTCGGAGCACGCCAGTAGTTAGGTTCGAGAGGTGCCGTAAGCATCTCTTTGCCACCGATGTTCCAGGAGGAGATGGAACCGGATCCGCGATCAATGGCAATGGAGAATGCGTCGTTGGAGATCACAAAATGGTCAGGAATTTCGGCGAGTTTGACGGCTGGGAAGCTGTCGATCTTGCGCTCTGGAGCCGCCTTATGAGTGGATGGAAGTTCAAATTGGTCCCAGGCTATGAGGTGCCCGGCGGGAGCCCAGGGGGTATCCTGCGCGAGTTTGAAGCTGACGATAAGGAAGTACTCGGCCCCCGGTGCGGGAGATGGCTGTTTGAGATCGAGCGTGATGTCCTTTGTCTCGCCGGGAGGCACGTCTTCAACCGGCAATTCGCCGCTTTGGATGGTCTTTCCGTTTTCATCCAGCGCCCATGAACCACGAACGAAGCCGAGGCTGATGAAGTTGTAATTATTGTGAATGCGCATCTTGCCGCTCGCCAGGTCCGCGGCTTCGACCTTGATGCTTGCGTAGGATTTTTTGACCTCGGTGAGGCCGGGATGTACAGTGCGGTCGGGCAGCACAAGGCCATTGGTGCAGAAGTTATCGTCATTCGGCTTGTCACCGAAATCGCCGCCGTAGGCCCAGAAGTCCTTCCCGTTGCTGCCCTTTTTACGGATCCCCTGATCAACCCAATCCCAGATAAAGCCACCGTGTGCCCACGGCTCCTTCGCGAACAGGTCCCAATACTGCTGGAAATTTCCGGTGCTGTTGCCCATTGCGTGCGCGTACTCAATTTCGAAGAAGGGTCGCCCGTTGCCGTAGGTGTTGTAATACTCGACGATGTTCTGGGGCTTGGCATACATGGGCGTGAGCGCGTCTCCGTGCACACTGTTGTGAGGCTCATAGATGATGAAGAACTCAGGATGGTGTGTCTTCCCCCATTCCTTTGCGGCAACAAAATTGGCTCCCCAGCCCGCTTCGTTGCCCATCGAGAAGGCGATGACGGAGGGATGATTCTTATCGCGTTCGATAGTACGGCGGAACCGGTCGACGATCGCATCACGGAAATCGGCGCCGTCCGAGATCGGCTGTTTTTCGCCTGAGCCATATCCATGTGACTCGACATTGGCTTCATCGAGGATGTATAGGCCGTACTCATCCGCGAGTTCGTACCACTCAGGGACATTCGGATAGTGGCAGGTCCTGACGGCGTTGATGTTGTTCTGCTTCATCAATTTGATGTCTTCGATCATCATTTCGCGCGTGACGACCTGGCCGCGATCGGGATCGAATTCGTGGCGATTGACGCCTTTGATGATTAGCTTCTTGCCGTTGAACAGGATCTGATTGCCTTTGATCTCCGACTGGCGGAACCCAATCTTCCAGGGAACGACTTCGACAACGCTTCCTTTGGCGTCTTTGAGCGTGAGCAGCAGTTGGTAAAGGTAGGGAACTTCAGCTGACCATTTGTTCGGCTTGGCGACGGCTTGCTGAAGGTCGATATCTGAGTCACGAACTGGGGCGACGTTTACCTTCTTAGTGATAGAAAAGACAGGCTTGCCGGCTGCATCGACCAGTTTGGCCTCGACAGAGGCGGCCGCACCCCTGCTGCCCCCAGTGTCCTGCAGGCTGAGATGCAGCTTGAAGGTTGCGTTTTCGTATGTGCTGTCGAAGGGCGTGAGGACCTGGAAGTCACGGATGTGCAGCTGCGCGCGGGAGACGAGCGTAACATCCCGGAAGATGCCGCTCATCCGCCAGAAGTCCTGGTCTTCCATATAGCTGCCATCGGACCAGCGATAGACCTCGACAGCGATGGTGTTCTTACCGGGCTGAATGTATTTCGTGATGTTGTATTCCGACACCATGCGCGAGTCCTGGCTGTACCCGACCTTCTGGCCATTGATCCAGACGTAGTACGCGGAATTGACTCCATTGAACAGCAGGTAAGTCTGACGGCCATTCCACGACGTGGGAACTTCGAAGTCGCGGCGATATGAGCCGACAGGATCGCGCTGATCGTATGCAGTCCAGGAGTGGTCGTCAGGAGTATCGGTGACACGCGGCTGATCGCGCTTAAACGGATAGGTGATGTTGGTGTAAATGGGCGTGCCGTAGCCTTCCATTTCCCAGTTAGAAGGAACAGGGATTTCCTTCCAGGAGCTCACGTCGAAGTCCGGCTTGTAGAAGTCCACGGGACGAAGGTCGGGCTGCTTGACCCAGTGAAATTTCCACTTGCCATCGAGCGACTGCACCCAGGGTGAATTTTGCTGGTCGCGGAGGGCCGCTGATTCATCGGGGAAGGGCGTGAACGTGGCTCGAGCGGGCTCTTTGTTGACGCCGAATACGTGAGGGTTCTCCCAATCGGGCGGCGCAGGTGTTTGCGATTGCGCTTGAAAGGTGCACGCGAGCAAGGCGATGGGCAGCAGCAGAGATGAAAAGGCTTTCATTTTTGGGCTCTTCTGAGAGAGGAAATGATCCGCGTGGGAATTCTACTACCCTGGCAGATATGTCATCAGCAGGCACTTAACCCTTTGCCTTTGAAGATATCGATCGCGCTCCTGACTTGTTCCAGGGTTGGTGGAGCCGTTTTCTCCAGTTTGTAATCGAGACCGAGTTCTGCCCACTTCGATTTGCCGAGTTGGTGGAATGGCAGGACGTCGACGCGTTCTACGTTCCCGAGCCCGGAGGCAAAGGCGGCAAGGCCCTCGATGTCTTCGGGCTTGTCGGTCAGGCCCGGAACAAGAACGTAGCGCAACCATACAGGTCGCTTTGCCTCCGCAAGGCGGCGGGCGAAACACAAGGTGGGTTCAAGCGCCTTGGACGTGAGCGCGAGGTACCGTTCAGGATCCCAGCATTTGATGTCGAGAAGGACAAGGTCGATGTCGTTCATCATCTGGCTGTCGACCCGATCGCCAAGAAAGCCTGCAGTGTCGATCGCGGTGTGGAGATTGTGCTCCTTGGCGCGCCGCAGAAGCGACTTGAGAAATGGCGCCTGCACGAGCGGCTCGCCGCCCGTGAAGGTGATGCCGCCGCGTCGAAGCATGGGGACGTAGTGCTTCACCTCGTCCCAGACTTCGTCGACCGTCATTTCCTTTCCGGAATACATGTTCCAGGTATCCGGATTGTGGCAGTACTGGCAGCGCAGGAGGCATCCAGAGAGGAAGACGACGAGACGCCAGCCGGGGCCATCCTGTCCCGCTGATGTTTCCCAGGAATGGATCCAGCCTTTGGTGCGTTCGCCGACGTCATGGATCACCGGAAGCTGGGTCATGGCTTCATTCCTGGTACTTGCCCTAAAGGGCCTTGTGGAACGTGCGCGAGATGACTTCGGCCTGCTGTTCGCGTGTGAGCTTTACAAAATTTACCGCGTACCCTGAGACGCGAATCGTCAACTGCGGATACTTCTCAGGGTGCTCCATCGCATCCAGAAGGGTTTCGTGATTCAGCACGTTGATGTTCATGTGATAGCCCTTCTCTTCGAAGTAGGTATCGAGACCGCTGGTGAGGTTTTCGACTCTGTCCTTCTCAGTGCGGCCAAGCGCGTCAGGGATCATCGAAGAGGTTAGCGAAATCCCGTCCAGAGAATCGGCATACGGCAGCTTCGCGATCGAGAGCGCGGATGCCATCATGCCGTGTTTGTCACGCCCGTGCATGGGATTGGCGCCCGGGGCGAATGCTTCTCCCCTGCGACGACCGTCAGGTGTGTTGCCCGTGTATTTGCCATAAACCACGTTTGACGTGATCGTAAGAACCGATTGCGTGTGCACGGCATTGCGGTACACAGGCTGCTTCCGCACCTTTTCCATGAATGTGTGAACGACCCAGACGGCAATCTCGTCGACGCGGTCGTCGTTGTTGCCGAAGGTGGGGAACTCCCCCTTTACTTCGAAGTCGATGGCGATGCCGTTCTCGTTCCGGATCGGGCGAACCTCAGCATACTTGATGGCCGAGAGGCTGTCGGCAACGACGGAGAGACCTGCGATTCCACATCCAAGGGTGCGGATGATGTCGCGATTGTGCAGGGCCATTTCAAGCCGCTCGTACGCATATTTGTCGTGCGAGTAGTGGATGATGTTCAGCGCTTCGACATAGACCCGAGCCAGCCACTCCATCATCCCTTCGAATGCCGGGAGCACCTCTTCGTAGTTGAGGATCTCAGAGCTGATTGAAGGCGTCACGGGGCCGATCTGCTGGCCTGAGATCTCATCGCGTCCGCCGTTGATGGCATAGAGCAGCGTCTTGGCCAGGTTTACGCGCGCTCCGAAGAACTGCATCTGCTTCCCGACCGACATTGCGGAGACGCAGCATGCGATTGCGGCGTCATCGCCGTAGTGCTCGCGGAGCAAATCGTCGTTCTCGTACTGGATGGAGGAGGTGTCCAGCGACACCTTGCTGCAGAACTGCTTGAAGCTCTCGGGGAGCGCGGGAGACCACAGGACTGTGAGGTTCGGCTCTGGAGCCGGGCCCATGTTATAGAGCGTCTGCAGGAAACGAAAGCTGGTCTTCGTAACGAGCGTGCGTCCGTCTGTGCCGATTCCGCCGATGGACTCGGTAACCCACGTGGGGTCGCCGGAGAAGATCGCGTCGTATTCGCGGGTGCGCAGGAAGCGAACGATGCGCAGCTTGATGACGAGCTGGTCAATCAGTTCCTGGGCTTCGGCTTCGGTGATGATCCCTCGCTGGAGATCGCGTTCGATGAAGACATCGAGGAACGTCGAGATGCGCCCCAGTGACATCGCCGCCCCGTTCTGCTCCTTTACAGAGCCGAGATAGGCGAAGTAGGTCCACTGCACGGCCTCTTTGGCGTTTGCCGCAGGCTTGCTGATGTCGAACCCGTATGAAGCAGCCATGACCTTGAGTTCGCTGAGCGCGCTGATCTGTTCGGCGAGTTCTTCGCGCAGCCGGACAATCTCTTCAGAAAATCCGCGGCTGTCGAGTTCTCTCTTCTCCTGCTTCTTGTTTTCGATCAGGCGATCAACGCCATAAAGTGCAACCCGGCGATAGTCGCCGATGATGCGTCCTCGCCCGTAGGCATCCGGGAGGCCGGTGATGACGTGCGAATTGCGCGCACGGCGAATTTCGGAGGTGTACATCTCAAATACCGCGTTGTTGTGGGTCTTGCGGTACTGAGTAAAGATCTTGTGCACTTGGAGGTCAATCGGTTCGTTCTGTTCTTCAAGAGCCTGTTCAACCATGCGGAGTCCGCCAAATGGCATAATGGCGCGCTTCAAAGGTGCGTCCGTCTGCAGGCCGACGATTGTTTCATTCTCGGGATCGATGTAGCCGGGCGTATGCGATGTGATGCTGGATGGCCTGTCCCCAGAGACGGCCAGGACGCCGCCACGCTCGCGTTCCAGCTTGAGCAGCTCCGTGACTCGGTTCCACACGGCCTGAGTTCTCGACGTTGGACCGGAGAGAAAGCCGGCATCTCCTGTATAGGGCGTGTAGTTGTGCTGAATGAAGTCGCGGGGATCAATGGAGGTCTGCCACTGGCCGGCTTCGAAGCCGTTCCAGGCTGCCGGGAAAGGGGTGATTACGGGGGCGGCTGGGAGTGTCGTGCTCATGGAGTTCCTCCAATCTTGCTGCTTTTATGCTGCTCTTGCGTGAGTCGCATCACAGTGACATCTGTCACTATTTGGTAGTTAATACCGTCATATGGCACTTTACCATTCTCTTTAATGCCGACCGCAAGCCGATCCAGTTAATCTGCGGACGAATTGTTCAGTGAGTAGAACTTTGTGGGCTGAAGCTGTTCTGCGGCCATATCTTGGGATTCTGTTCTGATATACGGGACCGAAGCGGAGGAGACGCCTCGGTCCCTGAAGGCTTTACTTCTGTGTAAGTGTTTCCACTACCTTGACTTCAACGGTGGCTGACACTTTGTGTGTTTTGCCCGGCTGGGCGGCAGAGGCGCTGGTTTTCGCTTCCTGCCGCTCGGCCAGTTCGACGAACGGACGTCCGTAGTAGCTATCGGTAAGGATCGCCTGGAATTCGCTGATCAGCGGATAGCGCGGGTTGGCGCCAGTGCACTGATCGTCGAAGGCATCGACAGCGATGGTTTCCACCTGAGCCAGGAATTCGCGTTCGTCAATGCGGGCCTCGCGAATGCTTCCGGGGATCTCGAGATCGCGTTTAAGGCTTTCGACCCACTCGATGAGCTTTTCGACCTGCTCGTCTTTCGTTGCGCCGCCCAGCCCGAGGTACTTCGCGATCTCTGCGTAGCGGCACTTCGCCTTGGGCCGGTCGTACTGCGAGAAGGCAGCCTGCTTGGCCGGATTGTCGTTCGCGTTGTAGCGAATCACATTCGAGACCAGCAGCGCGTTCGCGATTCCGTGAGGCAGGTGGAACGCGGCGCCAAGTTTGTGCGCCATGGAGTGGCATGCACCAAGAAAGGCATTCGCAAAAGCCACGCCAGCTAGCGTCGCCGCGTAATGAACCTTCTCGCGAGCCTTGGGGTCATTAGCGCCGTTCTTGTAGGCAGAAGGCAGGTACTCCTTCAGCAGCTTGAGTGCCTGGAGGGCCTGTCCGTCCGTGAACTCGTTGGCCATGATGGACACATAGGCTTCCAGCGCATGCGTAACTGCATCGATTCCACCGGCGGCCGTCAAGGACTTCGGCATGTTCATCACCAGGTTGGGATCGATGATGGCGATGTTCGGCGTCAGCTCGTAGTCGGCGATAGGGTACTTCTTGCCCGTCGCGTCGTCGGTGACCACCGCAAACGGGGTCACCTCAGAGCCGGTGCCGGAGGTCGTCGGTATGGCGATCAGTTTCGCTTTGATTCCCAGTTT
The DNA here is from genome assembly GCA_035606555.1 of Occallatibacter sp. Taxonomy (GTDB): domain Bacteria; phylum Acidobacteriota; class Terriglobia; order Terriglobales; family Acidobacteriaceae; genus Telmatobacter. The sequence goes on from DATNFD010000004.1 coordinate 41,523, forward strand.
CGGGAACTGATAGATGCGCTTGCGGATATCCATGAAACGAAGCGCAAGGTCTTCGAAGTCGACTTCCGGGTGCTCGTACATCACCCATGCGATTTTGGCCGCATCCATGGGCGAGCCTCCGCCGATCGCTACGATGACGTCCGGTTGGAAGGCGTTTGCGACTTCCACGCACTTGCGGACAGTGCTGAGGGTGGGATCTGCTTGCACTTGGTAGAAGGTGTCGACTTCAAGACCGTGCTTTTTGAGCTGCTCGATCAGGTCGTCGGTATAGCCGTTGCGGAAGAGGAACTCGTCTGTGACAACGAGAGCGCGCTTCTTGCCGGCGATCTCCTTGAGAGCCTCGGGAATGCACCCACGACGGAAGTAGATAGACCCCGGGAGCTTGTGCCAGAGCATGTTCTCAGCACGTTTCGCCACGATCTTTTGGTTCAGGAGGTGCTTCGGCCCCACGTTCTCTGAGATCGAGTTCCCGCCCCAGCTTCCGCAGCCGAGAGTGAGGCTCGGCATAAGGCTGAAGTTGTAGAGGTCACCGATGCCGCCGTGCGATGAGGGAGTGTTGATCAGGATGCGGGCGGTCTTCATCTGTTCGCCAAAATATGCGACGCGCTCCTTCTGTCGATCCTGGTCGGTGTAGAGCACGGAGGTGTGTCCGATGCCGCCGAGCGCGACGAGCTTGGCAGCAGTCGTGACGGCTTCGTTGAAATCCTTGGCCCGGTAGAGGGCGAGGATCGTGGAAAGCTTCTCATGTGCGAAGGGCTCTGCCTCGGTCGCGTCCGTGACTTCGCCCACCAGCACCTTGGTTGTGGGCGGGACGGTGATTCCCGCGATCTCTGCAATCTTTGTCGCAGGCTGGCCAACGATCTTGGCGTTAACCGAGCCGTTTACGAGGATGATGTTGCGGACGGCCTCGGTCTCTTCGCCCTGGAGAATGTACCCACCATGGCGCGCGAACCGGTCGCGAATAGATTCATAGATTTCATCGACCGCGATAACAGCCTGTTCTGAAGCGCAGACGACGCCGTTGTCGAAGGTCTTCGACATTAAGATGGATGCGATCGCCCGCTTCTGGTCCGCGGTCTCGTCGATGACCACGGGCGTGTTGCCGGCTCCAACGCCGATGGCTGGCGTGCCGGAAGAATAGGCTGCCCGCACCATTCCGGGACCGCCGGTGGCGAGGATCAGCTTGATTTCGCGGTGCCGCATGAGTTGGTTGCTCAATTCCACCGTGGGTTCGTCGATCCAGCCAATAATGTCTTCCGGCGCTCCGGCGTCTACCGCGGCTTCAAGAACGAGCCGGGCGGCGACACAGGTGCACTTCTTTGCGCGAGGATGCGGGCTGATGATGATGCCGTTACGAGTCTTGAGGGCACAGAGCGTCTTGAAGATGGCGGTGGAGGTGGGATTGGTAGTAGGAATGATGCCGCAGATAATCCCCATCGGCTCGGCGATGGTGATGGTACCGGCTTCTTCGTCTTCAGAGAGAATGCCGCAGGTCTTTTCGTCTTTGTACTTGTTGTAAATGTATTCGGAAGCGAAGTGGTTCTTGATGACTTTGTCTTCGATCACGCCCATGCCGGTTTCTTCCACGGCCAGCTTGGCGAGGGGAATGCGAGCGTTCGCCGCCGCCAGAGCTGCGTTCCGGAAGATGTGGTCCACTTGTCTTTGCGTGAAGGTCGCGAACTTCTGCTGGGCTGCTTTCACACGGGCGACGAGAGCTTCAAGGTCTTCGCTGGTTTTGATCTGGTGTGTGGGGATCTTGGCGAGGATTCCGTTCAGGTGTGTCATATTCTGTAGCTCCCTGTGGGCATCAAGAACTTGCTCCGGGATGCCACAGCCGGGTTTGCCACGGGGCGGCTAACCTGTCCCGTTTTCAATAGGTTGATAATCGATAAGTCTTTATCGATATCCATATATCGAATCTAGACCTGAGTCAGAGCGAGCACAGTGACTGCCGTCACTTCCCGCCTTACTGGGGCGAAAGAGATCCCGAAATGGCGTCGCATCTCGGGCGGGATGTTGCACCAGGATCGCTGCAAGAATCGGCTGAAATCGAGTTGACGCAGGGGCTGAAAGACTAAAGGTACTGAATGCTTACGCGCTTCATGTGCTTCATTTCCAGTTCTTGCGCGATTCGCCTGACAATGTTGCGACGCAGTTCCAGATCGACGGGAACGTTCGGGTCTTGGTGAGCTTCGTTGATGCGGGTCCCGACGGCGAACTTAACAACATCGCTATCGAGGAGCATGCCGGCAAGACGTACGGCGGCATTCGACTTGAGTTCTTCAGGAGCGATGTCCTCCTCGAGGAGGCGGAGCACTTCGCCGAGGGTGAGAATCCCTTCGGTGACGAGGTCAAAGCCTTCCATCTTCGCAGATGGAGGAATTCGGGAGTCGCGCGCCTGGCGCATATCGATGTGGATGGGGCGGTTCAGCTGGCGCGAGATGATGTTGGCGGTTGTGCCGCCGCAAATGACTTTGCGCCCCGGCGTCTTTTCCGCCATGCGCGCGAGGTCACTGTCGTGAGCGCGATTGAAAGGCGCGCCCGTCATCACCAGAAGCTGGCGGGGACTGCGGAAATAGACGACGCCGCAGGTGATGTCGTCCTTAGCGGAGAGGCCGTCAATCTGCTCGGCGCGCGCGACGAGCTGGCGCGAGAGTTCGCGGGCGGAGCTCTGTGGGTGGTCGCGGATCTGATCGCGGACGTAGCTTTCGACGTCCGCGACTCCCCAGCCGAATGGCGTCCGAAACTCGCCCATGCCGGCCTGTGAGACCCCGTCGGAGAAGAAGATGATGCGGTCTTCGCGCTGCACTTCGAAGATGGAATAGCTGATGACGCGATCGTGCCAGCGGTCCGGCCGCAACTCGTTCTTCGAAATCGCCGGGGCACCATCAGGGCGAATGAGCAGGAATGGTGGATTGCCGTGCTCGATAATGCGCGTTTCGCCGCTGCCCGCGATATCAACGACCGTGAAGGTCGAGTAGCTGATCTTGCGCACGCTGCAGATGGGCAGCGTATCCATGATGATTTCCGCGGAGCTGCGGATGTCGATTGGACTGGCGGCAAACTTCAGCGCCATGGTTGCCGTCATCGAGGCGAGAACACTGGCTTTGACCCCGCTGCCCAGGCCATCCGAGAGGACGGACACGATACGGCCCTCTTCTTTCACTTTTTCCGAGAGAAATACATCACCGGAGATTAACTGCCCGTGCTTCGCGCGCTGGCAATAGTCGATTTCAATGAAGTTGTCTCCCGGACCGCTCACTTCGGCCCCCGGCTGCTGCCCTCATCCAGATCCTCCGGGCTGAAGGAGCGGACGATTGAGTTCAGCGTTATCTCGGACTCAGCGGCGTTCTCTCCGAGCAGATAGGCGATCTGCTGCACGGTTTTGAGGTTCTTCTGAATCACATCGCGGGCGCGCTCGATGATCTGTTCCTTCTGGAAGATCGGCTCGGTGATGTCCTGGAAAGTCCCGCATAGCACTGCATGCGGCTCAATCGTGAAGATGCTGGTATTCAGAATGGTGTGGTCATAGCGAATGTCGTGGCTTACGATGTCTTCGCCGGATTCGAGAACGCGACGGAAAAGATTCGAGAATGGAATGACAGCGTCGAGCGAGCAG
>DATNFD010000005.1:0-32869 GCA_035606555.1 Occallatibacter sp.
CTCCGCATCTGCAAACTCTGTGACGTCGAACCCCGTGCAGGTATTTGTGCATGCAGCGGTGAGTTCAGTATCGCTGGCTCTGGCCGGCAACCAGCAGTGTTATTCGCAGGGGACCAGCACCCAACTCGATTCGGAAGCGTGCTTTGCGCAGAACGGGAAGCAGTACGAGTTTTGCGCTCCTTCGTCGGTATCTCCGACTAACTATGCATGCGCGCTGCCGAACGGAGTGACGTCGGTGCCGACCTGCTCGGGTTCAATCGGAACGCTGGCGTACGCGGTGAGCACTGCTTCGATTGCGCAAGTGAATGCGGCGACGAACGTGATTACGGCAGGTCAACCCGGTACGACTGCGATTCAGGCTTCAATCGCCGGATCAGGATCGTCGGCTGGGTATTTCACGACGTGTCCCCCAAAATCGATTTCGGTGACGTTGAATGGGAATACAAGTGCGACGGTGACGAAAGGCGTGACACAGAACCTGGTGACGACGGTTCTGGACACAAATGGAAATGCAATATCCGGATTGACGCTGGACTACCAGTCGACAAACCCGCTGGATATCTCCGCAGGCACAGCAGGATCGGTGCTTGCTTCGTTCCCGGGTGCGGCGTCGGTGTATGCCATCTGCCAGCCGTCTGCCTGTAATCCGGCACCCATCAACCAGGTGGGTTTGTTCGGGACGGGACTGCCGATTTCGAGCAACGCCGTGAACATTACTACACCGGGTACCGCAAGCACGTACGTGTGGTTCGGTGCACCGGGGCGCTCGCAATATTTCGTTCCCTACGACCTGGTGGGGAATACGCTGGGGTCGACGGTGCGGTTGCCGTATGTGCCGAATTCGATGGTTATGGACCGGCTGGGCAACAACATCTATTTCGGATCATCGCATGCATTGATGGTGTACAGCACTGCGAGCGATGTGGCAACCAGTCCACCGGACACCTCCGTGCCGGGGGTGGTGCTGGCGGTGTCGCCGGACAATAAGCAGGTGCTGATCAACGACCAGACACGGCGGGTGTTCTACCTGTACAACACCTCCGGATCAATTGCGGCTTCATTTACTGGTGTGGGAAATGCGGCTCAGTGGACCCCTGACGCGAAGACGCTCTACGTCACGGACAGGGCATCGCTTGGAGCGGGCCACAGCGATACACTCTATGTTTTCAACGCGAACACCGGCTGGACGACTTACGATCTTAGCGCATCGGGCGGAGCAACGAACCTGACATTAGCGATTCCGAGTGAGGGTGCATATCTGAGTGGCAACCCGACGGTTGCGCATACGTGGTGTCCTTCGGGAACGGCAAGCAATTACGCAAGCATTGTGTTCTACCCGGAGGGGGATTCAGTTCCGGCACAAACGGATGTTCTGGCGTCCACAACGGACGGCCAGCATGTTCTGGGCGCCGCGCTTTTGGGGGGTGGGGTTCAACTCTCGGACATCGGCGTGTCGATTCCCTCTACCGCGGCAAGCGGAACGGCAACGGGGGGATCAACAGTGAATCTGCCGGATCAGTGTCCGCGGGCGGGTTCGCAGATGAGTCCGCTGCTGCTAACGCACACTCTTAACCAGATCGGCGTGAACGGGATCAACGCTACCGCGTTGAACGCAATTGTGACGTCGCCCGCACAGAATCTGGCATTTCTTACTTACGACGGAACGACACCGGGTGGAACACTACCCTACTACATACCGGGCGCGAAGGGCTCTATAGGAACGCTTAATTACATCACGCTGACCGGAGGCAACGCCGTGGTGGCGCCAATCGCAGGGGCATTCAGCCTGGATAATCAATACTTCTTTGTTTCGACAGCAGGAGATGGGCAGGTTCACTTTGTGAAGACATCGACGCTGACCGATACACAGCAGATCAATCCGGGATTGCCGGCGTGCGCTGCGGGAAGCGATCCGAGTTGTGTGTTCAACAACAGTACGCCACCTGCTTCGGGTACGGTACCCGCGACTGTGATCCTGGTGAAGCCGAGAAACACGGTGTAGCAGAGGATCGAGGGTCTAAGAGAGCCGGCGCGATGCCGGCTCTTCTGTTTTCACAACCCATGCGTGAACACATCGCAATTGGCGAACATCGCGGCTCTGGGTCCTTGTTGGGGGGTGCGCTGATTTCTGAGGACAAGTTTGAAGCACTGAAGTTTGACGATGGCCGCCATTTAAGTCCAGCATGGAACTCGAACCTGTGAGGTCGACCGAGATGAATCGAATCGATTTGAAAGATCGGATCGCCATCGTCACGGGTGCTGCCCAGGGAATCGGCCTTGCGATCGCAGAGCGGCTGGCCAAATCCGGCGCAACGGTTTCGCTCTGGGATCGAGATGCGAATTTACTCGAGAAGGCCGCGCCCCATTTTCCGGCGATCGGCAATCACGATCTCAAGACGATTGACGTTACAGACGCCTCCGCGGTTGCCGCCGGAGCTCGGGCAGTTGCTGAAAAGTTTAGACGCATCGATATTCTGGTTTCGAACGCCGGGATCGCCGGACCAAATCACACTCTCTGGGAATACCCTCTCGAGGAGTGGCATCGCGTGATGGACGTGAATTTGTTTGGAACTCTTCATTGCTGTCGCGCGGTCGTTCCCTTTATGCTTCGCTTTGGTTATGGGCGAATTGTGAATGTCGCGTCTATTGCCGGGAAAGAAGGGAACCCGAATGCCTCCGCATACAGCGCCGCCAAAGCCGGCGTAATCGCTTTAACGAAATCGCTTGGGAAGGAAACTGCGCAGAGCAACATTGCCGTCAACTGTATTACGCCGGCCGCCGCTCGCACCGGGATCTTTAATCAAATGTCCAGGGAGCACATTGATTACATGCTCGGAAAGATACCGCGGGGTCGCTTTGTGGAAGTCGACGAGATTGCGGCCATGGTCGCGTGGCTCGTTTCAGAAGAAAATTCGTTCACAACTGGAGCTGTTTTTGATTTGAGCGGTGGACGAGCTACGTATTAGATTCGAGTGCGTGACGATGCCCGGTACTTTCACTTCCTCTGATGCTGAAGATGCGCTGACGCGGGCTGTGTCGCGCATCCGCCTCCGTCTGGTTCCTTTCCTCATGCTGATGTATGTGATTTCGTTTCTCGACCGCTCCAACATCGGGTTCGCAAAGGAGGCACTTCAGACCTCGGTCGGCATCTCGCCAGCCAGCTATGCGCTTGCGGCGGGACTCTTCTTCATCAGCTATTCCTTCTGCGGATTTCCCAGTAACCTGATTCTCCACAGGGTCGGCGCGAGGATCTGGATGGCTTGCATCATGACGGCATGGGGAGTCGCTTCGATGGCGACGATGTTTGTGAAAGGCGACGTCTCGCTCTACACGGTGCGCCTGATTCTCGGGGTGGCGGAAGCGGGTTTTTTCCCTGGCGTGATTCTCTATCTGACCTATTGGTTCCCGAGCCGGGTGCGCGGCGAGATCATGGGCCTGTTCTACATCGGAGTGCCGATAGCAATGATCTTCGGAAATCCGCTTTCCGGTTTCCTTCTGGAGATGCGAACCATGGCGGGCTTGCAGGGCTGGCAATGGATGTTCTTCATCGAAGGCCTCATCGCCGTAGTGGTTGGAATCGGAGCATTCTGGTATCTCGATGACCGTCCTGGACAGGCATCGTGGATTCCCGCGGATGAAGGTGCAGCTCTTGCGGAGCTTCTGTCCGCCGAGGAGGCAGAGCGCCGCTCGTCTAGTCCGGGAAAACTCCTTGCGATGATTTGCGATCTTCGCGTGCTTCTCTTCCTGGCGATCTATTCCCTCATCCAAATCAGTGTGTACGGTGTCGTTTTTTACCTGCCGACAGAGGTTTCTGCGCTGATTCACAAGCCAGCGGGCATCGAGGTCGGATTTGTATCCGCCATCCCCTGGGTAATGGCTCTGGTTGCAGTCTTCTGGCTTCCGCGCGCGGCGGACAGGTCGCGACGGCATCGCAACTACGCAGCGCTCACGATGTTTATTGGCGGATGTGCCAGCTTCGCTTTTCCGACAGCGGGACCGATCCTGGGGATTGTGGCTCTTTCAATCGCAGTCTCCGCATTTGTCGGCGTGCAGCCGATCTTCTGGACATTCCCTACAGGCTATCTCGCAGATCGTGCCGCGGCCGGCGGAATCGCTGTGATCACGATGGGCAATCTGGGCGGATTCATAGCGCCGAACCTGAAGGTCTGGGCTGATCGATTCTTTCAGTCGGACAGCGCAGGTCTATATCTGCTCGCCGGACTAACCCTTCTGAATGCTGTATTGATTTTGATGCTGAATGACCGAAGGGACCGGCTTGCACTCAATCAATGAGGGTCACTCCGGCCCACTAAGAACGAAGTAGCTTTTAAGGAACGATACATCCGCGGCTGTGCTCCGTACTTTTCGCGCCGGCTTCACTAATTCAGCACTGGAGTTAGCCTTGCCATCTCTCCCTCTGCTGGTCCCACGAGTGCGCCGTCTTCCTGAACCCTGAACTCCGTTCTATTCCCATTGCAGGCAAGGGTCACTGTTTTCCCCGATTGCAAATATTCACACGGGTGCACAATTGCACCTGCAGAAACGTAGGCCCTGCCGCCTGACTTGAACTCAATCTGAACAACCCCTCCGTTGTTGTGATAGACGTGACCGCTGACTCGGCTTCCGCAGGCACCCAGAAGTATGCACAGGAACGCTGTTGGAAGCGATGCCGCCATTTGCTTCATTTCGAGGCTTCCAGCGTTCCGAGCGCGCAACGCGCATTGCGCGGAAGATACTCAATTGCTCCGCCGGTGCCCTGAATGGCTCTCCGCCCGGCTACATCGATCTCTCCGGACCCGGTCAGGGCCCCGTCTGGTTGTATCACGAGCGAAAGAGGTCCAGTGCTGTTCTGGAAGTCGACAATCAACTGGCTATCTTTCCAGCGCAGCGCATACGCTTCAGAATTGAAAGACTCTTTGCATTCAAGTGTTGCTGAATCGTCGCGGAACTCGATCTTCAATCCGCTGGGTGCTGCGAACGTGCCGTTCAGCCGAAGACCGGGAGTTGTATTTGCCGACTTGCTATCCTTGCTGCCCAAAACCTGTGTCAGCGCGCCTGATACTGAGGCATTCGCGCTGATTGCAGGAAGAGCCCCTACGTCGCACCGTTCTGTTTTGGGGGCCGTGGGCACTTCGTAATGGTGCTGTGTCGTCGGCGCCCAGTTGGTGGAACTGGTCTGCTGGTCGACGGAGTATTCCATCCCGTTCTGGTGCACTTCGCCCATCGCATAGTTGTTCACATCGCCCGCATCGATCTGCCGCTGCGTCGTAGAGGTCTGGGTTTGCATTTCGTAGCTCGTGGAGGCGTGGTCAACCGCTCCTCCAATTACCACTCTTCCAGCAACATCGATGGGCCCCGGACCGAGCAACTTCCCGTCACGATACGAAAGCAACAGGGGTTTCGGGGAAATCGGGACCGTCACGGTTATCTGCGTTCCTGCCCGCTGCATCGTGTAAGGATGGGGCTGTTTGATCAGCGTGCCGCACCCGACGATCACGTTGTTCTGCTGGAACTGCAGCGCGAAATGTCCCGCTGAATAGATGCCCGTTAAACGCAACCCTGCAGGCGCATCAGGCACGATACCCTTGAGCGGGTTTCCGCCGAACAGATCCTGCGCTCCGACTTTCAACCCCTCTCCGAGGCACTCAACCTCGCTTCGTCCCGACTCCACGCAATGCCGCGCAGCCACTGATCCAGGATCTTTGGCGTAGTGCGCTTCGGCTTCGGCGGCCTTCAAATCGTTATCCACTTTCTGCGTCGCGGCGCTCTTCTGGCGATATACGGCCATCGCGTACTTGTCGTCGCTGCCTCCGATGATGCGGGCAAACGCGTCCTGCAAGTTGGGCGTCAGGTAGGTAGTCCAGACGGAAATTCCTTCAAACCCGAACTTTGGATCGTTCCGCTTGAACTGGAACGGATTGGAAGCCGGATCGAAATGCTGCCCGGGAAATGCTTTTTCAGCAGCCTGCACCATCTCGGCCTGAACCCGGTTGTAATCGCCAACGAGCTTCTGTTCATCCGGAGTGAGAGCGCGCGGTCCAGCAAGGGCATGAATGATCTCGCTCAGTTGATAGAAGGCGCCGATGGAGCGCACCATATTGTCTTGAGGTTTGCCGACGAGCATGCCCTGAACCACCCGATAGGGGTTAGGGAACTCCGTCAGGTATGCGGGAGTCAGCGCCGGCATCGCCTTACATGCGCTTACATGGTTTTGAATTTCGGCAATCGGCTTTGGGGCTTCGGCGATGAACTTGCCACCCTGTTCAAGCCGGATGAAGCATCCCTCCTGGCCTGCCTTCTTTTGGCACTGAATCACCGTCATGGTCGTGCCGCCTCCGCAGTCCCAACGCGAATCGTTCAGAGCGGCTGGTGACTGCGGCGCCGGTGAAGCAGCATTGAGCGGCTGAGAGGTTTGTCCTGCGGCGGAGGATGCGGCGCCCTGAACTCTGCACATCTTCGTCATCTGGTAGACGACGGCTTGCCGGGTGTTGTAGCGCTCGGAATCCGGCTCATGCTGATAAAAGCAAGCTTCGAACTTCGGGCCCTTCTCGCATCTATGAACTACGTAGACCTTGCCGTCGTTGCAAAGATAGGGGACATTGAACTGCAGTCCGTCGGGCGATTGCTGGGCAGCCGCTAACCCGCCGATGCATAACTGAAGAACTACCGCAATCTTCCCAAGCCTCATGTCAGCTCCCAATCCCGTCACTTGCCCAGTTTCACTAACAACACTGAAGATCTGCGCCCTCACTGCTCCTTGCGCAAGGGAGGCAAGAAGCTTCCCGGTGGTCCCGTGAGCGAGCCATCATCGTGAATATTGAAAACGGTTTTGCCGGCGTCGCCCTTGCAGATCAGAGTCAATTGCTTTCCGCTGGTCTCGTGTGTGCAGTCCTGAACGTCACCCATGAAGGTGAAGTTCGCTTTGCCTCCTGAGCGCAGCTCGAGAATCACTGCGCCATTTGCGTCGGTGTAAGTGCCGTTTGGACCGGAGTTGCATCCGGAAATCAGCATCACGAGAGAACCAGCGACCAGAACCGTGAACTTGCAGAAACGCATTGTTCTTTCCTTTCCCGCGCTCGCCTTTGAAATGCAAAGATCATTGATTTACCGTGTTGCGACGAGTGCTCCGCCTCCACCAAGTGTGGCCAGGCTCGTCTCCGATGAAGGCGTGATTGTGATCCTTTTCAGATTGTGCTCATCCTGTGCCAGAACCGAGAGACTGCCGTCGGGCGCCATATCCCACCATGCCTCCTTCGAATTCGCGGAGATTGCGGCATCTGCGTCCACCACCGCTTTGCCGTCAACGAATATGCGCAAGGCATCGCGCGACGGCACTCCCTGTGCCCACATAATGTGCTTGCTGTCGGCGGTGAATTCCAGGCGTTTCATGGCTGAGTTGGCGACAACCGGAATGTACTTCCCGTCAAGGAAGAGTCCGGAGGCAAATTCGCTGGTTGGATTGGGTGGCATGCAGTCAGCGGCAATGTGCTGACTGTCTGGACTGAACACATAACGCGCGCGCTGTATGCTTACGCTTCCGAGATTGGAGTTCATCTGGACGACGCCATCGATCACCAGGCGCTGAGCGCCCCCCTGCAGTTGCGCACCGTATGCATAGTGCTTTCCGTCGGGAGAGAATCGCAAGTCACTTGCGCCCAAGGCTCCCGGAACCAGAGGCATGGTTTTCCCATCCAGGTAGATTGCCGGCGCTCCGCCGGTGAGCCCGCAGATCGTGCCTGCGCGGCCGCCGCTTGCGGCAATCATCAGCGCCCCGTGCGTATCGATCACCGGACTGCTGGGAGCGGCAAAGCACGTCTCCGATTCTTCATCGCCCATGATTGAGTACGGCTTTCCATTCGAAAAAGCGGTGTACGTAACCTTCGATGGTTCGGAAGTGAACACAATGTGATCGACATTCTGGTACTCCTGCGCTCGCTTCCCGTCGACGAATACGTACTGGTGGTTCTGAGTCGTAGTGAACCTGGCGGCATAGTGTTTGCCATCGGGGCTGATGGTTACTTGATCGATCTGCGCGCCGCGCTGATGAACGATCTCGGTACCGGGAACCTTCTTCCCGTCCACAACAAGGAACTGAACCGGCGATGGCGAGTGAATCGCCGCGTCCACTACCGCCACAGTCATGTTGCCCGCGGGAGCTACATACAATACCAGGTGATCGGCCCGCATGAAGACCTTACCGTCAAGCATGGCTTCTGTGCTTGACGCGGCACCAGGATGTTCGATGGTGGTGTAGAGGTGCCGGCTGTCAGGGCTCCACTGTACTGGACCACCCCGGTAGGGAGCCATTTTGCCGTCCACCACCAAGCTCCACCTGGTTTCATCAGCCGGATCGGTGACGATCATTGCGTAATGGTTCCCGTCAGGGCTGAACGCGATATTCCTAAGGTCATGGCTGCCGGTGTTTGCCGACGTCGCACTACCTGGAGCTTCCTTTCCGTCGAATAGGAAACGAACCCGACGGCCGCCACGCGAAGTCGAAGTAACAGAGTCACTGAGGAGATATACGTGCTGGCTGTTAGCGGTGAAGCCAAGTGTGCAACTGCCGGCGTCAAACCTGCCCATGTTGGATTCCGTGGTGCGGAGGAACTCCTTACCATCCACCATGACAACCATCTGGTCGCCCGATCTGCCACAATACGCGTACCGTTTACCATCCGGGCTGAAGGCCACCTGGACTTCTCCGGCACCGCTGTTTCCTCCCAAGATTTCGTCGAACTTGGGACCGGGCACGCCGTCGTAGTAAATCACAGCGCGACTGCCACTTGTCTCGAAGGTGGCCACATGAACTCCGTGCGGGCTTATGAAAAACTTCGCTTGAGGCGCTAACGGAGCCAACACGGTTTCCTCGACCCTGGTTCCGTTCGGAGGACGGACTGGCCCCGATTCGGCATTACCACGACTCTCTTCCCGCTCAGATGGTCCGGCGCTCGGCGATGCCTGTCGTCCGGGTTGTTGTGGGGTGGGCTGTGCTTGCGGGGAAGTCTGCTGCCCTTGCTTCTGTCGTCTCATGTCGGCAAGTGCCTGGCATGCTTTCTGCAGCCCCTGCTGGCACTGCTGCTGCAGCACGTTCTGCTTCATCTTCTGCCAGACGCTCTGACCCGAGGCGGTTACCGCAGTTCCAGACACCAGAATGCAGAGAGGAAGGGCAAAACCAATTTGTTGAATCAAACATTTGCGAGCAGTCATGTCTGGGTCTCCTGACGAATGGGTCTTTGCAGGTTCTGTGAACAAATGGCAATAAATTGATCAGCACGTGAAGTTTCTTTGTTAAAGGGGAATCACCTGGATGCAACTTCGGCTTATCCTGTTCTCGCCCCCCGAATTTGTCCTGACGAAACGCTGAAGATTTCTAAAGGAACGCGCAATTCATGCCTGATTCCCCTAAAACGCGCTCTGACGGCACCCCTAGAGCACTGTGGCGTTTCGCCGATTGCGAGTTCGACGATGTGCGTTTTGAACTGAGGGTTTGTGGGAGGGCTGTTGAACTGGAGAGGAAGCCACTGGAACTCCTTCGCTACCTTCTCTCCAGGTCAAACGAAGTGGTTCGAAAGGAAGAACTGCTCAGCGCAGTGTGGCCGGGAGTGATGGTCGTGGATGCATCACTCGCCACCGCGGTGTCCAAACTCAGAAAGGTCCTGGGCGAGCAGGATGTGATTCAGACGGTGCCGCGAGTTGGCTATCGCATGGCCGTGCCGGTCTCATACGTTGCCTGCGCTGAGATCGAGCCCATTGAGACCAAGGCTCCCCAACTCGAAACGGAATTCCGGCAGATTGAGACCAAGACTCAACCGCCTGCCGTCTCCATCTCCTCCTCAAGGGGCCTGCTCTGGGCAGGGTTTTCGGCGGCAGTCGTGGTTGCTATTTCTATTGGTCTTGTAGCAAGTCGCGGCCGGCACCCGGAAGGTTTAACCCCCGCATCGATCAGCCTTGCTATTCTGCCGTTTCAGAACGTCTCCGGCAGCCAGCCACTCGACTACCTGGTATCGGCTGTTCCTGATGAGATTGCGCATATTCTGGCGGGTGCCCGCTCGCTTACGGTCCGTCCGTTAGCAGCTTCGGCGCAATACTCCAGGCCCGGCGTGGATTTCCATAAGCTGGGGCGCGACCTCGACGTGAACCGCGCTGTCACGGGTCACTTTGTGATCGAGGGAGACCGCCTCCGCATTGCTTTAGAGGCTGTCGACACGGTTCAGGATCGAATCATCTGGCACGAAAGCTTCGACGTCCCATCCAACAACCTGCTCGCGATGCAGGAACAGATTGCAGCCATCTCCCGCGGTCGTCTGGCGAATGCACTGGGAGCCCACGACTTTGTCTCTGACACTCCGCCGCGCGCAACAAACGAACAGGCTTATGAACTCTATTTGAAGAGCATCGCTCTGAACTGGGATAACAAAACGGACAATCAGGCAATCGATCTTCTCCGTCGCGTCGTGCTCCTTGACCCCAATTACGCGCCGGCCTGGGGAATGCTGTCTCTCCGTTATTACGGGGCCGCGCGCTTCGGAGGCGGAGGGCCTGAGATGATGGCGCTTTCGGATGCCGCTGCCGAGAAGGAACTAGCGCTCAATCCGGACTCACTGGATCCCATAGCCGAGATGACAATCCATCGCACCGAGCGTGGAGATCTGGTCAAGGCCCACCAGATTGCATTGGAATTGGTCCGACGCAGGCCCGACGATCCCAATCTGCACCACGTATTGAGTTATGTGCTCCGCTACGGGGGATCGCTCGATGGAGCAGGGCGGGAATGCGAGATTGCAGTGTTGCTCGCGACGAAGGTCGTATGGGGCTCCTGCTCGACCACATTCATGCAACTGGGCAATTACGAACGTGCGAAGTTCTTCATCCGCAAAGACCTGAGCTCGGAGTGGTCGAAGGCCCACGCTATTGAAGTGCTCCTGCGCGAAGGCAAAACGGCGGATGCGCTTCGCATCCCGGAACCGCAGATTCCACACTGGGACAGCTACAAGATGCTTCTGGCATGCGCCCGCGGAGGACCACTTGCTGAAATAAAGGCATTGGCTTCGAAGGTGGAAGTTGATGACGATCCAGAAGTGAATTATCTCTTCGCTGGACACCTGGCCTACTGTGGACAAAACGAAGCTGCTTTACGCATGTTGAAGTTGGCAGTTGATCATCACTACTGCTCGTTCCCCGCAATGGACAAAGATCCGTTCTTCGATCGCTTGAGAACCAATCCCCAATTTCAAAAAGTGCGGCTCGCGGGTATGGCATGTCACGCTGATTTCGTGAATGATCGCGACCGCCGTCAATTGAAGCCGATCAGGAGTGCATTGGAGCAAAAACCCGATCCACACTCCGGCAACTAATGCAGGATTGTGGATCGGGCGTTGGACCAGTGTTCCCCGGCGCCGGCAGAGAGATCCGGATTAGGAAAGAATCCAGCCGGAACGGTCTTGCCGCTTGATGAACTGCGCAGCCTGCGGGTAATTCTTCGCTTCCATCTTGTGCCCGTCCCACTCGATCTTCTGGCCCGCGCGCAACGACACGCAGCCCAACAGCATGATTTCGGTGAGCGGCGCCGCCACATCGAAACGCGAGTAGCACATTTCCGGCTTGTCTTCCTTGATGGCGACAAGCCATTCCTGCGCATGGGCAACAACGCTGCCGCTGCCTTTCTTGCCGCCGTGCGGATTGCGCGGAATCCGCTCAGGATATTGAGCCATTGCCGGATGCTTGGTGTAGTGGAGAAACTTCTTATCGTCCTTCAGCTTGACGAAGAAACTGGTTCCATAATCGTCTGGCGAAAAAACTGTACCCCCTTCGCCAATCAGCAAGCATCCGCTGTCCGGGACTTCACCAAGCAGCGCGACAATATCGGCCGTCAGTTCCGCAGGCGGCTTGTTGGTCAGGTCATGACCACCGCGGGCACCCGGGTCAGGCTGGCCGCCGTCGTACCACCACAACGTCATCGGATCGTGCTCAACCTTACGGGAACGATGCCAGAAGTGCGGATGCTCCAGGGGCACGTGCCCGGTGCGCTTGGGGAAGGCATAGCGAATCTTGGAACCTACAGGAAATGTTTCCTTGTTCATTCTGCCAAACGGCATGGCTTCGATCTCTGTTGGATGGCCGAGATCCAGTGCCCTGAACGGCATGTTGACCGTGTGACATCCCATGTCGCCCAGCGCTCCGCAACCAAAATCCTGCCACCCGCGCCAATTGAACGGCTCGTAGACTCCCTCTTTTCTCTTCGGATCGCGATTTCCTACATAAGGCCGCATCGGAGCCGGCCCAATCCAAACATCCCAATCCAAGGTCGAAGGAACCGGATCCTCACCTGTGGGACGATCCATCGCCTGCGGCCAGATCGGACGGTTCGTCCATACGTGGACTTCATGCACCTGTCCGATCAGTCCATCTTGAATGGTCTCGACCCCACGACGCAGTCCGTCCGCAGCGCTGCCTTGATTGCCCATTTGTGTGACGAGCTTTTTATCATGGGCCATCTTTCGCAGATAACGCGCCTCATGAACCGTCTGAGTCAACGGCTTCTGCACGAATACAGCCTTGTGCCTCTTCATCGCCGCCGAGGCCACAATCGCGTGCATGTGATCCGGGGTCGATACCGTCACCGCATCGATCTGATGATCCATCTGATCGAGCATCTGGCGGAAGTCTTTGAAAAACTTGGCGCTCGGATATTTCTTTGTCTGCATCTCGTATGCATCGGAACCAGCATCCACGTCGCATAGCGCGACAATGTTCTCGCCGGCGCAGGCATCGGTGTCGCTCCGGCCTTTTCCTCCGATTCCGACGCAGGCTACATTCAACTTGCTATTGAGGTTTTGGCCGCGCAAAAGCGCCGGAACGCCGAACGCGAGGGCACCGGCGGCAAGAGAACCGGTTTTGATGAATTCACGGCGGTCAACACGAGTAGGCATAGTGGTCTCAGGAGTTTTCATTTAGCAGCTTTTCTTGGAGTGGTTTCGATACCACGCAACAGCATACACTGACAGCTTTCATATTGAGCAAGTTTCATTCTTACTCTTAAGTGATCTTCGAGGTCACTCAAACGAATCAATACTCCGTGAGATCGCGGCCATTCACCACCAGGCCGGAGTAGGTTTGATGAATCTCTTTCACCAGGTCGACTTCCTCCGGAGCTCCAAAATAGAGCTGGTGATACAGAACCAGCAGTTTAGGCTTTGCCCGAGACGCCAGTTCTGCAAGTTGCCGCGTGGAGGTGTGGAAGCCTCGATGATACTGGCCGCGGGCTGTTCCGAACACCAAGTTAAAGCGGTCTTCCGAATACACTTCATGGACCAGAATGTCGCAGCCGTTACAGGCCTTCACGACGGACTCGGTGGGCATGGTGTCGCCGGAGATGACAATCCTGCGGCCTCCCGCATCGATGGCGAATCCGAATGCCTGCGGCCACGATCCATGCTTGACGACGATTGATCGCACCGTTACGTTCGGGTCTTTGTACACCACCCCAGTGCCGTCGATCTCATGCACATTGACGGCTAGCCCTGCGTCGTTGAGCCCCTCCATTCCGTTTGTTCGAACCTGAATATCTGCTGCGTAAGCCTGCTTTAGATGGTCAGTCATCGCAGCAATCCCTTTCGGGCCGTAGACCTCAAGCGGCTCGCGACGGCCGACAACCCAGGGCGTCAGTATGAGATCCGGATATCCGAGGGTGTGATCCGAGTGAAGGTGAGTGATGAACAGCCTGGTCAGATGCGTCGCATCCAATGCTTCGATTCCAAACTTCTCTGCTGCCGCCTGCGCCTGCCGCACCACACCCGGACCAGCGTCGAACAGATATGCCTGCCCATTCACCACAATCGCAACGCACGGTCCCGAACTCGACGGATCAGGAATCGGCGTTCCGGAACCCAGGATGATCACCTTCGCGCTCTCGGCAGCCAGAGCTGGAATCATGAACGCCAGCAGGCAGACGAAACCGAGCGCGAGTTGGAATTGCTTCGATAGTAGCGGCATCTGGGCTCCCGAGGCGGCAGTCTACCATGCAGTCGTTATAGAATAGCCAGACCCCGGTTCCCCAACGCAGGATTCAAGCACCGACCACGAGAGGACCAATGGAAGCTTCTTCCTCCGCGACCAGTCTGATCAGTACTCCTCCCGCATCGGCGGAAGCGCCTGATCCAGGGCGCTGGGCATCGCTTGCGGTTGTTCTTACGGGCGCCTTTCTTGCCGCGCTTGATTTCTTCATTGTTAACGTCTCGATCCCTGCCATCCGCACTAGTTTG
Source organism: Occallatibacter sp. (assembly GCA_035606555.1). GTDB lineage: Bacteria > Acidobacteriota > Terriglobia > Terriglobales > Acidobacteriaceae > Telmatobacter. The sequence continues at coordinate 14,262 of DATNFD010000005.1, forward strand.
AGGGCCACTTTCGCCGAAGTGCAGCTGATCATCGCAAGTTATGGGCTCACATACGCGGTTCTTCTCATCTCCGGCGGCAGGTTAGGCGACATCTACGGCCGGCGGAAAATGTTCGTCTGGGGGGTGACGTCATTTACAGCAGCCTCGCTGCTCTGCGGGATCGCGCCTTCTCCAGTGCTACTCATTGCCGCTCGCGCCCTGCAGGGAGTTTCTGGAGCCCTGTTGTTCCCGCAGGTCCTCTCCATCATTCAAGTCACCTTCCCGCAACGTGAACGCGCAACGGCTTTCGGCTTTTTCGGGACCGTGATCGGCCTTTCTTCATTTGCGGGCAATGTCATTGGCGGCGTTCTGGTAAGCGCAGATCTCTTTCATCTTGGCTGGCGGCCGATCTTCCTCATCAATCTACCCATCGGCTTGCTGACAGTGATTTGCGCCGAAAGGTTCGTGAAGGAGTCCAGCTCTCCCAAAGCGCGCCGGCTCGATGTCGGTGGTGTAGCCATTCTGACCATCGCTCTTACACTTCTGCTCTATCCCCTTATTCAGGGGCGCGAAGCCGGTTGGCCCGCATGGGCTTTCCTGTGCCTAATCGCATTTATTCCGATGCTCATTGTGTTTCTACGCTTCGAAAGGCGCATGACCGCACGGGGAGGATCGCCGCTGGTAGAGCTCTCCCTCTTTCACAACCGGATCTTCGTAGTCGGTCTGTGCAGCGGCGTTTGCTTTTTCAGCGGAGCGGCCGCCTTCTTCCTGATCTCCACCATCTTTCTTCAGAACGGACTGGGTTACACTCCGCGGCGCGCAGGGCTGACATTCTTGTGGTTCGCCATCGCATTCCTCGGCAGCTCGCTGGCTTCGGTTCGCGTGCAACCAAGGCTGGGCAGCCGGATCATCAACCTGGGAGTGGCCTTCATGATCAGCGGCCTTGCCGGGCTGCTTTGGATATCTGCATCGCGCGGAGCCGCCCTCTCAAGCCTCAACCTCGCTCCGGTCCTGCTCATTTACGGTACGGGACAGGGTTTTGTCATGCCGACATTGATTAACACGATCCTGATCAATATCAAAGGGCACGACGCGGGCTCTGCCTCTGGAGTTCTGACCACTGTTCAGCAGGCATCGTTCGCAACTGGAGTGGCGGTCATCGGTACGGTTTTTTTCAGTGCGCTCGGGAGCCTCACCAGCGTCGAAGCATTCATCCGCGCGCTGCGCATAGCTTTCTCGGTCAATATCGGGCTACTGTGTATCGTTTTCATTCTCATTCTTCAGATCCCGCGATTTCCGGCCCAGGAGCATCATCCGTAATGCCGCCGCAAACCATCGGTGCGTTTCCACTCAGCAGACCAACCTCAGCGCCGTCGATCAAGTACCGGGCGAACTGACTCATGCACGATGAAGCTTAGAAGCCGGGCTCCTGAGGGACTGCTATGATTCAACAACTTCAATTGGGCGCGGAGCCAACTTGGAATATATTGCGGGATTTTTGATCGCATGTGCCGTCGGGCTGACCGGTGTAGGTGCCGGCAGCATTACCGCGCCGATTCTTATTCTCTTCTTTCACCTCAAGCCGGCTGTTGCGGTGGGAACTGCCCTCACCTTCGCTGCGGTAATCAAGTTCGCCGTCCTGCCCATCTATCTGCGCCGGCGGCAAATTGACTATCGAGTTTTGCTGCTGCTGTGCGCTGGAGGAATCCCGGGTGTAGTCATCGGGATTCAAGTACTGAAGCGGCTGAGCGTTGAAGACCACGAAAAGGGAATCTTCCTCGTTCTCGGAATCACGATCATCTCTCTTTCTCTGTTGAATCTCTATCGCTCGCTCCGCCGGAAGATCCGGCCAGCTTCGATCGATCGTTCCAGGTGGCTTCCGCCAATTGCCGCACTGATCGGTGCAGAAGTCGGCGTGTCGTCGGCTGGGGCAGGAGCGCTGGGGGCCGTCGTCATCATGAGCCTCACGCAGTTGACGCCCGCGATGGTCGTGGGCACTGACATGGTCTTCGGGCTCACCATTTCCACGATCGGAAGCGGGCTTCATCTGTTCATCGGCCACTACGACCTGCATGCGCTGGGAAGACTATGTACAGGCGGGATCATCGGTGCGATCTGTGGTGCTCTGTTGTCCTCAAGGCTCCCCTCACGGACGCTCCAGATAGTTCTTTTCGTGTGTCTGATTGGGCTTGGTCTGCAGCTCTGCATAAAGTCACTAAGTTGATTTGCAAGTTGAGGGTATCGTGAAATTAAGTTATCGACCGGCCCGCAAAGCATGTGCTAAGCTTCTCGGCACTGTGCCCCACCGACTACTTCTTTCCCTGCTCATGGTGGCCGTGTCTGTCTGTGCGGCCGAGACGCCATTGACGGTCAAACTGCAGTCGAGCCTGCCTTCACCTCAGCTGGTGGGGACGCCTATCGGCTTCACTGCACTGCCGTCAGCGATTGGGCTCGCCGCCAGGGATACCTTTGTATTCCAGTACTCGGTCAGCGTGAACGGCGGACCTTTTCGCATCGTGCACGATTACAGTCAGCAATTCGAATTCGCGTGGACGCCCGAACTCTTCGAGCAGAACGTGACGATCCGCGTCAAAGTTCGTGACGACGACGCACACACTTCCGCCCAGTCTGAAATGCCGTTCCAGTTCGTATCGCGGATCAAAGGGAACACGGCGGTCGTTACGCCCACAGCGCATCCACTGGTTGCATTATTCAGTGCGCCCGCCTGCCCGCAGGGGAGCCAGTTCCGAGTCGCTTTTCACGCTGATGGCGAGGAAGCAATTACCCGCACACCCGCACAGCAGTGCCGTGGGTCGATCAGCAACAACGTTTATGTCGCCGGAATGCGCCCTGATACCGGATACCAGATGCGTTCTGAGGTGGTCAGCGGCGGCAAGGTTACTCCAAGCGGTTACCTTCAGTTCCACACAGGCATGTTGGACGGCAACTTTCCCCCGGTCGAGATAGTTGTTCCGGCTGCAGACAACGATCGCGCTGATCCGGTCATCATCCACAGCGCGGCATCTCTGGGCGCCGGTGCGCGTCCGTTTGCGACGGACCTTCAAGGACGGGTGATCTGGTATCTTCTCACGGGCGATTTTCTTACGCGCGTCCTGCCTGGTGGACGCTTCCTTGTTCTCGCGGACGGAATGAATTCCGTGAATCACACCCGCGAGGAGCAGGTCTTTAGGGAAATTGATCTGGCTGGAAATGTCGTTCGCGAAACAAACATCGGCCGCGTCGCCGAGCAACTCGAATCACGCGGCATCCACTCCGATTGCCAAAAGAATGGCCGGGAGTGCGTCTCAGGGTTCCATCATGAAGCGATACGCCTTCCAAACGGCCATACGCTGGTTGTAGCCGGAATCGAACGCATGATGCCGACCGGAACACAAGGATCGAAGATGCCGGTCGACGTTCTTGGGGACCTCATTGTCGATCTCGATGAAGACTTCCAGGTCGCCGCTGTTTGGAACGGGTTCGACCATCTCGACCTCAAGCGCAAATCGCTCTACGACTCCAAGTGTCACACCGGAGAGGGAGGATGTCCGGCCGTTCTGCTGGCTGACGAGGCGAACGGATGGACTCACACCAACTCCATCGCCTACATACCCTCGAGCGGAGATTTGATCATCTCTCAGCCGGAGCAGAATTGGGTGCTGAAGATTGACTGGAAGGACGGAAAGGGAAGCGGAAAGGTTCTCTGGAGGCTGGGTAAGGATGGTGACTTCAAAGCCGAATCCACCGACCCGAACCCTTGGTTCGCGTATCAGCACGATGCCGGATTCGAGCCCGTTGACTCCAATCTCCTCACCCTTGTAGACGATGGAGATACGAGCGGCCGGGACCCGAAGGCGGTCGTGCGCGGGCAAGCCTGGAAACTCGATGAAGAGAAACACGTCGCGACGCTTGTTTACAATGCTCCACTTGGAGTGCACACTTTCTGTTGTGGCTCGATCCAGGCTCTGAAGGATGGTAGATTCAGTTCCGTCGCCGGCGCCTCACTCCCCCTGCATGGCCGTACCGCCGAGACTGACAAAGACGGCAAGGTCGTTTTGGCGATGGACATAGTCGGAAACATTGACTATCGAAGCTTTCGCGTTGAGGATATGTACTCGGCCCCGATCAAGTAATCCGGAGTAAATTTGATTGACCTGCACGCACACACGGACCGTTCCGACGGCTCTACGGATGCCGCAGAACTCGTTCGTTTCGCTGTCAGCGAAGGAATCGAAGCCCTTGGCATTGCCGATCACGATACACTCGCCGGGTACGATGCCGCGCTTCCAGCAGCCGCTGAATCCGGCTTGGAACTGGTTTGCGCAGTCGAACTGAGCACCCGGCCCAGTGAGCCAAAGGAAGAAGGAAAGCGACAGCCGTCCGTTCATTTGCTCGGTTATTGGTTGCTCTCCCCACCATCCGCTGAGTTCCGATGTTGGCTCGAAAGCCAGCAGGAGAGCCGCCGTCGACGCAACCTGGAACTGGTCGCCAAATTAGAGCAGCTTGGCGTTCCGGTTTCGCTCGATGAGGCTGAAGTTTACGGACGAAATCAGGTTGGCCGCCCGCATTTCGCCCGAGTGTTGCGCGACAAAGGCTATGTCTCGAGCATGCAGGAAGCTTTTGATCTTTACCTCGCCGATGAGGCAAAGGCTTCAGTCGAACGTGACGAGCCCACACTTGAAAAAGGCATTCAACAAATCACTGAGAGCGGAGGAATTGCCGCGCTGGCTCATCCTGTGCGGCTCCCGCAGCGCGGCCCGGAACTTGCGAGCCTCCTCGAACGCTTGATTGATGATGGACTCCAGGGCCTCGAGGTCTTCCACAGCGAGCATTCGCCAGCCGATATGGCCGAATATGGCGAACTGGCACGCCGCTTCGATCTGGTTCCCACAGGCGGATCTGATTTCCATGGCGATAACAAACCCCACATTCGCCTCGGCACCGGAATCGACTCTAACATCTCTCTGAGCTACAGCTTCCTCGAAAATATGCGCGAGATGTGCGCAGCCCGACAACATCGAACGAGCGACACGGTATGAGAGACAGTTTGACATTGACGCACTTACGGATGCTCGAAGCAGAAAGCATTCATATCATGCGTGAAGTCGTGGCCGAGTTTCAGCATCCTGTGATGCTGTACTCGATCGGCAAAGATTCGTCGGTCATGTTGCGTCTGGCGCAGAAAGCTTTTTATCCGGGAAAGATCCCATTTCCGCTGCTGCACATCGACACCACGTACAAATTTCGGGAGATGATCGAGTTTCGCGATCGCTATTGCGCGGAGATCGGCGCGAAGCTCATCGTTCACACCAACAGAGCCGCAATCAACGCGGGGGCGAACCCCTTCGACCTGGGAACGCAGAAGTGCTGCGGCCTCTTGAAGACCCGCTCTTTGCTCGATGCGCTTGCGGAAGGAGAATTTGATGCGGCCATCGGCGGAGCTCGCCGCGATGAAGAAAAATCGCGTGCCAAGGAACGCGTGTATTCGTTTCGCGATCCGCACGGTCAATGGGATCCAAAGAACCAAAGGCCTGAACTGTGGAACCTGTTCAATTCGCGCTTGAATCCTGGCGAAAGCATCCGTGTCTTCCCCCTTTCCAACTGGACGGAACTGGACATCTGGGAATACATCAACCTGGAACAGATCCCCATCGTGCCGCTCTATTTCGCCAAGGAGCGCGAGATGGTGGTTCGCAAGTCGAGTCTGATTCCGGTCGAAGGGAATGTTCCGCTGCTGCCGGGCGAAAAAGCTGAGTTGGTCATGTGCCGCATGCGTTCGCTTGGCTGTAGCCCGTGCACCGGCGCCATTCGTTCCGAGGCGGACACACTCCCCAAGATTATCGAAGAGATGATGCTCTTCCGCCGTTCTGAACGCGAGAACCGCATCATCGATTTCGATACGGAAGGATCGATGGAAATCAAGAAGAGAGAAGGGTATTTCTAACGTGGCCGTAAGCAGCAAAGATTTGGCCGGAATTGACGCGTTTCTGCGGCGAGAGGAGGAGAACGATCTGCTCCGCTTCATCACTTGCGGCAGCGTGGATGACGGGAAATCGACGTTGATCGGCCGTCTTCTCTTTGACTCAAAAAATGTCTACGAAGACCAGATCAGCGCCATGAAGAAAGCGACTGTGAACCAGTCGGCCGGCGCCATGGATTTCGCCCTCCTGACCGATGGGCTCCGTGCCGAGCGCGAGCAGGGCATCACCATCGATGTTGCCTATCGCTATTTCTCCACGCCCAAGCGGAAGTTCATCATTGCCGACACTCCAGGCCATGAACAGTACACGCGCAATATGGCCACTGGAGCCTCCAACGCAAATCTTGCTATCGTGCTGATCGATGCGCGCAATGGAGTTCTGCCGCAATCCCGTCGCCACGCGTTCATCGCGTCCCTGGTTGGCATTCAGCATCTCGTCGTGGCCGTGAACAAGATGGACCTGGTTGGATTCAGCGAAGAAGTCTTCGACAGAATCTGTGCCGACTTCAATAGTTTTGCCGCTCCACTCCAGATGTCTGATCTGTATTTCATTCCCGTTAGTGCGCTGCACGGTGACAACATCGTCACGAAGAGTGAGAACATGTCGTGGTTTGACGGCCCGAGCCTGCTGCATCATCTCGAAACCGTCCACATTGCCAGCGACAGAAATCTTTCCGAAATGCGTTTCCCGGTTCAACTCGTATCCCGGCCGACGCAGGACTTCCGCGGTTTTTCCGGCCAGGTCGCTTCAGGGGTGCTCAAGCCGGGCGATCCGGTGATGGTGCTTCCTTCCGGACGCACCTCGCGGGTGAAATCTATCGTGACCTACGACGGAGAACTCCCGCGCGCTTTTCCCCCGATGTCCGTAACGGTGTGTCTTGAAGACGAGGTGGATGTGAGCCGAGGCAACATGCTGGTGCCGCCGTCGCATCCGCCGCATGTGACCCGCTGCATTGACGCACGGCTCGTCTGGATGGATCACCAGCCGCTCGATCTCCGCCGACCTTACCTGATCAAGCACGCCACGCAATGGGTGAAGGCTCAGGTCAGATACGTGCGCTATCGCGTGGACGTCAACAGTTTCCAGCGTCATCCGGCATCCGAGTTGAAGCTCAACGAGATCGGGACGGTTGTCATCGATCTGCACTCTCCATTGTTCGTGGATCAGTACCGCCGTAATCGCGCGACCGGCAGCTTTGTTCTGGTTGATCCGATTTCCAACGCCACCGTGGCGGCAGGAATGGTGACCGGGCGCGACCCGAAGATGGCGGACTCTGCGATTCAAGAAGTGCAGACGGTCGAGGCCAGGCACATCTCCAAGTCGGACCGACAGCAGCGTGTTGGCCATGCGCCCGTCCTCGTCTGGCTCAATGGAGGCGTGCAGCTTGCGTTCGAAATTGAGAGCGAACTCTTCAGCCGCGGTTATCTCACGCATGTTGTTGCCGCCCAGGCCAATGGCAGCGTGATGCTCGAACTTGCACAGAATCTGACCGCGGCGGGCCTTCTCACGATTTGCGCGGCTGACTTCCTTTACGAAGTGGAACGAGATCGAGCCAAGGCGATTATCGATCCTGCAGGCTTCGTTGATGTGGATGCGTCCGTGTTCAGCAGCGCTGAAGAAGCGGTCGCGAGGATTTCAGAGATCCTGGTCGAACGTCGAATTATTCCTATGCATCGGCCAAGTTGAATTGATTCTGGAGGAGCAAGAGATGAGCAGGGGTTGCACCTTGTGGTTCACGGGTCTGTCGGGTAGCGGCAAGAGCACGCTCTCACAGCTTGTTGCCTCCCGTTTGTGCGCACTCGGTGCAAAGGTGGAAGTGCTCGATGGAGATATCACCAGAACTCTGCTGTGTCAGGGGCTCGGGTTTTCACGGGAAGATCGGGAAGAAAATATCCGGCGGATCGGCTTTGTTTGTGAACTGCTCTCCCGCAACGACGTGATTGCAATTGCTGCTGCCATCTCTCCTTATCGCGCATCTCGGGATGAGCTGCGAAAGCGGATACCGAACTTCATCGAGATCCATATGAATTGCCCGGTCGAAGTATTGATAAAGCGCGATGTGAAGGGACTGTATAAAAAGGCATTGGCGGGAGAAATCAAGCAGTTCACGGGTATTTCCGATCCTTATGAGGATCCCATTGCGCCGGAGTTGACGATCGATTCGTCTTCTGAGTCGATTGAATCGAGCGTTGCAAGAATCCTTCGCCGTCTCCAGGAACTCGAGATCATTCCGGCGATGGTCAGTGATATTTCAGGTTCTCAGAAAACGACGAAATCCGTTTCGACGTTCGGGTGATCCGCAAGGGTGAGTTTGACAACGTATCAGGAAAGCACGCAAGACCGCGTGTGAGAAAGGGAGGTTCAGCATGAGCATGGCGGTGGCATGGCCCGAAAAGACAAAGGAGATGCACAACCAACACATTGATTCGACGTTCTGGAACGACTTCAAATTCAGAGATGATGACATCATTATCTCGACCTACGCGAAGTCCGGTACAACGTGGATGCAACAGATCATCTCGCAGATGCTGTTTAGTGGCGAGACCGATCTAGACACGCAAGGTATGTCGCCCTGGATCGATTTTCGGGTTCCCCCCAAGGAAATTAAACTCGCCGCTGTCGAAGCACAGACACACCGGCGGTTTGTGAAGACGCATCTTCCTGTCGAAGCTCTTGTGTACTCTCCGAAGGCGAAGTACATCTACATCGGCCGGGACGGACGCGACGTGCTGTGGAGCCTCTACAACCATCATCTGAATGGCAACGAGGCTATGTACGATGCGTTGAATAAGACCCCCGGTCTGGTTGGGCCGCCACTCGAGCCTCCAACGGATGACATCCGGGAATACTGGCACACCTGGCTGGACAAAGACGGATTCCCGTACTGGTCCTTCTGGGAGAACGTTCGCAGCTGGTGGGCAATCCGCGATCTCCCGAATCTCATGCTTGTCCATTTCGAAGAATTGAAGCGGAACATGCCTGCGGAGATGCGCCGGATCGCCAAGTTCCTCGACATCTCTATCGACGAAAGTAAATGGGACAGGATCGTCGAGCACTGCACCTTCGACTGGATGAAGAACAACGGTGAGAAAATTGTTCCTCTCGGTGGGGCGGTATGGAAAGGTGGCGTCAAAACCTTCATCAACAAAGGCACCAATGGTCGCTGGAAGGAAACTCTGAGTCCCGCCGAATCCGCTGAATACGAGGGCAAAGCTCTTGCTGAGTTGGGTTCCGAATGCGCTCACTGGCTCGCGACAGGTGAAATTCTGTAATCTGCGCTCGCATCAGAGAGGCCGCGGCCAAAAGCCGCGGCTCTGTTTTTCTTTGAGTCTCCGTCCCTCACTGATGCGTTCTGCAGTTCGTGCAGATTAAGAACACTACCTTGCCGCGATTTCAACCCTCGAGCTGAATGGCCCGGCGGCGAATCAGCAAGAAGAACACCGGCACCAGAATCAGAACATGAATGGTTGAAGTAATCATCCCGCCCACAATCGGGGCGGCAATTGGTCTCATCACGTCCGAGCCAATCCCTGTCTCCCAGAGAATAGGCGCGAGGCTCAGTATGACGGCAGTTACAGTCATGAGCTTGGGGCGAAGCCGCTGCACAGCACCATCAATGACTGCCTGTTCAAGATCAGCTTCTGATCGCAGCGCGCCTTTCGCAAGACGCTCCGCGTACGCCTCGTGCAGATAAACGACCATCACCACACCTGTTTCCACGGCGATTCCAAACAGTGCGATGTAGCCTACCCAGACCGCCACACTGAAGTTGTAGCCCATGATCCATTGCAGCAATAGTCCGCCCGACATCGCATACAGAGTGGGGAAGATCAGTACGGCAGCCTCGATCGCCGACTTGAAAACGAGATAGAGCAGTAGAAAGATCACAAAGAACACAATCGGCACAATCACCTTCAACCGTTCCTTCGCCCTTGTTTGGAACTCGTACTCGCCTGCCCAGCGCCACGTATAGCCGGCGGGGATTGCAACATTGGCCTCCACAAGCTTCTGCGCACGGTTGACGTACCCTCCAAAGTCGTTCGTCTTCGGACTGAGATAAACGTATCCGGTCAGCTGTCCCTCTTCATCGCGAATCATGGACGGTCCACGCGAATACGATATCTGAGCAACGGTGTTCAACGGGATTTGTTCGCCACTTGGTGTGGCGATCAACGCCTGCTGTACCGCTCTGGGTGTATCCCGCGAACCGCGTTCGAATCGAACAGCAACGGGAAACCTCTGGCGACCTTCAATATTCTCGGTGACATTCAGGCCGCCGATCCCTGACGACACCACCCTCTGCACATCAGCAACTGTCAATCCGTAGCGTGCCGCGGCTCGCCGGTCGACATCCACGTTCAGGTAAAAGCCCTGTGAGACCCGCTCAGCAAAGGCCGAGCCCGTCTCCGGCATCGTTGAAAGCGTCTGCTGCATCCTCGCACCGATGTTCTCAATAGTGGCAAGATCAGGACCCTGAATCTTGATTCCGACGGCAGTCTTGATGCCAGTGAGTTCCATGTCCAGCCTGTTCTGCACGGGCATGGTCCACGTATTCGTCAGGCCAGGGAATTGCAGCTTTTCATCCATCTGCTGAATGAGCTTCTGGTATGTCATTCCGGGACGCCACTGTTCGCGCGGTTTCAGCATGATGGTGGTGTCGTACATGTCCAGCGGCGCGTTGTCGGTTGCCGAATCCGATCGCCCAACGGCGCCAAAGACACTCGCCACTTCAGGGAATCCCTTGATGATGCGATCCTGTTCCTGCATAAGAGCGGCGGCCTGGGTGATGGAGATGCCGGGCAGTGCGCTGGGCATGTATAACGCTGAGCCTTCATAGAGCGCCGGCATGAATTGACTTCCCAGCTTGAAGTACAAAGGCACCGTCGCGGCCAGAAAGAGAAGATTCAGCGCAACCACGGTCTTCCAATGCCCCAGGCACCAGCGCAGCACAGGCAGGTACATGGCCTGGGTAATCCGCGCGGCCGGATTGCGCGACTCGGGCCTCATCTTACCTCGCAGGAATAGCGGCATCAGCGCCGGAACCAGCGTGATCGACAGCAGCGATGAGAAGATCAGCGCCAGCGTCTTCGTCCAGGCTAAAGGCCTGAACATGCGGCCCTCCTGCGCTTCCAACAGAAACACGGGCAGGAACGACACCACGATGATGATGAGCGAATAGAAGAGGGCGGGCCCCACCTGCTGCGCGGCGCCGATCAGCAGGAGTTCGCGCGTGGGTTTATCCGGCACATCGTTGCGCTCGGCCAGGCTCCGATAGCCGTTCTCAACCATCACAATGGCAGCGTCAATCAGAACGCCTATGGCCAGCGCCAGACCGCCCAGCGACATGATGTTCGAGCTTACATGGAGGAAGTACATCGGAATAAACGCCGCCAATACTGCTATCGGCAATGTGAGGATCGGTACGAGAGCGGAACGGAAGTGAAATAGGAATGCAACGCTGACGAAGCTCACGATAATCGCTTCAGCAATCAGGTCGCGCTTCAGCGTATGGATGGATTCGTTGATCAACCACGACCGGTCATACGCATTCACGATCTCCACACCTGCCGGCAGCGAAGGCTCAATTTCCTTGAACCGGGCCTTCACGGCGTCAATCACGTTCAAAGCATTCATGCCGTAGCGCATCACGACGATGCCGCCGACAGTTTCGCCACGCCCCTGCCAATCGACTGCGCCGCGACGAACATCCGGCCCGAACGACACCCTGCCCAAATCCTTCACGAGTACGGGCGTGCCATTCTTGGTCGCCACAGGTACGTTTTCCAGATCGGCCAGTGTTTTGAAATAGCCAAGTCCGCGCACCATGTATTCGGCGCCGTTCATCTCCAGCACGTCACCGCCCACTTCATTTGTGCTCTGCCGTACTCGTTCCGTCACCTGCTGGGCTGGAATGCCGTAGGAGAACAGCTTGGCGGGATCGAGGTTCACCTGGTACTGCTTGACGAAACCGCCAATGCTCGCGACCTCGGCTACTCCGGGAACAGTTTGCAGCTGATAGCGTAGATACCAGTCCTGCAGAGCGCGAAGATCGGCCAGACTATGAGTATGAGAGCGGTCAACCAGTGCATATTCAAACACCCACCCGGCGCCCGTCGCATCTGGCCCGATCGCAGGATGCGCATCTTGCGGCAGCTTACCGGCAATTTGCTGAAGATACTCCGTCACCCGCGACCGCGCCCAGTAGAGATCCGTCCCATCTTCAAACACTACGAACACGTACGAATCACCAAACATGGTCTGCGCGCGCACATTCTTCACCTTCGGCGCAGAGAGGAGCGCCGATACGATCGGATACGTGACCTGATCTTCGATCACGTTCGGTGGCTCGCCGGCCCAGGGGGTGTGAATAATCACCTGCACGTCACTAATGTCGGGCAAGGCATCCAGCGGAATGCGATGCATGGACCAAATGCCTGCTACCAAAAGCAGAATTGTCGCCGTGAAGACGAGAAAGGGATTCCGTGCGCACCACGAGATGATTCTTGCAATCATCACCTGCCCCCGCTCGTGGTCACACTCAGCTTCTTCGTTGCCATGGCCTGTCCATTGCGCAAAACCCTGACTGTCATCTGCCAGGTCCCGCCCATCGGTAGATCGAGTTTGCCTTGATAATTTCCGCCACCTTGATCGGCCAGTGTGGCCGCGGCGTGCATCGCCGCCATCCCCATTTCCGGCATGCCCGGCATGAACAGCGTGACCGTCGCCTGCAATCCATTAATCGGTTTTCCGTCTGGCCCGTTTACCGTGATCCGGACTGTGTTGCTGCCCGTCCTGAGCGGCGAAGGAGCGGAAGTAAAGTCGATCGAAACCTTCTCTGCCGAACTTGCACTGTTCGCTGCGGGCCCTGGCACGCTCGGTGCAAAGTTCTGCGATGCCGACTGAAGCTGCGCTTCGGAATCGATCAGGAAGTTTGCCGAGCTCACAACCCGATCGCCTGGTTTCAATCCGCTAAGGATCACAATTTCGTCATCGACTTGTGGACCTGTCGTGACGGTACGTGGCTCCAGGTTTCCTTCTCCGCGATCGATGAATGCAACAGCACGTTGTCCGGAATGCAGAATCGCTGATCCTGGAACCACCAGCTGCCTGCCGAGCTCCGCCGCGATGTCCACATTCACGTACATTCCCGGCTTTAGTGCCAGACCGGAATTTGCCATTACCAGGCGGACGCGCACCGTTCGCGTGGCCTGATCAACCTGCGGCAGAATCTGATCGACGCGTGCGCCAAATGTCTTGCCGGGGTATGCGTCCACAGTGACTTTGGCTCGATCGCCCGGTCGTACTCGACCCACGTCATTCTGGTAAACATTGGCATACACCCACACCGTGCTCAGATCGGCTATCGTATAGAGCTTTGTCTCCGGTTGCACATAAGCGTTCGGCAGTGCGTTACGTTCGGTGATGTATCCGTTCACCGGCGAATACACCGTCAACTCTTTCTGTTCCTTTCCCGTCTTCTCGAGATTTGCAATCTCTTCAGGCGCAACGCCAAACTGCTCTAGCCGCTGGACCGCAGCATGCACAAGCCAGCCGCTCTCCTGGTGTGCCATGCCGGACATCGAATCGCCGTTCATCCCTCCCGAAAAAGCTGCCTGGTTTTTACGTGCGAGAAGATATTCCTGCTCACTGCTTACCAGGTCGGGACTATATATCGTGAAGAGCGGCTGCCCTTTGCGTACATATTGGTACATCGCATTTGCAAACACCCTCTGAATCCACCCTGGGAAGCGTGTCTGCACATATGCGAGCTTCGTTTCGTTGATATCCACATTGCCTGGAACCTGAAGATCATTGCTTAGCGTCTTCAGCTCAGCCACGGCTGTAGTCACACCGATCTGCTGGATCCGCTGCGGTGAGAGCTGTACCGCGACCAGACCCGGTTCGGATATGCTTGATCCCGCGCCGGTTTGATCTGGATGTTGCGTCCCGGCAGAAGGGCCCGCTGCAACCACGGGATCGCCTTGGATTGTCTGCGTCGTCTGCGAGCCATGATTTCGCCCAGCGGCCAGGTAAGCAACTGCGACGCCGAGCGCGATGCACAGTATCGTCATCACGCCGAACGCAATTTTGTAAGAGCCGGCCTTCATCGCTTCACCTCCGGGTTCATCTGCCAAAGCTTGTCCACGGGTCTGCCGACGGTCATCTCCAGATCAGCAAGTCGCGCGTCAAAGTCTCCCATCGCCTGCACCCATGCGAGATCGATATCAATCACGCGCATCTGGCTGTCGAGCAAATCAAGAAATCCCGTTTTGTTGTTTTCGTAGGCAATCACGCTCGACCGCAAAGTGGCTTCCGCCTGCGTTTTCAAATGCTGCTGATAGAGAAGGGCCAGTTTCTGCGCCGACTGCGCCTCAGCAAGCGCTTCGGCAATCTGCCCGCGCGCGGTATTTCCCAGCGCGGCGAGTTCTGCATCCTGCTCGGACGATTTGAATCTTGCTTCCGATATTTCGGCATCATGCTTTTTGCGATTGAGCCACGGCAGGTTCATCGAGGCTTCTACCATGTAGCCATTGCGGAAATCCTGCCCGGTGGGCATCACCATGTACCCGGCAGAGAGCGTGAGGTCCGGCGCATAAGCCTTTTTTGCGAGCTGTTGCTCTTTGTGACTCCGCTCCGCAGCCGCTTTCGCCGCCAGTAGATCCGGACGTGTATTCCTTGCCATCTCCATCAGGGAATCAGCAGAAGGCAACGAGGCCGAAACCGCATGTTCGCCACGAACCTGAAGGGGCGCATCCGGCGTTCGTCCGAGCAGTACGTTCAAGCGTGCGCGAGCAATCTCCGCATCGCGGTCAAAGTGGATCATGTGTTCTGCCAATCCGGTAAGCGCCACCTGCGCCTTCAACACATCCTGCTGCGGCACGTTACCGCTGGTGTACTTGATGCGGGCCGCGCCAATCGCCTGTTGTGCAATGGCTACGTGTTGCCTGTGAATTCGAGTTTCGTCCTGGCTCAGCATCAGGTCATAAAACGCCTTCCGCACGCGTATCCGCATGTTCAGCCGCACCGCATCAAGATTCGCCTGGGCCTGGTCTACATCGGATTCCGCGATGCTCGTGCGCAGATTCCTCTTGCTGCCGCCGGCAAATGTCTGGCTCACACTGAACATGTTCTGCGCGGCGTTGTAGTCCCAGGGCTTCTTCAGCGGCACGCCCCAGCCGCGATACATGGCGACAGGATCGTCGAGCGCTCCCGCCGCAGGCACATGTGCCCTTGCCATTGCCACACGCCGGACCGCCGCCTCGATCTCCGGATTCTCTTCAAGCGCGATCTGCTCCGCCTGGTCCAGTCCCATAGCCGGAACCGCGTCTGTCTGCGGTACATCTCGCAGCAATGTGGCAACGGAGCCGAAGGCGTCATCTTTTGTGCTGACCTGGCCACACGCTGCGCCGGCACCGAGACCAAGTGACACAAGAATGCCTGTAAATACCCGGAACTTCATCTTTCCCTCCCGCAAATTCGCGGAGCATGATCAAGCGAGCGCGCGAGCAGACACGATCTGCGCGTGCAGACGCACGAAACCTCAAGATCTACGTATGAAGGAAAGACGTGCTAGATTCTCAGCACAGAAAGATGGCCCGGGGATGGGTCTGAAGCACAGTGCGATGGACGCGAGTTCTGGATCGTTCCGGAATCAATCAGAGATGGCACGAACGGCGAGTACCAACTCATTCCGGGTTGCTGATTGAACTCTGGAGCATACTCTGAGACAACCGTCGAAGGATTGTCCTTTGGAGCAAGCTGGCAGCAGGAGGCGCTCATCGCAACACCGCAGTCTTGCGGCATGGCAGTGCAGCAGTCTTCCTGCGAGTGCACGCTGCTATTCGAAAGGCATGCAAAGGCCGGTGCTGCAGTCCAAAAGAGGATTGCAATGAACATTAACAATGAGCTTTTGCTGCGAAAGTTCATCTCTGGCGCACACTTGCCACTTCGAGAATCCAGCAACAGTGTACCGTCTGACTGTGATTTGCATCACCCTTACGCCTCGGGCCTCTCGGAAAGGCGAGGCGAAGCATCTGAAGGTGCGGCGGTCGGCTGAAAGTCCTGGCTGCACCTGGAGAGGATAGGTGTAAGGTCATTCGACCTCTCGCGTCAGCATCCATGACAACCAAGGAGGCACCATGTGCTTCGGCAGCCACTGATCCGAGCCGGAGTAACGGACCCAGTCTGCGGAATGACCATCCACCCCTCGAAG
Organism: Occallatibacter sp.; assembly: GCA_035606555.1. Taxonomy (GTDB): domain Bacteria; phylum Acidobacteriota; class Terriglobia; order Terriglobales; family Acidobacteriaceae; genus Telmatobacter. The sequence continues at coordinate 30,435 of DATNFD010000005.1, forward strand.
GCGGCAGGCAAATCCGAAATTTGCGGAGACGCCTACTATTTCTGTTCTCAAGCCTGCAAACAGAAGCTTGATGATCGTCCAGAGGGTCCTCAGTCAACACGTTGGTGTACTCGAACAGGTCGGAGACTTTAAAAGCGTTATGGCCTGCCTGACGTCGCGCCAGAGCGCCTCGTCTCTCTGACCATGTCAGAACTGAGTCCTATCCGTGGGACGATGAACTTCACCCAATCTTCGGATGAATCTTCCAGAAGGGTATCTCCTGCAAGTCTTACAGGAGGAATTTGGGCCGGTTGTTGGTGCGAGTTCCATCGCTCTCCTGAACGTCATCGGGCGAAACATGGTGGGGAGACTGCAAGTTGCTCCACCGGGAGCAGCACTGGACGAACCGGCAAAACCCATTGAAGTGGGAGAACTCTTTAAGGGCGATAACTCAGAAGAAGCGTTCTCCCGTTTGGTCCGTGAACACGCACAGAGCGGTGTTTCAGGCGTCCTTCCGAAGTTCTTGGACACAGAAGCACAGCAGCACCAGCAGCAGGAGGGATTTGGGCCTGACTCTGCGTCTCTTTCTTTGCCGGTAGAATGAGGCAACCGAAAACGCGTGTCCGTTTCAACACGCGCAGGAGCTCGTCGTACGAATGGCACCGCCATCGTAGCCGTATCCCAGGTCTCAAAAGCGAGACCTGGGGCACCCTCGTTTTGTGATCGAATCAGCATTTTCAAGACCTGGGCCACCCGCCGAGATTTACATCGGATCGGTTCCCGAGAACGCGCGCACGGCTGTCGAGAATGTCGAAAAGCTTATTGGACCCAAATGGACCCAAGTTCCGGAGTGGCCGGATATGGCAAATTCGCTAGTGAATTGATTTTGCGGGATTTAATGGTCGGGGAGAGAGGATTTGAACCTCCGACCCCCTGGTCCCGAACCGGGTTCGATGGCTTTTTGGTTTCTATTGAAATTTGGTGTTTTTTAACCCGTTTTGATTGAAATGTTTGTGGCTCCCTTGTTGAAAGCTGTGGGGCTATGGTGCTCCTGGAGGCTCTGTCAGCTACATATTCGACTACAGCAAGAATCTTGCGGAATACTAAAACAGAAGCCCGTTGATCAGGACCGATCAGAGAAACCTAAGTAAATCGTGCGCGATTGAGAAGAACTCCCCTTTTGCTAGCAACGATGGGCAGCGACATGTTGTTCTAGCGCCAAGCGCGCGTGCTCCGATCTGACGCGCGCCTCGTTAGTAGCTCGCTCTAGTCGATCGTATTCGTGCTTCGGAGACGTTCCCATCTTCAGATGTAGTTCTCTGACGGCTTCCGAAAATTTCGCCGTGGCCACGTCGTATTCCATTGCCAATCGGCTCTTTTCTTCGCAGGACAATCTAGAACCTCAGGATTAATATACTGGAGCCACGCCCGCACACTCACCGCTAGCACACCGGAACTGCTCATTTCGGCGCAGCTCGCCGGCCACACTGCGATCAGTGTCGTGGACCGTACTTTGTCACCTGTTCTTCGGTGCAATACTCCGGTACATTCAGGGTGACGGTCGAGGGGAACTCCCTGACGCGAGGGCGATATCGGTATCTAATCATCAAAATTGCGGGTGACATGCCGTGGGGGTGAGTGATTCGACCTGATGGCAAGTGTTGAGGTTTCCCGTCGCGACAAAGTTCATGTCCTCATCTTTTACAATAGGTTCTACAATTCCGAGCGCGGAAACTGCGCCCGGAATCAAACGAGAGAGCACTCGCATGCCCGGAGGACCCGAAACAGCCAAATTGAGGCTCACCTGCCCGCCCTGCGGGGTCCGGTTGGCTGGTTCGCAAATGGTTTTAGTTGATAGATTTGCGGAAATTGGTGAGTGGTATGGGGCGTTTGTTTCTGGGTCTTCCCCCGACACAAAAACGACTAAAAAAGTCCTGCTCTCTTCGACAGCCAGATGATTGCGCACCGCAGCTTAAGGCTCAGGGCCGGTTTACCGGCCCGCAGAATTTCCGAAAAAGGGAACTTGCTAAATGCGGCCGGGCCCACAGAATTGTTTGGTTTAAGATTGAGGTGGAATTATGCGTGTCGGAAGGAGCTAAGATGAACGCCGGGTCTAGTTTCGGTTCTGGAAAAGCTCAAATCTTCTGGGGAGAAATTGCCCCAAGTGAACATTTCGCGCAATTCTATAAATCGGATAGTGCCCTGAACGAAAGCCTTGCCCGTTTCGTTGCTGCCGGATTGAAAGCGGGCGAGAGTGTGGTCGTTGTCGCTACGTCTGAACATCTGCGGGAACTCGCGAGCTGTTTGGGGCAAAGAGCCGTAGACCTTCAGACTGCCGTTGCGGAAGATAGATACATTACTGTCGATGCCGAGATCGGGCTCGCGTCTTTCATGGTGCAGAATTGGCCTGACGACCAGCGTTTCAGCCATTTCGTCGAACATCTTATCCGCCGCGC
>DATNFD010000006.1:0-19851 GCA_035606555.1 Occallatibacter sp.
ACTGGACCGACTCCGAGCAAAGAGACGCCCACCTCCAGCCATGGATCGATTACTACAACCGCCATCGACCCCATGGTAGCCTCAACTACAAGCCGCCCATCAGCCGCTCCGATCCCGGAACAACCTCTTGATCATCTACAGCCGCCCGAGATGCTATGTAGCCGACGCTGTTTGTTCAAATACTTAGAGTTAGGTCCAGAGTCAGTTCTCACAATCTGACTTGGATCACTTGCCGGAGCGGGCTTGTTTTGCGGGAGTGAACATACGTTGCAGGGAAAGGTACTTATGGTGCAAATAGGGATGTCCTGTAGCGGTACGGCTCACCTACGGAGTGACTATAATCACTAATGAGCGAAGTTTGTCGCTTTCCATCGCGTCTTTCCAGGAACCCCCGAACTCCGAAGCTACAGTCCGGTGGTGGCAGCGACCGCGAGGTTGCAACGATGCCGGACGGTCTTAAATGAATTTCGAATCTTGGGATTTGGGCGCGCGGAACCTCATTTGAAGGGAATCCCGCCAAATGGCGACAGGAGACCTGGCTCTGGGTCAAGAACAGGGCGCGATCAGCACGCAAGAACGTGTGGTTAACAATTTCAGCATCAACGTAGCAACGGTGAACGGGTCCGGCTCGCAATCCGCCAATAGCGTGCTGCTGAAGAGCATCTTTGGAATGGGTGTTCCGGTAAGCGGAAAAAACCTTTTTCCCTCGAACATCGCCGGACTTCCTACTTGGTACATTATTCGCGCGAGCAAAGACGGGTATGTTGCCCGTACGCGCGAGACAGAGTTCCTGGTGGCGCTGAACCCCGAGACCTCAAAGAATGATGTGATGGGACTGCCTGCGGGCGGCGTGGCGATCTACGAGGAAAATGCGAACCTCAAGCAGTACCGGGACGACATCGTTTGCTATCCGGTTCCGTTCGACAAGATTACTGCGGCTGTATGCCCTGAAGCCAAACTGCGCAAGCTCGTGAAGAACATGGTGTACGTGGGCGTGGTGGCGCAGCTGCTTTCGATTGACCTTGGCGATGTCGAAGCGAGCGTAAGGAAGCAGTTTGCGAAGAAGCAGAAGGTGTTCGATCTGAACTTCGGCGCGGTGAAGGCGGGATTTGATTTCGCGCATGAGAAGCTGGTCAAGCAGGATCCGTATGTCATCGAGAAGATGAATGAGACGGCGGGCAAGATCATCATCGACGGCAACGCCGCATGCGGCATGGGCGCGGTGTTTGCGGGCGTGACGGTGGTGGCGTGGTATCCGATTACGCCTTCGACTTCCCTGATTGAGGCGACGACCGATCTGTTGAAGAAATATCGCGTGACGCCGGAAGGAAAGGCGACATTTGCGGTTGTGCAGGCCGAGGATGAGCTGGCGGCGATTGGTATGGTGCTGGGCGCTGGCTGGGCCGGGGCGCGCTCGATGACTTCGACGTCGGGACCTGGCATTTCGCTGATGGGTGAGTTTGCCGGACTGGGATACTACGCCGAGATTCCAGGCGTGATTTTCGATGTGCAGCGGACGGGGCCTTCGACTGGTATGCCGACGCGTACGCAGCAGGCGGATCTGCTGTCGACGGCATTCCTGTCACATGGCGATACGAAACATGTTCTGCTTCTACCGGGTTCGGTGAAGGAATGCTTCGAGTTTGGATATGAGTCATTCAATCTCGCGGAGCGGCTGCAGACCCCGGTGTTTGTGCTGACGGACCTTGATCTGGGTATGAACAACTGGATGTCAGAGCCCTTTGCGTATCCTGAGAAGCCCCTGGATCGTGGAAAGGTGCTGACGAAGGAAGAGCTCGATAAGCTAGGGAATTTCGCGCGCTACAAAGATGTTGATGGTGATGCGATTGGCTATCGCACGCTGCCGGGCACGAAGCATCCGAAGGCGGCGTACTTCACGCGAGGTTCGGGGCATAACTCGTCGGCCGGATACACCGAGAAGCCGGACGAGTATCAGGAAGTGATGGACAGGCTGTCTCGGAAGTTTGAAAGCGCACGGAAGCTTGTGCCCTCGCCAGTGGCGGTGAAGAACGGAACATCGCGGGTCGGATTCCTGGCGTTCGGGACGACGGACTTTGCATTGACCGAGAGCCTGGACCAGATCAAGAAGGAATACAACAAAGATGTGGATTACATGCGCATCCGGGCGTATCCGTTTGCGCACGAAATTCACGACTTTGTAGCGTCGCACGATCGCGTTTACATCGTGGAGCAGAATCGGGACGCGCAACTGGCGAGCCTGTTGAAGCTGGATCTGCCTGCCGATCAGGTGGTGAAGCTGCGGAGCATTCTGAACTACAACGGGCTGCCGATCGACGCCCGGACCATCACAGAGGAATTTGCAACGAAGGAGGGCCTGTAATATGGCAACTCAGACGAACGCACCAGGCCCGAAAGTAAATCACATTGGGCTTCCGGTTCTTGAGTATCGCGGCGGCAAGTCGACTCTTTGCGCGGGATGCGGACATAACGCCATATCGGAGCGCATCATCGATGCGATGTACGAGATGGGAGTGGAACCAGAGCGGGTTATGAAGATGAGCGGCATTGGCTGCTCGTCGAAGAGCCCGGCATACTTCATGAGCCGGGCACACAGCTTCAACAGCGTGCACGGGCGTATGCCCTCGGTTTCGACGGGAGCGCTGCTGGCGAACCACACGAACATGTTGCTCGGTGTTTCGGGCGACGGCGATACGGCGTCCATCGGCGTCGGACAGTTCGTCCATATGATGCGGCGCAATCTTCCCATGATCTACATCATCGAAGACAACGGCGTGTACGGATTGACGAAGGGCCAGTTTTCAGCGACGGCGGACATCGGGTCGAAGCTGAAGACCGGCGTGATCAACGATCTACCGGCAATCGATACGTGCGCACTTGCTATTCAGTTGGGCGCAACGTTCGTGGGCCGATCGTTCTCGGGTGACAAGAAACAGCTGCTCTCGATGCTGAAGGCTGCGATTGCACACAAGGGAACGGTGATGCTCGACGTGATCAGCCCGTGCGTGACGTTCAACGATCACGAGGGTTCGACCAAGAGCTACAAGTTCATGCAGGATCATGATGAGCCCGTGAACGAGGTGGGTTTCGTAGCGAGCTTCGAGGATATTGAGGTCGACTACGATTCGGGTCAGGTGTATGAAGTGGAAATGCACGACGGATCAAGCCTGCGTCTGCGCAAGCTGCAAGAGGATTACGATCCGACGGACAAGGCGAATGCGGTGAAAACGCTGATGGAGGCAGAAGCCAACCACGAAGTGCTGACCGGCGTGTTCTACATCGATACCCAGAAGCCGACCTTTACCGATCTGCTGAACATGGTGGATGAGCCGCTGGCCACACTGCCGCAGTCGGTGACGCGGCCGCCGAAGGAGACGCTGGAACAGCTGATGAAGGCGCTGCAGTAGCAGGGGACGAGTAAACAAGGTAATAAGGGAACTGACGAAAGCCCCGCGGGATGCGGGGCTTTTTGTTGGACGGAAGAAGCTCTGCGGGTTCAGGAGTTGAAGACTGCTGCGGCGGCTTCGGCGACGGTCTGGTCCTGCTTGCCTGAGCCGCCGCTGACTCCGACAGCGCCGACGACTTGACCGCCTGATTTGAGGGGGACGCCTCCGGCGAAGATCATGACGCGGCCGTGGTTGGAAGCGTGAATGCCGAAGAATTGATCGCCGCTTTGGGAATTTTCGCCCAAGGCCCTTGTCTCGATATCAAAAGCGCGGGCTGTGAAAGCCTTGTTGATGGAGATGTCGATGCTGCCGAGCCATGCGCCTTCCATACGTTCGAAGGCGACTAGGTTCGCTCCCGCATCGACCACGGCGATGTTCATGGGCTGACCGATGGCGGATGCTTTTTCCTGGCCGGCGCGGATGACTTTGCGGGCGGCTTCGAGTGTGGCGCCGAGAGCTTTTGACGTTTCGGTCTTCTTGGTTGCCATTGTTTCTCCTCTAGAAGCTTGGGATGAGACTTGGATTGTTTTCAATCGCGAACCGGATGCGATGCGATTCGAAATGAACCCGTCGCACTGCTACAGGCTAGGCTGGTCAAGAGCGGGGAAAAGTTGGTCTATCTTTGGCCTGTAATTTGTATCCGGTGAGTACAGGCGCGTTCTGAGAGATATCCGATGAACTGGGGGGATGGCAACTGGAAATTGGATGAAAACAGAAAATCCGGTTGCTCGACGGCAAACCGGATCGGAATTGTAAATGTAAGGACGGATCAGCGCTGGGAGGCGGTGGTGTGCACTCCCAAGGCGTTGAGTTTGGCGCGGGCCTGAGCGGCTTCCGGTGTTTGCGGGTGGCGCTGGATGAGCAACCGAAGTTCGTGGATGCCGGCTTCCTTTTTAGCGCTTGAAATCAAAGCGAAGCCTTTGTGGAGCTGAGCTGTGGAGGCCTTGGCACTTCCACTGAAGTTTTCGAGAACGGCGTTGTAGTTCTTGATGGCTTCCGCGTAATCCTGCTGACGATATGCGATTTCGCCGAGGTAGAACTGCGAGCTTCCGGCGAGGTCATCCAGTGGGTAGTAGTGAATCACGTCCTGGAATTCACCGCTGGCGACGGAGTACTTGGCGGCATTGTAGTCACGAAGAGCGGCCTGAAAGGTCTCCTTCAGCGGAGGAGCGGGTGCTGCGCTGGCCGTTGGAGGATTGGCAACGCCCGGTGCACCGGAGGGGACTCCACCTTCAGGGGTTCCGGTGGGCGCAATACCAGGTTGGGTTCCGGCTGGTGGTGCCTGAATGTTCTGAAGCTGGTTTTGAAGGTCCTGAACGGACTTGTCGAGCTTGGCGATGCGGGTCTTCAACTCATCGACGGAGTCATTGAGAGACTGGACCTGGCCGGAAGCCGTGTCAATTTTGCCGCTGAGGGCATCGTTTTGCTGGTTCAGTTTCTGCTGCAGGGAATTCACTGTCTGCGTCATCTGGTTTGCATTGTCGGCAGTCTGCTCGACGAGATGCTGGAGAACACCGAACTTCTGGTCGAGGGTGGACTGCATGCGCTGCACCATGTCGAGGAGCTGCTGCACCTGGGTCTGGAGAGCGATGATTTCCTTGGAAGCAGCGTGCGCCCGGACAGGCATGAATACAATTGCTGCCGCGAGCACTGCGGCTGCAACTGAGCGATGACGAACTGTGAATGCTTTTAGCATCGATCACCTACAGGATGGGATGCGTGCGTCTGAAGAACGCGATGTTGTTTAGACGGGCTCGAGCGGAAAGTTCGCTGCTTCGAACTGAATGAAAGTGATCAAAAGTACGAGGAAAAGGCGGCATCGGTGAGTATCCGATGCCGCCCACGGGTTTACTGATCGAGCGAAAGGCCGCCGCGGCGGTTTTGCTGCCAGCACGCTTCGGTTGATTCGGTGCAGAAGGGCTTTTCCTTTCCATAACTGACGACGCGGATGCGATCACCTGCAACGCCGGCCTGGACGAGAGCATTCTTAACGGCATCCGCGCGATTCTGGCCGAGAGCAAGGTTGTACTCATTAGAGCCGCGCTCGTCGCAGTAACCGCCAATGACGATCTTAAGCGTCGGATGACTGCTCAGGTAGGCTGCGTCCTTGGAGAGCGTTGCCTGCTGATCGGCACGAACGTCGTATGCGTCGTAGTCGAAGAAGATGTCAGACACATTTGCCTTGAACTCTTCTTCGGTGGACATAGTGTGCGTGGGCTGTTGCACCGGCGGAGGGGCGGTGACTGTGACACGCGCGGTGTCTTCTGCTGTTCCACCGTCACCCTTGGCGACCAGGTGATAGTTGGTGGAAGCGGTCGGCGTCACGGTCTTGGTGCCCGAAGTCGGGACATCCCCAATACCGTCGATGGAGACGCTGGTTGCATCCGTGGTCTTCCACGTGAGCGTGACCTGATCGCCCGCGGAGATCGATTCGGGCTGAGCCGAGATCTTGGCGGTGGGAGCTGGGGCGGCTGGAGGTGGCGCCGCCGGGGGGGGTGGGGGGGTCTTTTTCTTACAACCCGAGATGGCGACCAAAGCGAAAACCAGCAAAACAGCAGACAGAATACGAGCGCAACGTTTCAATTCCTGACTCCTTCCGCAAATTAAATGCGAGCTTGGTGACGTTTCCATTTTAGCTCCGTAAGGTGTTCGAATTGGTGATGTAGTTCACCTCGTGGTGTTATCTGCGGATATTCTCTGCTTTGAGATTCTGGGGTGGGGGTGCTAGGTGCGAGCCGAGAGTCAGCGGTGACGGAATCTCTACAAACGCCGCATGGTCAGTGCGACCGGCAAGAATCTCTCGTTTAAAGGTATTCGTAAGTAGTTGTAGAATTGGCAATTGCGAGTAGGACGATGGGCGGAGATCGATACGAGAGGTAATTGCAGAATCGGTTGCAGCGGTGGATCGCGGATCGCTGGTGCGCTGTTGCTTGGAGCGCAGCTATGTTTCGCAGCTCAGGCGAGTAGCCAAGCCCGGCAAGGTCCTGGAGATGTGACGGTATCCGAAAAAAGGACGAGTTTTGCACTACAGAATCGTATGATCGGCGCACGGTGGTCACTGGCAAATAGAGGATTGTCGGGGCTGGTGATCAGCGACCGGCTGCATGGAACAGAGGTTCAGGTACCTGTAGCCTTCAGAGTCCTTCTTGGGGATGGGAGGATTCTGGATGCGAAAAGCCTGAAGTTGAGAGGCGAACCCAGGGAAGTGCAGATCAAGCCGGACATGCGATCACCGAGGGCCGCGGACGCAGACTCTGGAGAGGAAGTGCAGTCGCAGTTTGAGACTGCCGATCACTCGGTTGGCGTCGGTTGGTCGATCGTGCTGCTGAATGGGTCGAACTACATCCGGCAGGTCGTCATGATCACGGCGCAAGGCGAACAAGATGTCCCGATCAGCCGAGTGGAACTGATCGATCTCAGTTTGCCCGGTGCTTCTGTTGTTGGATCCGTGGCGGGTTCACCAATTGTGGCGGGCAATCTGTTTGCAGGACTTGAGCACCCTTTGTCAGTCAGCAAGGTGACGGGGGCGCGGGCAGAGACGTGGATCGAGAGGGAACTGCCACTAAAGGCCGGGCAGGCGGTTACGTATTCCTCGGTGATCGGGGTGGCACACGAGGGGCAGATGCGAAGGGATTTCCTAACGTATCTGGAGAGAGAAAGGGCGCACCCATATCGGTCGTTTCTGCATTACAACTCGTGGTACGACCTTGGCTATTTCACGCCGTACACAGCAACGGATGCGGTAGACCGGATTCACGCATTCGGACATGAGCTGACGGTGAAGCGCGGCGTGAAGCTGGATTCATTTCTGTTTGACGACGGATGGGATAGGCACGACTCGCTCTGGAACTTCAACAGCGGGTTTCCGGATGGGTTTACTCCACTTAAACAGGCGGCGGAAAAGTATGGAGCTGATCCGGGTGTTTGGATGTCGCCGTGGGGTGGGTACTCGAAGCCAAAGCAGGAGCGAATTGCGTTTGGAAGGGGTGCGGGATACGAGATCGTGAGCGGCGGGTATGCGCTTTCGGGGCCGAAGTACTACGAGGCATTCAAGAAAGTCGCGCTGGAGATGATTGAGAAGTACGGAGTGAATCAGTTCAAGTTTGATGGGACGGGGAACGCTGATTCGGTCTTCAAGGGGAGTCGGTTTGACAGTGATTTCTCGGCAATGATTCATCTGATTGGGGAGCTTCGAGCGGTGAAGCCGGATCTCTTTGTCAATCTGACGACGGGAACGTGGCCGTCGCCGTTCTGGGTGATGCATGCGGATTCGATCTGGCGTGGCGGGGATGATGACAACTACGCAGGTGTAGGAACCTACCGCGAACGCTGGATCACGTACCGCGACGCGCAGACATACAGGAACGTGGTGCAGATGGGGCCTCTGTACCCGCTGAATTCGCTGATGCTGCATGGAATCATTTATGCGAGGGAGCACAAGGAGCTGAACACAGACTTGGGGAACGACTTCAAGAACGAGGTCCGGTCGTACTTCGGGACGGGGACACAGCTTCAGGAGATGTACATCACACCGGCGCTGCTAAGCGAGCGAAACTGGGATGACTTGGCGGAGGCAGCGAAGTGGTGGCGCGAGAACCAGGAGGTGCTGAAGGATACGCACTGGGTGGGCGGCGATCCGGCATGGCTCGAGGTGTATGGATGGGGTGCGTGGATTCCGCAGAAGGCAATACTGGTGCTGCGGAATCCGAGCGACCATGAGCAGATAATCAGTCTGCGGCTGAAGGATGCGCTTGAACTGCCGCCTGATGCCGCCAAGGTGTATAGTGCTCGAAGCCCTTGGAAGGAAGATGCAGGGCGCCCGGCGATTGTGCTTCGTGCGCAAGAAGCACATGAGTTCCATCTCGCTCCATTCCAGGTACTCACGCTCGACATCCTGCCGGCTGAAGGCGCGGATCACCGCAAAAGCGCGGACAGCCGCGAAGACGCTCAACGCTAAAAGGAAGGATGGATGCCATGGTTTCTCCTACACTTCTTGTCCTGGCCGCTGGAATGGGAAGTCGTTATGGCGGGCTGAAGCAACTGGATCCCGTCGGGCCCGATGACGAAACAATTATGGATTACTCAATCTTCGATGCTCGCCGAGCGGGGTTTGGGAAGATTGTGTTCGTCATCCGCAGAGAGATCGAAGATGCATTCAAGAGGACTATTGGCGCGCGCTACGACAAGCGGGTTCCGGTTGAGTATGTTTTTCAGGAAGTTGGGAAGCTGATACCTGGTTTTTCCATTCCGGAGGGACGCACAAAACCGTGGGGAACGACGCACGCAATCCTGATGGCCGCGAATGTCATCCGCGAGCCGTTTGCGGTGATCAATGCGGATGATTTTTACGGAGCCGGGAGCTTCACGATACTGGGGCAGCATCTGCAGACGGGAAGCTCGGATTACGCGATGGTGGGTTTCGTGTTGCGCAATACGCTGTCTGAGTTCGGAACAGTGGCGCGTGGGGTGTGCCATGTCTCCGAAGATGGGCTTCTGCAAGACATTACAGAGCTAAAGTCAATTGAGCGCGAGGGACCGCGCATCACCGATATCGATGCAGAGGGTCAGGAGACGGTGCTGAACGGCGGCGAGATGGTGAGCATGAATATGTGGGGTTTCACGCCGCAGATTTTTGGACAACTCCATGACCAGTTCCAGCGCTTCCTGAAGCGTTATGGAGAGGATCTGAAAGCAGAGTGCTATATTCCGAGCACCGTAAGCACGCTTATTCATGCGGGAGCGGCGCGGGTGAAGGTGCTGCGATCAGGGGATGCGTGGTTCGGAGTGACCTACCGTGAGGATCACCCGCGCGTTGTGCAGAGTATTCTGAGGCTGGTGGAGGGTGGCACGTATCCCAGGAAGCTTTGGCGATGATTGAAGAGCACACGGTGGCTGCCGTTGCGAAGGCGTTCGCGATCGATGGAGAGTTTGAGAGCGCAGTTCGCTACGGCAGCGGCCATATTCACGATACTTACAGCGTCAGATTCAACGAGGGTGGACGCCGCGCCGCGCACATTATTCTGCAGCGAATCAATACGAAGATCTTCAAGAATCCTGTGGCGGTGATGGAGAACATCCGACGCGTTACTACACACGTGCGTTCGCAGATAGAGGGTATGGAGGATGCGGACAGGCGGGTGCTGCAACTGGTAGCAACCCGCGAAGCAACCACGTGGCACGTGGATGATGAGGAGCGGTACTGGAGGGCGTACCGGTTTATTGAAGGCGCCAAGACGTTTGACGAGGTGAAGTCGGAGCGGCAGGCTTTTGAAGCCGCGAAGGCCTTTGGCGGCTTTCAGAGGATGCTCGCGGACGTGCCGGGGGAGCGGCTGGCGGAAAGCATTCCGCATTTTCACGATACTCCGAAGCGGTATACGGATTTCGAATTTGCCGTGGATGCAGATGCTGCCGGACAGGCGAAGCATGTTCGGGATGAGATTGCCTTTGCGATGAAGCGAAGATTCATCGCGGGGCTGCTCGTCGAGGGTGGCTTGCCGGAGCGCGTAACGCACAACGACACCAAGCTGAACAATGTGATGCTGGATGAGCGGACAGGCGAGGGGATTTGCGTCATTGATCTCGATACGGTGATGCCAGGTTTCGCAGCGTATGACTTCGGCGACATGGTACGGACGATGACCTGTCCGGCAGCCGAAGATCAACAGGATGTTGCACAGGTGCAGATGCGGTTCACGTTCTTTGAGGCTGTCCTGCGCGGTTATCTGGCGGGGGCTGGGGATTTCCTGACGTTAGAAGAACGCGAATCGCTGATTGCGGGCGCGAAGGTGATTGTGTTCGAACAGGGGGTTCGGTTCCTGGCGGATCACCTTGCGGGAGATACCTATTACAAGGTGAGCCGGGCAGGGCAAAACCTGGATCGGTGCAGGACGCAATTCAGGCTTCTGGAGTCGATTGAGAAGCAGGAGCGCGAGATGATGGGGTTGTTGAGATCGATCCGTTAGGCTGGTCTTCCCGTTGATTATGCAACGCGGCCATTGTCGTTTCCCAGGTCTCAGAATCGAGGCCTGGGGCACCCACCTCTTGTGAGAACGCAGCAAAGACAACTGCACGTACACCGAGCTTCGCTCGGTTCCGGTCAAAAAGAAACGCATGGTTGAGGGTTCTACTGCTTCGTGTCGAGCGGGTGTTTTGCATCTTCGAAGAACTGGTTCTGAAGCTTGAGGCTGACGGCGTCTGCTTTTATGGCTTTGAGTGCTTCCGCGATTTCTTTGGACCAGCTTTTCTGATCGAACTCACCTAGTTCTTTGTTGGCGGCGGAGGCATCTCCGGCGTAGTGATTGGGGAAGCGCGCATACCACCAGATTCCGGTGTAAACAGAGTCGGGGAGATTCTGACGCTTCTGATCGGCACCTGACTGCGAACTGGCGCGATCCTGGTGAACGAGATCCGGACGGGCGATAAGCATGTTCGACGTTTCGACTTCGCCGGCGTGCATGTCGAACGGTGTCTTGAGTGCGGGGCGGCCGGGAACGTTCTCGTTAGGCAGGCCAAAGACATAGACTACGTAGTCGCGCTGACTGGTCAACTGCGCCTGGGCGAAGAGCGGAAGCAGTGAGTTGTTGCCTCCGTGTCCGTTGACGATCACGATCTTCCTGCAACCGTTGCGGTCCATCTCACTGACTGTTTCCTGCAACAATGTGAGCTGCGTGGAGAGGCTGTACGCGAGTGTGCCGGGCTGCTGGCGTGCTTCGAAGATCTGTCCGAAGTAGTACTCAGGGAAGATGACGGCGTATTCCTGCTTGACGGCGTTCGTCACGGCGAAGCGGACGTCGAGGAGGTCGGTGCCGAGGGGAAGATGCGGTCCGTGCTTCTCGATGATGCCGAACGGCAGGATGCAGACGCCTTGCGCCTGATGGATTGCCTGGACGAAATCGGGAGCGGTGAGCTCTTCCCATTTAGTGGAGAGGGATGATTGCGATTGCGCCAGGGCCAGGAGTGATGACGCAAAGAAAGTGAAGAAGATGCGAGCAGACTTCATGAATCACCTCGGAGATGAATCATGCGAATCTTACACCAGCCATTTCGGACGACGGTGTTCAAAATGGCTGGTTCAGCAGGAGTCAAACAGGAATAGCAAAACGGGAAAGGGTGTAGCAGCGTAGCTGTGGCTCCCGGATCGCGTGGGCCCCAGTTTTGAAGCTACTTCCAGCTCCAGTTGGGCATGAAATTCTGGCCGGATGTGGTGAGTTGCTTCTGCTGAGTGCCGTCGACAAGCATGGACCAGATCTGGGCTCTTCCGCCGACGGTGCGCTCGAAGACGATGTGGCGGTTGTCGGGAGACCAGGAAGGGAAGTCGTTGCTGCCAGACTCGTGGGTGAGCTGGACCCAGCGTTTAGTGGATATATCCATGAGATAAATGTCTTGTCCGCCGGGAGCGCCGGGGCCGTACTTGCGATTCCACGCGAAGGTGAGGAACTGGCCGTTAGGCGCCCATGAGGGCGAGACTGCGTAGCCGCTATCCGTGAGGCGAGTGACTCCCGCGCCGTCCTGATCCATGGTGTAGATCTGCGGCAGGCCGGTGCGGCCGCTGACCCAGGCGAGCTGGGAGCTGGTGCGGGGGTTCCAGGTAGGAGCGACATCGGGTCCGCGGAAGGACGTGATCTTGTGCGCGCCGCCACCGCCGGCATCGGAGATCCAGATTTCGGGGTCGCCGGATCGCGAGGAAGAGAAGGCGATCTTGGTGCCGTCGGCTGACCAGGCTGGGCTGGTATTGCTTCCGCCTACGGCGCCTGCTGGGAAGGAGACGAGCCGGTTCAATTCGAGCGAGTACATGCGAATAGACCAGCCAAGTTTGCCGAGAGTAGCGAAGGCGACACGAGAGTTGTCGGGTGATATGCGGGGCGAGAGCGAGATGCTGCCGAGGTGGGTGACGGCGTGCTGATTCTGGCCGTCGTAGTCCATTTCCCACACTTCTTTGGAGCCGGTGCGATTACTGATGAAGAAGATTTTGGTTTCGGCGATGCCGTTGATACCGCCGCCGAGGCGGAGAATGATTTCGTCAGCGAACCGGTGGGCGACGGTGCGCGCCATGTCTTCGGTTGCGGCTTCGTTATATTGCTTGCCGAGGACCTGGGGGTTGGCGGTATTGCGCGCGTCATCGAGGAAGCCGTAGACGGTGAGGCGGCCGTTTGCTGCGGAGAGAGCGCCAAAGGCAACCATCGCCGCGTTGGCAGGGTTGGCGGACCACTGCGAGAGATTGATCTCCTGCTGCGAGCCGGGAGTGCCCTGGGGGTTGAAGCTCTTCGAGACCATATCGAAGACGCCGGCGTTCTGAAGATCACTGAAGAGGGTGGCGTCGAAGGTGGCTTTCAATGCCGGCGTTTGCGGATCGGCGCCGACCTGCTTGAAATCTGCGGCGGCGAGACGGATGGGGGCGTTGCCGAGACCGGAGCCGGTGCGGACCCAATCCTGTGCGAAGGAGGGAAGCGATGCGACCGCAACGAAGGCGAGAATCGAAAAACCAAACCGTAAAGTAAGTTTCATGAGAACGCTAAACCCTTCCTGGGGTGATGCTGCGCGTTGCGCAGGATGCTGCGTGTTGCGCGGAAAGTGGTGAGTTGGGAAATCTGCGTGTCTCTTATCGGAGTCCATTTTAATGTGGATGGCGTTAGGTGTCCTAGTATTCACAGTAGTACGAGACATTCAGGTTACTTCCGCGATATTGCGCGGGCAGGGGACCAAAGGTATCGACGCGTTGTGCGGCGCGCACGCATACCTGGTCCCACGTTGGGCTGCCGCTGGAGCGATCGAGCCGTACCTGGCTCACGGAGCCATCGCGAGCGATTCCAAAAGAGATATAGGCGCGCGCGCCTTTGGGTGTGTGGGGATCGGCAAGCGAGCGGTAGCCGTTTGCATCCATTTTGCGGTTGATGTTGTCTACATACCAGCCGAAAAGGCTGCCAAAGTTAGCATCCGTAACTGTCGTTGGACCGGTGGCTGCACCTTGCGCCATGGCACGCGGCAGTTGCGTGCCGGCCTGCTCGCCGTATTGGGCGGTGTTCTTCGGAACATCAGGCTGGTGCTTCGGAGTCTGCTTGACTTCCTGCTGCTGCGGTTTCTTCACCTTGCCCTGAATCGGAATCGCGGTTTCGTCTTCGGCCTGCTTGGCTTTGGGCTCCGGAGGAGCGGGAGCTTCGCTGGGTTTTTCGGTGGCGAGGACGTTCTGGTTGGGCGGGTGGTCAGAGGGCAGCGGGATGGAACTGGTGATGTTGACCTGGATGGCCCCGCCCGGACCTGCCCCGCCCCATAGATTGCGATGGAAGAAGCCGCCGATGACTCCGTAGACGACGATGGCAATGACGATTCCGCAGTGGAGCAGTACGGCGCCGGCGGCAGGTTTGGCGAAGGGCTCGGGGGCCAGCTCCTGCTGAAGGTGATTACCGGCTTGGAAGAAGGGGCTGCTCATTGGTTGATGCAGGGGCTAAAGCCCCCGGAATTGATTCAGGCCTTTTCGGCATCCCTGACGCTTATTGTTCGACGGTACGACTGAAGTCATGCGCTGGTCATTCTCGTTCGCGCGCCGAAGTCTTTTGCATTGCTATTTTCCTTTGCCCTCGACAGGGCGGGTGACGATAGAGATGTTGGTGATGCCGGCTTGCTTCACGGCATCCATCACGCTGGCGAATGCGCCGAAGGGGACGCGTTCGTCGGCGCGAAGATAGATCACTTTCTTTGTGTCGGGGCCGCTGGCGTCGCGAAGGCGCTGGCCGAGATCGTGCACGTTTATGGGATTGTCGCCGAGGAAGACCTTCTGATCGCGATCGATGGTGACAACGAGACGCTGTTCGGTGATTTCCTTGACGGTGCGTGTCTTCGGTACGTTGACCTCGATGCCGGACTGAAGGACAGGCGCGGTGATCATGAAGATCACGAGCAAGACGAGCACGACGTCAACGAGCGGCGTGATGTTGATGTCCGCGAGGGAGGACTGCGTTTTTCCGGAGCTAGTCGTGAAAGCCACGTCCCACCTCTTGCGGCTCGTCGCGCGGCGGAGCGGAACTGCGTGCCGGGATTTCTTCGAGCGAGTTCAATAGCTCGCGACAGAAGTCATCGGTTGCCGATGCGAAGACCTTGATGCGGGCAGCGAACTGGTTGTAAGCGACGACCGCTGGGACGGCGACGAAGAGTCCGGCGGCGGTGGTGATGAGCGCTTCGGAGATCCCAGGTGCGACGGCGCGGAGTGTGGCTGCGCCCGCGGTGCCCAGGCCGTGGAACGCGTCGACTACGCCCATGACGGTGCCGAAGAGTCCGATGAAGGGGCTGGTGGCGGCAATGGTGGCGAGCCAGGTGAGGCGGCGTTCTAGCGCTGTGACGGCTTCACTGGCGGCAGTTTGCGCGGAGCGTTCGAGTGGAGCGAGATTGCGCGGTGGGCCGGAGCCGCCGGTCTGACGCTTGTAGGTTTCGTAGACGTCGACGTAAACCTGAGCGAGGGGGCTGGACTTGTAATTGTCGGCAAAGGCGGCGACTTCCTGGAGACGAGTTGCGCGGCGGAAGGCGTTGATGAAGTTACGGCTTTCGCGCGTGGCCTTGCCGAAGGTGCCTATTTTGCCGAGGATGATCGTCCAGGAGTAGAGACTGGCAATCAGGAGCAGGACGAGGACGCCGAGCGCGACACCGCCGATATTACTGAGCATCTCCATCAGCGCTCCGGTACCCGTGGAAACGGGACCCGCGGGAGCGCCCGAATCAGCCTGAAACGCGAGGAGCAAAGTAGCTGTGAAAATTGGTTTTTACCTCAGTATCCACGGTATCAGACGTGTGGGAGCGCTCCAAGTTATCGATGTGG
Organism: Occallatibacter sp.; assembly: GCA_035606555.1. Lineage (GTDB taxonomy): Bacteria > Acidobacteriota > Terriglobia > Terriglobales > Acidobacteriaceae > Telmatobacter. The sequence continues at coordinate 15,253 of DATNFD010000006.1, forward strand.
TGCGCCTGAAGCTGCGCATTCCGCGCGGTTTAGCCGCCAGGCATGGCGTTCGTGCTATGCTGCGCTCGGATTGACCTCTCATGCTCGTTGAATTACGCGCCGAAAATTACGCTGTAATCGATCACGCCATTGCGGTGTTTGGGCCGGGGCTGAACCTGCTCACGGGAGAAACCGGAGCAGGCAAGTCGATTCTTGTGGATGCACTTGCGCTGCTGATGGGAGGCAAGGCGTCGACCGAGATCGTGCGGCACGGAGCGGAGAAGGCCGTTGTGGCATGCGTGTTCGAAGCGACTCCGGCGGCGGAGGCGATTCTTGAAGAGAACGGGATCGATGCCGAGGGGAAAGAAATCATCCTGCGGCGCGAGATTCTTGCAGGGGGCAAGGGCCGGGTATTCATAAACAACCAGCAGGCAACGGTGGCTGTGCTGCGGCAGCTTGCCCCGGAACTGGCGCTGGTGCACGCGCAATCGGAGACGCTGGCGAGTTTCGATCAGACGCAGCAGAGGATATTGCTGGATAGGTTCGGGGCGATCTCGACTGATGAGGTTGCGGCGGTATACGAAGCGTGGCGAACCGCGCAGGCGAAGCTGGATGACCTGCTGACGAATGAGCAGGAGCGGCTGCGGATGGTGGACCTGTGGAGCTTTCAGGCGAAGGAGATTGCTTCGGCGAACCTCACCGCCGGAGAAGACGAGAAGCTCGAAACGGAGAAGCGCGTGCTGTCGAATGCCGAGAAGCTGTACGCAGCCGCTATGGGCGCATTCGATCAGTTGTATGAAGGCGGAGCTTCCGCAGAGGCGGCTCTGCGCTCCGCGGGCAAGAATCTTGATGAGCTGGGGCGGTATGACGATAAGTTTAATGAATCGGCTCAGCAGATTGCATCAGCGCGGGCGATCGTGGGAGATGTGAGCGCGACACTTCGGGACTATGCGGAGAGGATCGATGCTTCGCCGGAGCGGCTATCGGAGATCGAGGATCGGCTAGCGCTGCTTGATCGCCTGAAGAGGAAATATGGCAAGACCGTCGATGAAGTGATTGCATTGGGCGAGGACGTGCAGGGAAAGCTGACGGAGGTAGAGGATCGCGACGAAACCTTGAAGGGCTTGCGTACTGCACTGGCGAAAGCCGCGGAGGCGTACAAGCAGGCGGCCAGTTCGGTGTCGGAGCAGCGGAGGAGTGCCGCGGCGAAGCTCGCGAAACTGGCGGAGACTCAGATCAATTCGCTTGCCATGAAGGTGCGGTTCGAGATTTCGGTCGCGGGCAATGAGCAGGAATCGGCTTGGACCGAGCATGGCTGGGATGAAGTGGAGTACCGGATCGCAACGAACGCAGGAGAACCGTTGAAGCCTCTGCACGAGATTGCGTCGGGCGGTGAGATGTCGCGAGTGATGCTGGCGCTGAAGGTGGCCGTCGAAGAGGCTGCGGCAAAGACGCGAAAGAAGCTGCCTACACCACGAACGCTCGTGTTCGATGAGATTGATATCGGTATTGGCGGACGTGCGGCGGATGCCGTGGGGCAGAAACTGAAGGCGCTGGGGCGCGCGCAGCAGGTGCTCTGCGTAACGCACCTGCCACAGATTGCGGCTTTTGCGGATCAGCATTTTGTAGTGGAAAAGAAGGAAGACCACGGACGGACGAAGATGAATATCCGGCTCCTGGACGATCGCGCGAGAACACATGAGGTTGCGAGGATGCTCTCGGGTGCGAAGGTGACGGATACGAGTTTGCAGCACGCCGCGCAGATGATTGCCACGAGCCGGTGATTATCGGCAAAGGTTCACCACATGAGAAAAGCCCCGGCGAGATGCGGGGCTTTTGTTTGAGTATCGTGCTTCAGCTGCGGGTCCATCGTCTTCGCTGTGCTGCGCTCAGGATGATAGTCATTGTGGCGGCGAGGCTTGGCGCTCAGGTCGCATGCGATCAATGGCGGCCGTGTCCGTGGCCGTGATCGTCGTGCTCGCGATCATGACCATGCCCGTGGTCTTTGTGTTCGCGTCCTCTGCCGTAATCGTTGTGATCTTTGTACTGGCCGTAATGATGGCCGTTGTCGTGGCGAACTTCCTCGCGGTATTCACGGGCGTGGAAGCTCCTTTCCCATCCGCGATGGCGACCCCAGTCGGCGCGCTCGCCCCGACCGGGGAACGGGCCGTGATATCCGAATCGTGGATCATACGTGCGATCGATATAGCCGCGGAATCCGACAGGACCGCGGAACCACGGGCCGGATCCGAGGAAGACGCCACCGGTGAACCATGTGGGTCCGTAATAGCCGAAGGGAGCGCAATTGTAGGGCGCGTAGTTGAAGTACCCGTAGGGGCAGACCGGTTCAACGCCGACGTTGACAGAGATCTGCACTTCGGCCCTGAGTGCAGTGGCCGACAGGCAGAGAAGCGCGAAAAAGCCAAATTCGGCGAGGCGCGATAACTTCACGTGTGTCTCCTTGGAGAGGACTCTGCAGAGAGTCTATCGGCGATTCGGAATCTCAGAAGACATTAACTAAAGTTTGAAGTCTCGAAAGTCACTTTCGGGATTGGAGCAACCACGCGCTCTTTTTCTAAAAAGAGAAGCCTCTCATCGACAATCTACTTACGAATCACTGACTTGGGGGAGGCTAGGACAACTTGACGACCTTGAAGGGCATCCATTTGGCTCGAACGTTTTGAAACGCACATTATGCCAGTTTGCGCTGGATCACCAAGGAGTTTGAAGTGAGGCTTACATGTCAATCCATCTATTCGGGCTTGCTGTTTGCATTGGTTCGGGCCATGTTGTTTACCCCCCCATTGGCGGCACAAGTTCCGAATCCCACTTCCACGCAAGATCAGCAGGGGCAGGGACAAGTGCAGATGAAGGACGGGGTGGCGTACTACAAGGTTCAGGTAGTGGATCGTACCCTGCCTGCCATTAACTACTTCCATCGATCGGGTGAGACAAAGATCGCGTTTGTAGGAACTCAATTGATGCCAAAGGCGAAGGGCGAGGCGAAAGTGGAGGCGCATAACGGGCGCACTTCGATCGATGCAAATCTTGAGAATCTGTCGCCCGCGAATGGATTTGGAGAAGAGTATCTAACGTATGTGCTGTGGGCGATCACGCCCGAGGGGCGGCCGGTAAACCTTGGTGAGGTGTTGACCACGGGAGACGACAAGAGCCATATCAGCGTGACAACGAATTTGCAGACGTTCGGATTGATGGTGACGGCCGAACCTTACTTCGCAGTGACAATGCCTTCGGATCTCGTGGTTGCACAGAACATTGCAACGAAAGGCACATCAGGGATCATCGAGCCAGTCACGGCTCACTACGAGCTTCTGCCGCGCGGTGCTTATGCCAACACGGCGGGTCGTCATACTGTGTTGCATCCGATCACGCGAAAGGGGAAGACTCCGCTTGAGATCTACGAAGCGGAGAACGCCGTGATGATAGCGGATGCGGCGGGAGCAGGGAAGTACGCTCCGGACGCGATGGCGGCAGCGAAGTCAGACCTCGATAATGCCGAGATGTTCAACGGGAAGAAGCACGACACGAAACAGTCGATCACGTATGCGCGAGAGGCGGTCCAAGCCTCGGAAGACGCGCGCATTATGACGATCCGTAAAATCAAGGCAGAAGACGATGAAGCTCAGCGGGTCGCGAAGGAACAGGCTGAGCAGAATGCTCAGGAAGCCCGTGAGCGCGCGGAGAAGTCAAAGCGGCAAGCTGAACAGGCGCAACTTGCCCAGCAGCAAGCAGCTCAGGCGCAACAGGAGGCTGCACAACGTGAGCAGGCTGAAGCAGCGCAACGTGCCCGGGCCGAAGCGGCCGCGGCAGCTGCTCAGGCACAGGCAGAGAAGGCGCAGCAGGCACAGCAGGAAGCCGAACAGAAATCACAACAACTTGCTCTGCAGGAGCAACAGGCGCGTGAACGTCTGAAAGCGCAGCTCAGTGCAGTTTTCGAGACCCGTGAAACGGCACGCGGATTGATCATGGAAATGCCGGATGTTCTGTTTGATTTCAATAAGTACACGTTGAAGCCGGCAGCGCGTGAAAAGCTCGCGAAGGTATCCGGCATTCTACTGGCTTACCCTGACCTGAAAGTTCAGGTGGAGGGATACACGGACAGCATCGGATCGGCAGAGTACAACCAGAAGCTCTCAGAAGAGCGAGCCGACAGTGTTAAGGACTACCTGGTGAGTCAGAGCGTGCATGAGAGCAACGTAAGCGCTGAAGGGTTTGGGAAGAATGATCCGATTGCGGGCAACTCAACTGCATCAGGACGCGCGAAAAATAGACGAGTTGAACTTGTCGTTTCAGGTGCATCGATCGGGGTGCAGGGACAGCAGCAGCCAACTCCTGGCGGTGAATCACAGAACGAAGTGCCGCGTTGGCCACGTCCTCCCGCGCAGGCTGTAACGCCGCCGCAACCGTCTATACCTGACAACACCATCCCTCACTGACCCCTGTAGCAAATAGTCTTTGCAGGGAGCCTTTCGTACAGCAGGGGAGGCAACCTGCAGTGCTTAGCGGGTCCTCCAACCTGTATTGCCCCGAGAGCCCGGGCGGTGAACGAATAGATCACCTTACATGTGACTAACTAAAGCAGAAGGGACCTTTCGGCTA
>DATNFD010000007.1:0-20340 GCA_035606555.1 Occallatibacter sp.
TTGACGGTATCGAACGGCTACGCCAAGCCATCTCTGAAAAGCAGCACCGCGATTACGGACTCCGTTACGATCCTGAGACGGAGGTTCTGGTCGCATGCGGCGCAACGGCTGGATTGCATGCGGCTTGCATGGCACTGCTGAATCCGGGCGACGAAGTCCTGATCTTCGAGCCATTCTACGGCTATCACGTCAGCACACTTAAGTCGATGCGCGTCAAGCCTGTGCTGGTTCCCTTGGCTGAACCCGATTGGGCGCTCGACGTGGACGCAATGCGGGCAGCGGTCACGCCAAAGACGCGGGCCATGATCGTGAACACTCCGGCCAATCCGAGCGGAAAGGTGTTCAGCCGAGCGGAACTGGAGGCTGTTACCGAGCTTGCGCGCGAGCACGATCTGTTCGTCTTCACCGACGAGATCTACGAGTACTTCGTCTATGACGGCAAGAAGCACATCTGCCTGGCGACTCTCGAAGGCATGCGCGAGCGGACGATTGTGATGTCGGGCTTCAGCAAGACATTCAGCGTGACGGGTTGGAGGCTTGGCTACGTAACCGCCGACGCAAAGTGGACGGCGGCAATGGGCTACTTCCACGACCTCACAAATGTCTGTGCTCCTTCGGCACTGCAGCATGGCGCAGCGGCAGGACTTGAGCAGCTAGCGCCAGAGTTCTACACGCAGCTTGCGGCGGATCATCAGTCGAAGCGCGAGCGCATCGTCTCGGCGCTGCACGACGCAGGAATGGAACCGAGTGTTCCGGCAGGCGCTTACTACGTGCTGGCGCGCGCGACACGGTTGCCCGGCGAGACTGCGGCGCAGAAAGCGCGCCATCTGCTGGCCAAGATTGGTGTTTCTTCCGTAGCGGGATCGGCGTTCTTCAGGCCGGGACGCGGCGAGGAGCTGCTGCGCTTCTGCTTCGCCAAGAAGGATCACGATTTAGACGAGGCCTGCGCAAGGCTACGCAGGCTCTAAATTTAAGCAGCATCCCTAGCACTTAGAATTACAGGTGTACTGCTGCGCACCAGCGGAGGTGGTCTTTACGCATCCGCTCAGGAAGGACCTTTCCTAACGTGACTGAATTTCCTCATGCTATGCTGCGCGAGATCTTCGAGCAGCCAGCGGCAATCCAACGGACCCTCGATCTCTATCTTGATGGCGATGGCCTGAAGCAGGACGTTTTCGCGCCGATGGAACAATGGCTTAATTCGCGCGGCGAGGTGCTGATCGCTGCAAGCGGATCGAGTCGACATGCGGGACTGGCTGCGGAGATTATCTTTGAAGATCTCTGCGGTCTCGCCGTTGATGTTGAGTACTCCAGCGAGTACAGCTGCAGACCGGCAATCAATCCGCGACAGCCTTCAGTGCTGGTGATTTCGCAGTCGGGCGAGACGTCAGATACGCTCGCTGCCCTGCGATTCGCGAAGGAGGGTCGTCAGCAGACACTGGCGATTGCCAACGTTCTGGGCAGTACCATGCTGCGCGAAGCCGGAGCTGCTATGCCGCTCGCGGCAGGTAAAGAGCTCGCGATTCCGGCGACGAAGAGCTTTACGTGTCAGCTGACGGCACTGTATCTGCTGGCGCTCTACGAGGGCAGCTGGCTCGGATCGTTCGACCCGCTACAGATCAAGGAGAGGATCGAGGAGCTGCGCGCGCTGCCTGCAACTATCGAGCGTCAGCTCGAGCGATGGCGCGTGGAAATGAAATCGCTTGCCGCGAAGGTGAGCGATGCGGCGAGCTTTCTTTTCCTTGGGCGCGGCGTGCACTATGCGATCGCTCGCGAGGGTGCGCTGAAGATGAAGGAGTCGTCGTACGTGACAGCGGAGGGCTACCCCACGGGCGAGTTGAAGCACGGTCCGAATGCACTCGTAAGCGAGCACGTACCGCTGGTAGCGCTGGCAACAGTGGACCGGAAGGTGGAGGATTCGGTTCTCAGGTATGAGAAGACATTGCAACTGCTTGGGGACATGAAGAAGCAAGGGGCGCGTGTGGTCGCGTTGGCGAATACGGGGGACCGCGAGGTTGCGGAGTTAGCGACACACTGTGTCTTTGTGGATGCGATGAGCGAGTACCTGCTGCCAATCCCGGAGGTCATCCCACTACAACTGTTCGCCTATTTCATGGCACTGGAGCGGGGAGTGGATGTGGACCGACCCCGGAATCTATCGAAGGCTGTAATTGAGGCGTGAGGAGTAGGAATAGTAGATTTCTTTTTCATCGATTAGAGGGCTTTCGAGACTTTAGATCTTAGCTGTCGACTTCAATGGGGGTATCCCCCAGACTCTGTAAGGAAATCCATTGTTATCTGCCAGTTGCGGTTTCCTTGGCGGACTAAGTCATTAAGAATGTGCCGGATACGATGCAGAGTCTTGTGAGCAAATGAGTTAGGTCGTACTTTGGATCTTCCGCAAATATCTTTTTAAGCCGTCGGACGCGTTGAACGTTCAGATAGAACCGTGGTTTGGCGCGCAAGCCCGTCAATTTTGCCCGTCCGTTGTGAGTTTAGTGTTCACCTGAATGCGGACGAGCAGCCGTGCCGAAGCTCCTTCACCCGCCACCAGATTCATTGTGCGCTCGAGAAGGGGAATTGCCTGCAAACTGAGGGGTGATTTTGATGGCTCCCTCTGAAGAAGTCGGAGCGCTGCCTCTACCGGGGAATCAACCCCGCCAACTCAGGGCTCTTTTCATGCAGGGCATGGAACAGATTGCAGCGACGTGATGATCACGCGCGAACTCCGGCTGCCTTTGACAACTCTCGCGCTAGTCTGCGCATCTCCCGCTCCAGCACTCCACAGGAGTGCTTCAGTGATTCTCGGACCTCTACTTGCTGCATACTGCGGGCCTGTTGCCGTGCCTGACCCGCCTTTTCTCGTGAACAAGAGAAGGACTGCGAATGGCCTCAAGCGCTACCACGATTGCTCGCCTGACCACACTTTGGGAAACTCCGCACACCCTGAAGGGCTACCTCGGGACCGTCGATCACAAGACGCTCGGGAAGCGTTACCTGGCGACCGCGATGTTTTTTATGCTCGTGGGTGGAGTGGAAGCGCTTCTCATGCGCATCCAACTTTTCCACTCGGACCTGTCGATTCTGACGCCCGAGCAGTACAACCAGATTTTCACGTTGCACGGCATGACGATGATCTTCTGGTATGCGCAGCCGATCCTGACCGGATTCTCCGTGTATCTCGCGCCGCTGATGATCGGTGCACGTGACCTGGCGTTTCCGCGTTTAAACGCCTTTTCGTACTGGATGTTCCTAGCGTCCGGCATTTTTCTCTACATCTCGCCGTTTCTGGGGCAGGCGCCGCATGCGGGCTGGTTCGCGTATCCGACGTACACGCTGACGCCCTATTCGCCTGGGATGGGAATGGATTACTACGCGCTTTCGCTGATCCTGTTCACGATTTCGGTGACCACCGGCGGAATCAATCTGATCGTGACCATCTTGCGCATGCGGGCGCCGGGGATGGCGATCAGCAGACTTCCGCTCTTGATGTACAGCACCACAACGATCTCATTCATCGGCCTGTTCGGGATGCCACCGCTGACGGCGTGCTGCATTTTTCTGGAGTTGGAGCGCCGCTGGGGCATGCACTTCTACGGCAATGCCGAGGGCGGCACAATCTTCTTGTGGCAGCAACTGTTCTGGTTCTTTGGACATCCCTGGGTGTACATCGTGTTTCTTCCCGCTACGGGCATGCTCTCGATGATCATCCCTGTGTTCTCGCGGCGTCCGATTGTCGGCTATCCGTTTGTGGCGACAGCGACGGTTCTTACTGGCCTGGTCGGATTCGGTGTCTGGCTGCACCACATGTTTACGACGGGCATGTCTGACATGGCAATGAGCATATTCTCTGCGGGGAGTATGACGGTAAGCATCTTCACGACGATTCAAGTGTTCGCCTGGCTCGCAACTATGTGGCGAGGCCGTATTGTTCCCACGACCTCGATGTACTACGGTGTGGGATCGATCATCCTGCTGGTAATTGGCGGGTTGAGTGGCGTGTTCACGGGAATCATCCCGGTGGATTGGCAGGCCCATAACACTTACTTCGTAGTGGCGCACATACATTACGTGTTGATTGGCGCGAACCTCTTTCCGGTGTTTGCAGGATTCTATTTCTGGCTGCCCAAAATGACGGGGCGCATGATGAACGAAACCTTGGGCAAGATCAGCTTTTGGATCATGTTCATCGGATTCAACGCCGCGTTCTTCCCGATGCACAACATCGGTCTGCTTGGAATGCCGCGACGCATTTACACGTATCCCAACTGGGTTGGTTTCGACGGCTATAACGAAGCGATTACGATCGGCGCGTTCATTCTGGGCGTGGGAATCCTGATCAGCTTTATCAATTTCTTCTACAGCTTGAGATTCGGAGCACTAGCTGGAGCCAATCCATGGCGAGCTGACACGCTGGAGTGGTCCACATCTTCACCGCCGAAGGTCTACGGTTCGGAGCACATTCCGGTGGTTACGTCACGGCATCCGCTTTGGGATGACTTCGACGAGGAGGAAGACCCGGAGAACGATCGCGTCCTCGATTGGGGTCGGCTAACGCCCACCACGACCATGCTCGATGCGATACCAGTGGGGCTGGCGACGATCCCCGAGGATTCCATTGTTCCACTGTTGCTGACGATCGCAATCTTCGGGATATTTCTTGCTTTCATCTACCAACAGATGTGGTGGATGCTGGCGGCATTTCTTGTGTCGCTGTTCTTCGCTTACGTGTGGATGTGGCCGCGTACAGAGAAGGAGGTGACCGAATGAGCACGGTCCAGATTCCTCCGCCGCAAGTCGGTCTTGCGACTCTGCCGATTGATCAGAAGCGCGGCGTGCACTGTATGTGGTGTGTGATCGCGACGGAGGGCTGGCTATTTGTCGCCATGTTCGGCGCCTACTACTATCTTGGGTCAAATAAAGATCGCTGGGCAGATCACACAGCTCCAAAGTGGTGGCTTGCAGTGATTCTCCTCATCATTCTGTTGTCGAGCAGCGGCGTGTTGATGTGGGGCGAGCACCAGGTGAAGAAGGGGCGCGAGATGGCCGGGCGCATGGCGCTTTGGATCACTGTGTTGATGGGTATCGGGTTTCTCGCGCTGCAGGGATTCGAGTACAGCGTGGAGTGGAAGGAGGTAACACCATACAGCGATACGTATGGTTCGATCTTCTATTCGATCACCTCACTGCACGCGGCCCACGTCATTGCAGGGCTTTTGATTCTCATGTATGTGGGAGTGATGCCCCGATTTGGAGACACGGAGCGAACGCCTCACAAGGCCTATAAAGTTGGTGCGCTGTACTGGCACTTCGTCGACGCAGTCTGGGTGTTCATCGTCGTGTTTCTCTACATCATTCCGAATTTTCAAAGGTATCTTCATGTCCACTGAGGCAAATCTGACTTTGCGAGAAGGAAAGGCGGTTGAACCAAAGCGCCTGTGGTTTGGGACGATCACGGCGGCGGTTGCGTGGGCGCTGGTGGGGATGACGGACATCGTGATCACCTGGCGATCGTGCATGGTGCAAGAGGATTACGGCATCCCGACTCCGCACCCTGCCTCCCGCATTCTCTACGGGGGAGTTGCGGCTCTATTTCTCGCCATTTCGATTTATGCGGGGTATCAGTCCTATCGCACTCTTCAATACCTCTCAAACAACCGCAAGCTCGGGGAGACTATGGCGGTTCAGAGGAAGGAGTTCCTTGCGTTTGTCGGGCTGGTCGTCACCGTCACGATGGGCATGGGGTTGCTGTGGCTGGTGCTTCCACCGTTCTTTCTCGATTTCTGCTGGAGGGCGAGATGAAGCTGCGAATAGCGCTCGCGACCTGGACATGCCTCTTCTTCTGCATGGCAATGGCGGGTTGCGATGCCGGTAAGACGCGACGAGCCGTCGACGTGAGCACGATGGGAGATCCCCAGCACGGGCGGCAGTTGATCGCTTCTTATGGTTGCGGCGCCTGCCACATGATTCCAGGCGTGCATGCGGCACGGGGAAAGGTTGGACCTCCACTGCTGTTTTTCGCGGAGCGCACAATGATCGCCGGCGAGCTGCCCAACACGCCCGCAAACCTGGAGAAGTGGATTCAGCACCCGAAACAAGTTGAGCCAAATACGGCAATGCCTGATCTGGGCGTACAGCCGCAAGAGGCCAGGGAAATCGCAGCTTATCTCTACACCCTCAGGGGAGGGGAAGGAACCTCATGGATCGATTGATTTCGATGATGCGGTGGGCGACAGTTGCAACGGTGGTGCTCGCTGCTGGCGCCGCATTGGGGCAGAAGGATCAGAGCGATGGAATGACGATGAGCATTCCAGGCTCTTTGCCGGATATTCACCTGGTCTCGCCTGTGGCCAACGGCCAATGGACGATGCAGGCAGGAGATTATGGGAACCTCCGCTACAGCCCGCTATCGCAGATCAACACGCAGAACGTGCACAGCCTTCACGTTGTGGCAAACATCAGCGATGGCATTCCGCACGGACATGAGGGTGGTCCGCTGGTGGTGGGCAGCACCATGTACATGGTGACTCCTTATCCGAACAACCTGATGGCGTTCGATCTGTCGAAGCCGGAGCAGCATTTCCCGATGTTGTGGAAGTACATGCCGCATCCCAGCATTGAGTCTGTCGGCGTGGCGTGCTGCGACACCGTGAATCGCGGGCCCATGTACGCCGATGGAAAAATCATCTATGCATTGCTGGACGCTCACGTCGTCGCGGTAGATGCAAGGAGCGGAAAAGAGGTCTGGCGGACGCAGGTGGGCGACATCCACTTTGGGGAGACTACGACGATGGCTCCCCTGGTGGTGAAGGACACGGTATTCGTAGGAAACAGCGGCGGCGAGTTAGGTGTTCGCGGAAAGCTCACGGCGCTGGATGTGAAGACCGGCAAGGTCAAGTGGATCGCGTGGAGCACGGGTTCGGATCAAGACGTGCGCCTTGGGCCAGACTTCAAGCCCTTCTATGCCAAAGACCAGGGAAAGGACCTTGGCCTGAAGACGTGGAACCCGGGACAGTGGAAGATCGGCGGAGGCACGATCTGGGGTTGGATCTCTTATGATCCTCAGCTCAATCTCATCTATTACGGCACAGGCAATCCGGGGCCGTGGAATCCCGACATGCGCCCGGGCGACAACAAGTGGACGTGCTCAATCATCGCGCGTGATGCGGATACAGGCATGGCGAAGTGGGCCTGGCAGGGAAGTCCGCACGACGAATGGGACTATGACGAGATCATGGAGAACATTCTCGTCGACATGCCGTGGAAGGGACAGATGCGCAAGTTGCTGATCCATCCCGGTCGCACGGGATTCATGTATGTGCTTGATCGGACAAATGGGGAAATCCTCAGCGCCTCTCAATACGAGCCCACCAACTGGGCTACAGGTTACGACTTGAAGACGGGAAAAGCGCAGATGGTCGAAGAGAAGGAGACACATTTCGGCCGGTTCACAAAGCACATCTGCCCGTCGTCAACAGGCGCAAAGGATTTCATCCCTTCGTCCTTTGATCCGCGCACTGGGTACGTGTATATCCCAGCTCACAACACGTGCATGGACTATATGGGAACCGCGGTCAACTACATTGCCGGAACTCCATACCTTGGTGCCGAGGTCCGCATGTATCCCGGTCCGGGAGGCTATCAGGGAGAACTGGTCGCGTGGGATGTGAAGGAAGGCAAGAAAGTTTGGAGTGTGCAGGATCCGGATCTGCCGGTCTACAGCGGAGTGTTGTCGACCGGAGGCGACGTAGTTTTCTACGGCACGATGGAGGGATGGTTCCGCGCGGTTGATGCGCACAGCGGGAAGATTCTGTGGCAGTACAAGTGTCCATCCGGGATCGTAAGCGACCCAATCACGTTCACTGGGCCTGACGGAAAGCAGTATGTGGCCGTCTACTCCGGTGTTGGCGGTTGGATGGGAGCTACGGCGTTCCCCAGCGTTTCTACCGATGACCCGTATGCTGCGCTCGGCGTTGTCGGCACGATGAAGAAGATCAAGACCCTGAGCCCTCCGGGAGACATGCTTTATGTTTTCAGTCTGTAGGTTATCGGTGGCTGGGCTCATCGCGATTTGTGCTTTTGCGGCGTTTCCAGCGTGGATGCATGGCCAGTCCGATGCATCGGCGCGGAAGCTGCGTGTATGCGCCGATCCTAACAACCTTCCTTTCTCGAACCAGGAGCAGCAGGGTTTTGAAAACCGCATTGCGGACCTGATTGCGAAGGACATGGGGCGCGAAGTGGAGTACTTCTGGTTTCGCCAAGGGGAAAAGTTTTTTCGGCAGACACTGAATCGCGGCGTTTGCGACGTGGTGATGGGCGTACCAACCAGGTTTGATGAAGCGGCGACGACTCGACCGTATTACCGCTCGACCTATGTGATTCTGAGCCGCAAGGCAAGCGATCTCGACATCAGCTCGCTGGACGATCCGCGACTGCAGTCGCTGCGGATCGGTGTGCAGATCCTTGGTGACCAAAAGGACAGCCTGCCGCCAGTGAATGCGCTGATGCGTCGCGGTATCGTAAAGAACCTCGTTGGGTTCAGCATCTTCGGCAATCTCACAGAGAAGAATCCGGCTTCCGATGTGATTCGCGCTCTTGCCAACGGAAGCGTTGACATCGCGATCGCATGGGGACCGCTCGGCGGATATTACAGCCGGCAATCGTCTATCCCGCTGCGTGTGACACCGCTGGCAGATGACGTGAAGGATCCCGATCTTCCGTTTCACTTCGATATCGCGATTGGGGTGAGAGAGCAGGATGATGCTCTTCGCAGCACGCTGGACGAGGAACTCGTGCGACGACATTCGGAAATTGAGGACATTCTTCGCTCCTACGGAATCCCGCAGATACCTTTGCCTGCCGACACCGCCAAGGCTGAGGTGATTGACAGCGCGATCCGGAGGCACCAATGAAGCGCGTCAGCGTACTGATTGTCACGGGCTCGGTCCTGGTATGGACACTGGTATGGACTGCTGGTTGCCGGCGTTCGTCCAACACGAACTCCGCTGCGGCTTACGGCTCCGCGATTTCCGATAATCCTGTGGGGCCAGTGCCGGGCGGCGTGAACAACATGATCTATCCGAGCAATCCTTACGCCAACGATCCTGTCGCCCTGCAAGACGGGCGCAGGCTCTTCAACTGGTACAACTGTTCGGGATGTCACGGAGGTCATGCAGGCGGCGGCATGGGACCGAGCCTTCGCGATCCGGTATGGCTTTATGGAGATCGCCCTGACCAGATCTTCGACAGCATCGCGCATGGTCGCTCGAAAGGCATGCCATCCTGGGGATCCAAAATTCCAGAGAATCAGATATGGGAGCTGGTTACGTACATCAAGTCAATGGGTACGCCCGTGGAACCTGAACCTCCTCGCGAGCCGGCAGATGAACAAGTCCCGAACCCGCAGCAGGAGGAGAAGCCGAACGTAGGGACGCAGACCACGAATGCGGAGAAGCATCCATGATCCGTCGTGCTTGCGGCGCCTTCACAATCATCGGAGCCTTCGCGTTCACCGGTTGTCAGACCGCGCAGAACACCTTTTATCCGTACGGTACGGCGGCGCGACAGATCAGCCATCTGCAATGGTTCATGACCATTCTGTTCCTGGTGATCACGGCGATTATGTGGGTTCTGTTTGGCTACGCGTTTTACCGACGCCGCGGGAGCCTTGAAGAGCACAAGCCGATCGATTCCACTGGAGGAGAATCGTGGATTGCAATCGGCGGAATCGCCATTCCCCTGGTTGTGCTGACCATCCTCTTCGTCTGGGGTCTTGATCTTTTGCGCGCCTTTCCGATTCATCCGACGCACGGTAGCTCGCACCAGCAGGAGATGGCGCGCAGCATGAAGCCGGACATCCTGATTTTTGGCCATCAGTGGTGGTGGGAGATCCACTATCTGAATGACGACAAATCCAAAGAAGTGATCACCGCGAACGAACTACATCTGCCTCTCGGAAAGGCTGTGAACATCCGGCTCGAAACCAAAGATGTGATGCATTCGTTCTGGATTCCCGCGCTGCATGGCAAGGTCGATCTGATCCCGAATATGTCAAATTACGTGCGCATCGAGGCGACGCATGTCGGCGAGTACCAGGGCGAATGCGCGGAATTTTGTGGGGCGGAGCACGCGCGCATGCGGATCATGGCGATTGTGCAGACGCCCGACGAGTACGAGGCGTGGCTGGATGCGCAAGTGCAGCCTGGCCACGAACCTCTGAGTGATTCGGCGAAAAAGGGCGAGCAGCTGTTTCTTGCCGGCGCCTGTTCCATGTGCCATCAGGTCAGAGGTACGGCGGCGCACGGAACGGTGGCGCCAGACCTGACACATATCGGTAGCCGCAGGATGATTGCTGCGAACTACTACCCCAATAACGATGCTTATCTCGAGGCTTGGATTACGCATGCCCAATCACTCAAGCCCGAATGTGAGATGCCCAATATCACCAGTTTTACGGGTCGGCAACTGGGAGACTTGATTGCCTATCTTCGCCAACTGCAATGAATCCGTTTCAGGAGAATCATATGGATGCTGCCTGCATCAATCGCGCAACCCGAACCGTCGCTCTTTCTATTGCCATACTGGTTGCACTTCCAATCGCCGCTGAAGCAAAGCCGGACTGTAGCGGACTGCCTGACGCTGGAAGGTTGCGCTCGGTGTTGCAGAGTGTGGTGAAAGAGGGAGCATCAAAGAACGGAGGCATGGGCAACCAGGAGTGGGCGGTGGTGGTGAACCGCGACGGAATTGGCTGCGCGGTGGTTTTCAGCGGCGTGACGCGATCGGACCAATGGCCCGGAAGCCGGATTATTGCGGCGGAGAAGGCAAATACAGCCAACGCGCTCAGCAGCCGCGACTATGCGCTTTCCACCGCGAACATCTACGCTGCAGCACAACCCGGTCAGAGCCTGTACAGCCTGGTTGTCGCGGCACCGCCGAATCCGCTCGCGGCATTCGGGAACCCGACGACCTATGGCACTGCGAACGACCCGATCGTGGGCAACCTGGTGGGAGGCATTATCGTTTTCGCCGGTGGATTGCCGTTGTATTCAAGAGAGGGCAAGATTCTCGGCGGGCTCGGCCTGAGCGGTGACACCTCGTGCACCGACCATGTGATTGCGTGGAAGATGCGCCATCAGTTGGGACTGGATGCAGTTCCGATGGGACCGAGTCCGGATCACAATGACAATTTGATTCTGGATTTCAAAAATGGAGTGAGTCCGAGCGGATTTGGACATCCGTCCTGCAAGGGAGGAAACCAAGCGGACGGAATTATTGAGACGCTTTCCAAGGATTTCCCAACGGGGCCGAAGGGGAAGTAGCACACGGCACATCGGAATCAAAGCCGGCAGATGAAAGCACAAAGGTCAGTGCTGATTTCTGAACATGAGCGGGTCGCGTGTCGAATTGCGGACTTGAGAATGTGGGGACGCAGCAAGGCCATTTTTGTGCGTCGACATCATTGCCGTTACGCCGACATGGCTCTGTATGGATTGAGGATGGGTTCTAAATACTGGTAAACACCGTAGAGGGCAGAAGCAGGTGAAGAGGGCGGTAGGGGATCTAGTGGACGCGGACGGAACGGGATTCCTGCCGTGAAAATCAGCTTCCCACTCCTAACCGGTCCCTCAGCGCGAGGGACCGGGGGCACGGGCGAATGAGCCGCCTGCTGTTCTAGGCTTTGTGAAGGACCACTGACATGGTGGAGGGCGACGGAGCGGGGGTGACGTCTGTCTCGGTGATCGTTGTTCCATCGTCGCTCAGTACAAACGTGTTCTCACGCCGCACCTTTCCCTCCTCGTCCTTGTAGGTGACCTTCAGCGTATGAGGATCAGCGAGCTTCACGGACATCGATCCGCCACCGGGGAACTTGGTGTCGGTGCCGTCGAGCTTGCAGGTTATCGGTTTTGGATTGTCTGTTTCTTTAAAGTCCACAGTGTCGCCGTTGACTGCGATGGAGAGAACTCCGCTGTCTTGCGAAGAGGAGAACTTGATCTCCTTCCATTCGCCCGCCGGTCCAGGGCCGCCGGAGACTCGCTCTGAAACCGTCTTCATGGTGTACGGATCGCCGTCGGGTGGAAAAAATTCAGATTCGCTGGTTCGCGTCTTGCCATCGGCGGAGATGGAGATTGTGGTCTTCCGCGTTGTCTTTCCACCCTTGCTCGCACTGATCGCATACCCATCGGCCGACTTGGTGCAAGTCAACATGATGTCGTTTGCCGACTTGTGTTCCTTCCCGTCGCACACAACTTTGGGTTGCGCTTCGCCTCCGCGGGTAACGGTGAATCCGTCGTCGTCGGTAGCCATGGAAAAGGTTGAGCCCTCGTATTTAAGCGAGGACGGGTCGAGCTTCCACGAGCCGTTCCAGGGATTGGATTGCGCCATGGACGCGGGACTCAAAGCAAGCAAAGACATTGCGGCGCAAACGCCTACGCAGAGAGGTTTCATCGTTGTTTCTCCTTGTTGTGTGGTTCGATTGAAAAAGCCAGGAAGAAAATGAACTGCGAGGGAGGGAGCGCAGCCGCCGAAGAGGAGAGTCTCTAGTTAAGCACGGAAAAGCCGGAGAAGATACTTAATATTGCGGGCAAGGCCGGGGTGGAGAATGATACCTGAGATCCGTGGTTAGCGGATTGCGTGATTGCCTTCAAGGAAAAATTCTTACGGCGCACACATCCGGGGCGGATTTGTGGTCGTCGATTGACGACAACACGGTAAACGGAAGCGGGCGGCTCAGCAAGAATTCGTCGTAGAGCAGTCCCAAGTCCCAAGTCGCAAGGGACATGGGACCCCTGCGAGACGTAGCACCCAGCGACTCGTCACGAAGACCCACGATGGACGGAGCACAAATTCAGCTGGCGATTGCTTTCGCAGCGTTGCTAAAGCATGTCCTGCACAGAACCGGTCTGCCTTGCGTGGGTTTGAAGGGGACGGTGGTTTGGGCGCCGCACTCGGAGCAGTTTACGTGTGTGTCCGATCGGTGTCGCAGGGTTCCCGCGCGTTTCGCTTTGCATGCTCTGCAGTGCTTTGGGTCGTTTGTGAATCCGCGATCCTGGAAGAACTGTTGTTCTCCTGCCGAAAAGACAAATGCCGCGCCGCATGACGAGCACATGATGTCTCGGTCTGCAAATTGCATAGACTCCCCCGGGAATGGTGGTGTTCAAAGGAAGCCAGCAGTGGGGCCATCAGGGCGCTTCCGCTAAACGGACTATAGAAGGGAAATCCTAAGCTTGTGAGGTCTGGTTGGATAGCTAGGGGAAGCACTAGGGTTGTGGATAGACGCAAACCAAGAGATGGCTGGGGCAATCCGGGTTGCGACGGGGAGGCGAGATGAGCACCCGCACTCCGCTCATTTGAAAGTCCCGATGGTGACGCGAAAACGGCCAGAGCAGAATGCCAGCGACCAGCATCGAGAGAAGCCGAAAGCTAGAACTTGCCGAGCGTCTGACCGGATGCACTTGTCTTCCCACCTTTACTGAGACGACGGCCATTTACCTGACGTCGATTTCCCAGTCCGCTATTACGCCTAACCCGTGCGCATGCGGGAGATGTTCTAGTGTGCAGCGGGTTTTTCGAAGAAGGCTTCGATCTCCTCGAGCGTTTTGCCTTTGGTTTCTGGAAAGAGGAACGTGGTTGTAAGGAAGTAGACTACGGTGAATCCCGCGAACATGAAGAACATTGACGAGTAGTTGTGTTTGGCGACGAAGGGCAGGAAGATGGCTTGGAGAATTGCCGAGACGAGCTGGTTGATCACGAGCGCTACGCTCATGCCGTTGGAGCGGATGCGGGTAGGCATCAGTTCTGAGAGCGCGAGCCAGACGCAAACGCCAGGGCCGGTGGCGTAGAACGCAATGAACATGTAGATGAAGATGGCAACGAGCCAGCCGTGGCTCTGCTGCGGGACGGGTCCGAGGACGGCCTTGTCGATTTTGAGCGGAGCGGTGGTGGCGGCTTCGTAATTCCCGAATGGATTTTGAAAGAGGGCTTGTACCTTGTTGGCGGGAACGGCGGCCGTGCGCGTGACGGAGAGCGGAGGTGCGGCGGGGTCGTCAGAACGGGCGTAGCTGGTGGTTCCGGTGAAGTCGCCATAGGAGTAGATGATGGCGAAAGAGGCGCGGTCGGGGTTGATGGCATTGGCGTCGGTGGCGGCGGGTTGCGCGGCGAGGAGTCGGCGGGCTTCGGTGCTGTTGAAGTTGAACGTCAGTTGCTGGTCGGGGCCGACAAGGGTCTGGATCTGGTCGCGGCAGTCGATGTTCTGCTTTTCAGTCTGGTGGAAGAGCGTTGCGACGATGACCATGGAGACGATGATTCCGCTGGTGCCGAGGACGAAGAGGAACTTGCGGCCTTTGCGGTCGACGAGGGTCATGCCGACAGCAGTGAAGCAGAAGTTGAACGCGGTAAGCAGGACGTATCCCCAATGGGCCTGGAGGTCGGAGAGGCCGCTCTGGATGAGGATGTTGGTGTTGAATCCGATGACGGAGTTAATGCCGGTAGCGGTGTTGCAGGCGAGGATGACGCAGGCGAGCAGGAAGGGGATGACGTATTTGCGGCGGAGGAGGGAGTCGCCGACTTTCTGGCCTGCGGGTGCGGCGGCGGGCTTGGAGGCGACTTCCATTTCGTGCAACTCGATGGTTGCCTGTTCCGGGGCACGGGAGCGGAGAAGCGCGGCGCGGGCTCGATCAGGACTGCGGCGATAGAGCCAGCGAGGCGACTCGGTGACGAGGAAGGCTCCGAGGACGAAGAGAATTCCGGGTGGCATGGAGACCCAGAAGATGCTGCGCCATGCGCTGTCTTTGAAGTTGAAGAGGGCTTGGGGGTCGGCGACGCGGGCGAAGGCGGTGACGCGGTAGCTGAAGTAGATGCCGATGAGTGCCGCGACGACGATGCCGAAGGTGAGCATCCACTGGAAGACGCCGGTTCCTTTGCCGCGGGTAGAGGCCGAAAGGCATTCGGCGAGGTAGAGCGGGACGACAATGCCGATGAGTCCGCCGCTCATGCCCTGGAGGAGGCGTCCGAAGAAGAGAGGTGCGTATCCGTGGGAGAGCGCGATGACGGGAATGCTGAGGATGAAGGCGGTGCCGCTGAGGATCATGAGCGGTTTCCGGCCCATCCAGTCGGCGAGGAGTCCAGCGAAGAGCGTGGAGAAGACGGAACCGAGAAGAACGGCTGCGACGATGATGGAGAGTTGCGAGGGATCGAGCTTGGAGGTGGCTTCGAGATAAGGCAGAGCTCCACCGATGATGCCTACGTCGATGCCGTAAAGGAGGCCGCCTAGTCCGGCGACGACCTGGAGAGTGAGGTTGTAACGGCGGCGGGTCTGGTCGTTGTAGGCGGGCAGTGTGGTGGCGGTCATTGGCCTTGGTCTCTGGCAGGGGCTAAAGCCCTGGATCTTTCTTCTGGCATCTGCGGCACGACTGAAGTCGTGCCCTGATGCTATTCGGTTCCGAAGCTGTGAATGCGAAATGCGCTTCTTTTCGGCTTTGCCAATCGTTCATTGTCGTGCCCTAATTACAAAGCGATTGGTTCATCGGATTATGGACCAGATTGCGACGTTCAGCACAACCATCAAAACTGCGGACGCGGGAAAGATTAGGAGCGCTTTTTTGAGGCGGCGGGGATCACTGCCGGCAATCGATCCGATGATGCGGGAGCTCACTGCGAGTCCGACCCAGCCGCAGGTGATGACGAAGCCGAGGGCGGTTCCCGTCATTTGTGGGAAGGCTTGCCCGGTGATCGCCAGGGTGGTGGGAAAGACGGGGGCCATGGAGAGTCCGGCGATGAAGACCAGCGCGAAAGCCATGCCCGGTTTGTTGGTCTGGAGCATGAGGAACGTCGTAATGGCCATGGCGATGGATGCGCCGAGGGTGACTTCGATCGCCGGGGCGTGGGCGAGTACGGGCGAGATGGCGACGCGGCCGATTAGGAGGCCGAGGGCGAATCCGAGGGAGAGGATGTTGAGCGCGCGCGACTCGGGGATGCCCTGCGCGATGAGGTGGCGCGGCAGCCAGTTCCAAACGCCGACTTCACAGGTGATGTAGAGGAAAAGGAACAGGCCAAGCATGAAGATGACGGGTTTGCCGAGGATTGGGCCGACCTGCGCGAGCAGGAACTGAGCGTTTCCGGTGGGCGCGGGCATTTTGGCGAATGCCTGCACGGCGAGGGCAACGACGGTGAGTCCGGCGATGGTGTAGCAGAGGCGGACCCAGTTCTTCTTGAAGATGTTGGCCGCGATGAAGGGAGTAGCGAGGCCGCCGAGTCCGAAGAAGAGATTGACGAGATTGAGGACAACGGCGCTCTGCGATCCGCTGACGCCGTTGGCTAGCGCGTTGGCTCCGGTGACGACGATTCCGCCACCCATCCCGAGGAGGAAGAGCAGCAGGAGGATGTTGCCGTACCCCTTGGCGCGGGGAAGCAGGAAGAGGGCAGCGGCGATGGAGCCGAGTCCGAGGATGAGGCCAGCCTTGTCGCCCTGGGTGTCGAGCAGCGGACCGACGCCCAGCGACGCAATGATGAGGCCGAGCGCCTGCACGGTGGCGATGGTGCCGTTCTGGGTCGGCGTGAGGTGAAAACGCTCAGAGAGCTCAGGCAGGATGGTGCCGAGCATGGCGGCGATCATTCCGTAGACGAAGATGGCAAGGATGGCAGCGAAGATGAGCACGGAACCGGATTCCTTTCGAGTTCGTAGGAAAGGATACGGCATGAGGGGCGGAAGTCCGTCACAAATTGGAAGTTGGGTGTTTACCAAGTTGTATAGTGGCCCGTCTAGTTAGTGCGGCTCGGATATCCCCCAAAATCGAAGCGAAAGATTCAGCAAAGGAAGTTTGCATGACCGATCTGTGGAGTGACATCAAGCACGCGCTGCACCTGTTCATTAAGAGTCCGGGATTCACGATTGCGGCAGTTTCGGCGCTGGCGCTGGGGATCGGCGCAAATACGGCGATCTTTACGGTAGTGAATGCGGTGTTGCTGAAGCCGCTGGGGTATCCGGATTCGGACCGGATTATGCAAATCTTGCTGACTTCGCCGGGAGGACAAGGGCCGGGTGCATCAATTCCGAAGTTCCAGGTATGGCAGCAGCAGACTTCGGTCTTCAAGGATGTGGCAGCGTACGACTTTGCGGGTCCGGGGTTTAACATTACGGGGGACAGGCCGGAGCTGATTCACGGAATTCACGTGTCGGAGGCGTACTTCAGGGTGTTTGGGGCGCCAGTGGCGCTTGGGCGAACGTTCACGAAGCAGGAGGATTCGCAGAACGGCGGACATGTCGTGGTGCTGAGCTACGGGCTGTGGCAGCGGAGGTTCGGCGGCGATCCGAATGTGGTGGGGAAGTCACTGTCGCTGGGCGGCGAGCCGCACACGATTATTGGCGTTCTGGGACGGGACTTCAAATCAGATCCCGAAGCGGAGATCTGGATTCCCTTTCAATTTGAGCCGAACAGCGTGAACCAAGGACACTTCTTCATGGGTGCGGCGATGCTGAAGCCAGGAATTACGGTAGCGCAGGCCAATGCGCAAATGAAGCTGGCGTACGCGGAGTTCCGACGGAAGTTTCCGGATGCCGATCCAAAGGGTGGGTTCGCGGTTCAGCCGCTGCGCGACTCGATTGTGCGCGACGCCAAGACTTCGCTGTTCGTGCTGCTGGGAGCCGTTGGGCTGGTTTTGCTGATTGCGTGTGCCAATGTTGCGAACCTGCTGCTGGTGCGTGCGACTGGGCGCAAGCGGGAGTTTGCAATTCGCGCGGCAATGGGGGCTAGCAGGGCAAGGGTGATCCGGCAATTGCTGACGGAGAGCGTGATGCTGGCAGTGACGGGCGGATTGCTGGGCCTGGGGCTTGGTTTCCTTGGCGTGCGGTGGCTCCTGGCGATCAGCCCGGCGGGTCTGCCGCGGATCGGAGAGGATGGTGCGGCGGTCGGTGTGGATTGGCGAGTGCTGGGATTCACGCTACTTGTGTCATGCGTGACAGGAATCTTGTTTGGGCTGTTTCCAGCTTTCAGTGTTTCGCGAACGGATTTGAATTCGACTTTGAAGGAGAGCAGCAATCGTTCCGGCACGAGCTTCAGGACTGGGAAGACGCGCGCGATTCTGGTGGTGACGGAGGTGGCGCTGGCATTGGTGTTGCTGGTGGGAGCGGCACTGCTGATCCGGACATTCGTAGCGCTCCGTGCAGTGAATACCGGGTTCGACGCTCACAACGTGCTGACGATGGAGATGTCGCTCAATGGCGACAAATTCAGCAAGACGGCTGCGGTGGCGCAGCTTTCGCGCGATGGACGGGAGCGCCTGAATCGGATTCCCGGAGTGGAGAGTTCAACCTTCTCTTGTTGCCTTCCGGTGCAGGGACAGTTCGGGTTGCCGTTCGCGATTATTGGCAGAGCGGTTGATCCGTCGAAAGGACAGCAGGGCGCGGGATGGATGCATGCGTCGGCGGACTACTACAAGACGTTCAAGATTCCGGTGAAACGCGGGCGCGAATTCAATGTCTCCGATACGGCTTCCTCGCCCCACGTCGTGATCATCAACGAAGCATTTGCGAAACAGTTCTTCCCGAACGAGAATCCGGTGGGGCAGCAGATCGCGGTTGCGAAAGGCATGGGGTCGCCGTTTGAAGAGCCGGCGCGCACGATTGTGGGTGTCGTCGGAAATACGCACGATGCGGGACTGGACCAGGACACGCCGCCCCTGATGGTCGTTCCTGATACACAGGTGCTGGATGCGATGACGGAACTGAACGCGAAGATCGTTCCCCTGCGCTGGGCGGTGCGGACGCATGGCGATCCGCGGCAACTGAGCAACGTGATCGCAGAGCAACTTCGGCAGGCAAGCGGTGGATTCCCGGTGGCGCGCATCAAGACGATGGGCGAGATTGTCTCGAATACAACAGCGCGGCAGACATTCAATATGATGCTGCTGTCCATCTTCGGTGCGATTGCGCTGACGTTGGCGGCGATTGGAATCTACGGATTGATGGCGTACTCGGTGCAGCAGAGGACGCAGGAGATCGGGATCAGGATGGCGCTGGGCGCGGATCGGGGAACAATTCGCAAGCTGGTGGTGTGGAGCGGTATGAAACTGGCGCTGGTCGGCATGGTGGTGGGGATAGCTGCGTCGTTTGGGTTAACGCGGCTGATTGCGAGCTTCTTGTTTGGGGTGAAGATGTGGGATCCGACGGCCTTCATCGCAGTACCGGCTGTATTGTGCGCGGTTGCGTTCGTCGCAGTGTGGCTACCCGCGATGCGTGCTTCGAAGGTGGAACCGATGCGGGCGCTGCGAGTGGAGTGACTTCTCCGATTCGAATTCCCGGTCCCCAACAGCAAGGGACCGAAGGCACCTGAGGTGGTTTGAGCTTAGATGTAATCCCAGGTCTCAGAATCGAGACCTGGGGACCCGGCACCCGGCTGATTGGTTCCAGCATTGATTGTCCCCACCCTAAACCGCAAAAGGCGCGGTTGAGAATGGGGCACTCGGGTCGTTGACTTACCTAGTGACTAAAGTTGATTCCGCGGCCGAGAATTACTACGAAGGCGACGCCGAAGACGGCTGCCGTCCACCACCAGATCGGAGCAGGCTCCACGGTAAGAGGCACTGCCGGAACAGCCTTCGGCATGAGTGCGTCGGCCCAGAGCAAACCCGACAACCCTCCGAAAGCTGCTGGGATGGTGGACAGAAAGAGCAACTTGACGCCGAGCGGATCGAGCGCCCCCGCAATGCAGTAGAAGATGCATGCGGCTACATAGGGAAGCCTGCCAACCGTGTTGTACTCGGACCGGGCCACCATGAAGGGCCGCAACGCGATCGCAATGAATCTGACGCAGATGTAATAGAAGACGAGCCCGAAGATTGCCATGACCGTTCGCACGGCGGCGTGGTGCGGCAGGCCTTCGATCACGTTAGCCCAGTCACCCACGCCAATAACTCCTGAGAATAGAAAGTAGCCCGAGCCATCCAGAAGGCTCACTGCACCAAAAAGACAAAGAAAGTAGCGTAAATTGCTTCGAGCGCGAAAGCTTCCAATTAAGGCAATGGCGCCCGTAAACAGATTGATGATGGTGCCGCCAGCCTCAACGAAGCGATCGGACTCGTTGTCGGAGAGGTGGTTGCTGGTGAGTTGGGTGACTGCATCGCCGCGCAGCCAGGCCGTGACGCCGTGGCCGAGACCCTCGTGAAGAAGGGCGGCCAGTCCCATCGAAAGGACCGCAATACTGATGATAGTGGCCTTATTGTGCCGGCTTTGCATGGAGTTCACTCTAATGGAAGCCAGGTGCTCGCTGAATATTCCATTGACAGGTTCGACCGAATCGACCGCTGGAGTTTATCCCTATTTTTGCCGCAGGATCAGGAAAACGCTGA
>DATNFD010000008.1:0-2809 GCA_035606555.1 Occallatibacter sp.
CACTTGTAGCCCTCGCCGGTGCTGCTATTGGTGTGGTGATCTCGCTGGAGGCGAGATACAGCTTGAGCCGGTTCGGCGCCAAATCGTTGTTTCCGGCAACGCTCGTCTACTCCGTGATTCAGGTGATGGGCCCCATCATCACCGGATTGGTTGTGAGCGGCCGCGTTGGCGCCGGTATTGGCGCCGAGTTGGCGTCGATGAAAGTGACTGAGCAGATTGACGCTATCGAGGCGTCAGCCATC
Organism: Occallatibacter sp.; assembly: GCA_035606555.1. Taxonomy (GTDB): domain Bacteria; phylum Acidobacteriota; class Terriglobia; order Terriglobales; family Acidobacteriaceae; genus Telmatobacter. The sequence goes on from DATNFD010000008.1 coordinate 243, forward strand.
AATCCTTACAGGTTGCTGGCTGCGACACGAATTCTGGCCTGCATTCTAATGCTGCCTTTGTTGACTCTTGCAGCCGATGCATGCGCTTTGCTGACCGGGTGGTGCGCTCAGGCCCTGGTCGAGCCACTTTCATTTCATCAATTCATTGAAAGTGGATTCAGTGGCGCGACGTTCAATGCATTCCTTCCACCTACATTCAAGACTGCAGTGTACGGCCTAATCATCGGCCTCATCGCATGCTTTCAGGGAATGCGTACGAGCGGAGGCGCCGCAGGTGTTGGTAGGGCAGCCACTAACTCGGTCGTGGTGGGCTCGCTTTTCCTTATTCTGGCCGACGTTGTGCTGGTGAAATTCATTCTCGTCTTCTTTCATTAACCGCTGCTGAATGGTCTGGAGAATCGAACATGGCAATAACTTATGACAATGCGATTAAGCAGGATATAGGGCGAGACGACACGCCGTCTTTTATCGAAGTCGAGCATTTGCATAAATCTTTCGGTACTCACAAGGTCCTGGATGGGATAAGCCTTAATGTGAGCCGCGGAGAGACTCTAGCCGTGCTTGGACGCAGCGGTACCGGGAAGAGCGTACTGCTCAGGCTGATTATCGGTATTGAAAAGCCCGACTCTGGTTCGGTGCTCATCCACGGCCAAGACATCGCCGGGCTCGGGCTGGACCAACTGGGAGCAATCAGAAAAAAGATGGGCTTCCTCTTTCAGCATGCGGCGTTATATGACTCGCTTACTGTAGCTGAGAACGTTGCCTTCCCACTCGAGCATCATCGGATAGACATGACCGTGTCAGAGCGAGCCGATCGCGTACGGCAGCTATTGGTCGAAGTGGGGATGGAAGGCGATCTCGACAAAATGCCTTCTGATATCTCAGGTGGTATGCAAAAACGTGTAGGTCTGGCGCGGGCTCTGGCCCTAGAGCCGGAGATTCTGCTGCTGGATGAACCTACCGCGGGACTCGATCCTATAAGTTCGGGAGAGATCGACGATCTGATCTTAACGCTTCAGAGAGAAAGGCAGATGGCGTCCATAGTAGTCACCCATGATCTTCATAGCGCCAAGTCGATAGCTAGCCGTCTGGCCCTGTTGAATGCGGGCACCGTAGTTATTGAGGGTGCGTTTGACGAACTCCAACAGAGTGACATCAATTTCGTGAAGAAATTTCTGAAGCAATAGTAGGAGAAATCATGTCGAGATTAGCAAGACTCGGAGCATTCATCGTTGCGACTCTGGCAGTATTGGCCACGGGCGTCTTCATCATTGGGAGCAAGGAGTATCTCTTCGCTTCCACATACCAACTCAAGGCGCAGTTTGATAACGTTGCGGGTTTGGCTGATGGAGCGGACGTACAGGTCGGTGGTGTGCATAGCGGGATGGTCACCGGCATCGAATTGCCCCGGAAGCCCGGAGAGAAGGTTACGGTCATCATGGAACTCGCCAAGTCCACGCGCGAAATCATCAAGCACGATTCTGTGGTCTCAATCCAGACCGAGGGACTTCTAGGCAATCAGTTTCTGGCGGTTTCATTTGGATCTGCCGGACAAGCCGACGTAATGGATGGCGAAATCATAAAGAGTGCACCGCCGCTGCTCATGGCAGATTTATTTAAGAAAAGCAGCAGCATTTTGGATGACAGCCAAGAGGCGATTCAGAGTGCAGCTACGGCGACGGCCCACCTGAATTCAGTGAGTGCAAAAATCGATTCGGGTCAAGGGACAGTGGGAGCTCTCGTAAACGACAAGCAACTTTATAACAATTTGGCTCAGACAACCGCGACCCTGGATGCAACCATGCTTCAGGCACAGTCGGGCGTAACTGATTTTCGCGAGAACATGGAAGCCTTAAAGCATAACTTGTTCTTGAACGGGTACTTTAAGAAACGAGGATACGTGGACTCCTCCGAGCTGGCCGCGAACAGAATAGCCGAACTCCCGACAATTACACCGGAAAAGACGTTCATCTACGGAGCCAAGCAACTGTTTGATGGTCGCGATTCAGCCAAGATAAAGAATAAGAAGACTCTCCAAGCTGCCGGCGATTTCCTGGCGCAAGCCCAGTTCGGAGTCGCAGTTGTCATCGTTTCCACTGCCATGGATGGCGATACGAAGAAGGATCAGGTGCTCACCGAGGCGAGGGCAATGGTCATACGCGAGTACCTCGTTGAAAACTTCGGATTTGACGACAGCAAATTGAAGACATTGGGCCTAGGCAAGCAGGCTGTCACGGAAACTAATTCAGAATGGGGTTCCGTTCAGATTCTCATCTTCCCGAATCGAACAGAAGTACCGGAGACCGATCCTGTTGGCGGTAGCGCAACTACAACCGGAGACAGTCGGACAGTCCCGACGAACGTATCAGTAACTCACAAACCGTAGAGCCGCAGCGGGTGTGGAAGGCTCCCTTCTCAATTTTTGCCGAGCTGTCCCGACTTTCGTATTTGTGCTCATTTAAGACCGAACTAACTCTATTTCCCACGTCCTGTGAGGAAATTGGCTCGATGTGAGCACTCTAGCTCAGCAATCGACCTAACGCTTTGAAAGAATCGTTAGAACGGCG
>DATNFD010000009.1:0-3902 GCA_035606555.1 Occallatibacter sp.
TCTCTGAGTCAACGCGCCGGGACATACCCGGCCTGGCTTCAGTGTTCAATGACAATCAAGTCAACCGTATCTTTATCCCGTCCCTGGCACTTCAGCAACTTGCCGAAGGCTACTGCGCTGCAAAACTCTTCTCCACTGACCTGCTAAAGGTAGTCTCCGGTTCCGAGCAACTTCAGACGACCCAGTCGATCGTAAAGATGTTTTGCGAACTGCCTCAATGCTCGCTGCATAATGAGTATGGACCATCAGAGACCCACGTCGTTATTTCGCACGATCTGGATCGAGCACCGGTGAGCTGGCCGAAGCACCCTCCGATTGGACGGCCCATTTCCAACACTCAAATCTATTTGTTGGACGGACAGCTACAGCCTGTTCCCATTGGTGTGGTTGGAGAGCTTTATATCGGAGGCGAGGGCCTGGCGCGCGGATATGTCAATCGACCCGATCTAACGGCTGAGAAATTTATACCTGATCTCTACTCGAAGCAGCCTGGCGGGCGTTTATATCAGACGGGAGATCTCGCGCGGTACCAGGCTGACGGGACCATCGAATTTCTCGGACGGATCGACAATCAACTCAAGATTCGCGGTTTTCGCATCGAGCCTGGGGAAATCGAGTCAGTGCTCTCCGAGCATCCTGCCGTGCGCGAAAGCATCATCATGGCTTCCGAGGATCGCCCGGGAGCCAGGCGTTTAATTGCGTATGCGGTGCCCCACGATATGAATTCCGCGCCGTCTACCAGTGCTCTCCGAAACTATCTCAAAGACAGTTTGCCCGAGTACATGATTCCGTCGGCGTTTGTTCTGCTGGAAACTTTTCCGCTCAATGCTAATGGAAAAGTGGACCGTAAGAAGCTTGGCACACCCGACTCATCAAGGCCTGCCCTGGATGCAAATTTCGTTGCTCCACGAACTCCGAAAGAGCAACTGCTGGCGACCATCTGGTCGCAGGTGCTCGGCATCAAGCAAGTCGGAGTGCATGACAACTTCTTCGAATTGGGTGGCGACTCGATCGTCGCGATACAAGTCATCGCGAGGGCCAATCAGGCAGGACTTTGGCTTGCCCTGAAGCAGTTATTCCAATACCAAACAGTCGCCGAATTAGCTGCCGTGGCGAATACGGCTCCGGTGATTCAGTCTGAGCAGGGAGCCGTCATTGGCGAGCTGCCGTTGTCCCCGATCCAGCATTGGTTCTTCGAGCAGAACCTACCCGAGCCGCACCACTGGAATCAGGCAATGCTGCTCGAATCGCGTGAACCTCTCGATAAATCGCTGCTTGAATCAGCGTTGAATGAGATGCTCACGCAACACGATGCTCTCCGCCTGCGGTTCTCTCGCGATGGCGACGGGTGGAGCCAGATCGATGCTCCGCCGGGAGAGACCATTTCCTGTCGCTACGTCGATCTTTCATCGCTGCCGCAGGCAAAACGTCAAGCGGCCTTTGAAACAGCCGCAACCGAGACCCAGGCCAGCCTGAACATTACTGATGGCCCACTACTCGGCGCTACGCTGTTCGAAATGGGTGACGGTTTGTCGCAACGATTGCTCATCGTTATCAACCACCTGGCTGTCGACGGCGTCTCGTGGCGAATCCTGTTGGAAGATCTCCAGACCGCATATGAGCAACGGCGTAGCAGCACGGAGATCCGTCTGCCACCCAAGACTACGTCTTTTAAATATTGGGCCGAACGTCTTTCAAACCACGCGGTCTCTGAAATGGTCCAACAGGAACTCATTTTCTGGACTGACAGCTCGCGCCTGCGGGCTACGCCGCTGCCAGTGGACCAATTGGCCGAGAAAGAATTCAATACCGAGGCATCTGCAAAGCATTTGACGCTCGCGCTGAGTAAAGATGAAACGCAGTTGCTATTGCAGCGTGTTCCAAAGGCCGCGCGAGTGCAGATCAATGACGTGTTGCTAACGGCGCTGGCTGCTACTTTCCAGGAGTGGACCGGCGTGAATTCCCTTCTCGTTGATGTCGAAGGACACGGGCGGGAAGCGATCTTTGATGATGTCGATCTCTCACGCACGGTTGGATGGTTCACATCGATTTCTCCTGTTTACCTCGAGACGGAAGATGCCGCTGATTTGATCGGTTCCCTGCGCCTCATCCGCGAGCAGATTCGTCGTATCCCACATCACGGTATCGGCTATGGCCTCCTGCGTTATCTTGACGGCAAAGAAACTTCCGCGCGCTTGCAGGCAATGCCGCAGGCGGAAGTAAGTTTCAATTACCTCGGACAATTCGATCAGATATTTGGGGAAGGTTCGCAGTTCAAGCTGCTCATCGAGCCCAGTGGACCCTTCAACAGCCCGCGCGGTACCCGGCGATATCTTCTGAACGTGACAGGCTTGATTGTCGGAGGCCAACTCCAGATCAATTGGACGTATAGCGAAAACTTTCACCGGCAAGAAACTTGTGCATACCTGGCCCAACGCTATCTCGAGATTCTACGGACACTAATTCAAGACTGTTTGAGTTTGCCGCAGCCGGCGGAGTCCGCGACTGAAACTCAGGAGCCAGTCGAGCAAGCCGCGTCTGCTGATCACGGCATGCAATTGCCGTCGGTCCGTCCCGCTCCTCAACATCGTTACGAGCCTTTCCCGCTCACAGATATCCAACAAGCGTATTGGTTCGGCCGCAGTGGGGCCTTTGAACTGGGAAAGGTTTCCTGCCACATCTACACCGAAATTGAGTTGGCGGAAAAGGAATTTAACCTGGACCGCTTTGCTCTTGCCTGGCTGAAGTTGATTGAACGACACGAGATGCTGCGCGCCGTGGTGTTGCCCGACGGGCGACAGCAGATTCTGGAACACGTGCCGCCATACCGGATCGAAGTACTCGACCTGCGCGGGGAGGAACCGGCTACGGCCGCGGCTCAACTGGAGGCAGTGCGCGAGCGGATGTCGCACCGGATATTGCCGAGTGAAAAGTGGCCTTTGTTCGAGATTCGCGTCTCGTGTTATGAGGAGCGCCTGCGAATTCATTTCGACTTGGATCTTCTTATTGGTGATGCCTGGAGTTGGCAACTTCTTTTGCGCGAACTCCTCACGCTGTACCAGGCCCCCGAAACCAGTTTTGATCCGCTCGAGTTGTCATTCCGCGATTACGTCCTGACGCTTGATGACGTTAAGGATTCGGCCCTCTATCGACGCTCGTGGGAGTACTGGCAGGGTCGCCTGCCAACCATGCCACCTGCACCTGAGTTTCCGTTGGTTAAAGTTCCAAGCTCGCACACCCAACACCGCTTCACACGCCGCAGTGCTCACCTGCCGGCAGAGCAATGGCGCGAACTGAAGGCCCAGGCTACCCGCAAAGGCCTGACTGCATCCGGTCTGCTATTGGCTGTGTATGCCGAGGTGCTTGCCAGGTGGAGCAAGAATCCGCGATTCACCATTAACTTGCCGCTGTTCAATCGCCTTCCATTGCACCCGCAGGTCAATGAGATCGTTGGAGATTTCACCACCATAACTTTGCTCGCAGTTGACAATTTGTCACACGATTCGTTTGAAGCGCGGGCGCGACGGCTGCAAGAGCAGTTGTGGGAAGACCTGGAGTACCGCTGGGTGGGAGGCGTGAAAGTACTGCGCGAACTCATTCGTAGCCACGGTTCGGTTCACAAAGCGGCGATGCCGGTAGTCTTCACCAGCCTTGTTTATCAGGATATCCAAACGCAGTTTGAATCGCTGAAGGCGCCGCTGGGCGAAATCGTTTATGGCATCTCTCAAACTCCTCAAGTGTGGATCGATCTTCAGGTTACTGAAGAGAACCTTGCGCTAAGCATCAACTGGGATGCAGTGGAGGAGCTGTTTCCGAGTGGGATGCTGGACGAGATGTTTGCCGCCTACTGCGGGGCGTTGCAGCAGTTGAGTGAAGCAGAGGAGGCGTGGGCGGGCGACGAG
>DATNFD010000010.1:0-45706 GCA_035606555.1 Occallatibacter sp.
CGAAATGAGCCCACGCTGCTGATCCGAGAGAGATGCGGTCGGGATTGCCGCCCGCGATGCCTCCGACGATCCAGTAAGCGCAGTTCTCCCCGGTAGTCGTTGGTGTCGTCGCAGACTTCGAACATGGCGATCACGACACCTTAACCGGAACAGGCTTCGCCGCGGCCGCGAAGCAGTAAGTTGCCAGGCGCCCAGAAGGAATAGCAATGCAAGAATGCGCGCGATCATTGATGGGATATTAGTGCATTTAGGCTTGAATGTTTTGTGCAAGAGGCGGGAGGACGCGCGCAAATCGTGCAGCATATGATTTACAGAAAATATCAGGCTCCGATCATTCTGTTTCATGGAGATCGGTCGAGATTTTGCAGGCGGCGAGAGCAGGAAATCATCGTCTATTAACATTCGTCGTAGGTTCCAAACCGCTGTTGAGATAGACTTAGATCATCGCAGCTACAGTTGAACGGAACCGTCGGGCCTACAAGGTCTACGGACGCAACCTTCACATTTACTCGCATCGGATAGAACGCGATTTTTTCATTAGTGCTGTGCTATGCGTTCACCAACTTCTTCAGCGAGTCCAAGATCATCATTTATCCAGTCATTCGAGTCCCCCTTGGACCACAACTTTAAGGAGATCCAGACGCATGATGTCCAATCTTTCGATCGGCAGAAAGAGCCGCAGCTTCGCTATCGGTGTGCTTGCCTGTTTGTCGATGTTTGCGATGCTTATGAACACGCTGCACGCACAAACGGCAGGAGCGGGCACGATTAAAGGCACAGTGACAGATTCCAGTCAGGCGTCTGTTGCGGGAGCCACGGTTACGGTCACGAATGTCGATACCGGAATTGCCCACCAGTACACATCGAACGAATCGGGCTTGTATGTCGCACCATTCCTGCAGCCTGGGCATTATGCGGTAACAGCGACGTCGACGGGCTTTGGCAAGGTGAGCGCGACTAATTTGACCCTGCAAGTCGGGCAGACAATGACCATCGATTTAAGCCTGAAAGTGCAGTCGGGTTCTACTACTGTCGAAGTTTCGGGTGAAACTCCGATCCTGAATGTCGAGCAGACGGAAGTGTCACAGGTCGTGGACCAGCAGATCATCCAAAACCTGCCGGTGAACGGGCGTAACTGGAGCGACTTCGTATTGCTTACGCCGAACGTGGTACAGGACGGTGGCAGTGGATTGGTCAGCTTCCACGGAATCAGCGGTCTTTACAACCAGAATTATGTGGACGGCGCGAATAACAATCAGATGCTGTTCAGCGAAGCGCGCGGGCGTTCGTCAGGCGCGCCGTTCGTGTACAGCCTTGATGCGATCAAGGAGTTCCAGGCTGAGGCTTCGAACTACTCCGCTGAGTTCGGCCAGGCTGCCGGCGGCCAGGTGAATGCAATCACGAAGAACGGGACGAACGACATGCACGGGGACCTGTTCTACGCCCTGCGCTATCCCAGCTTCAATGCACTGGATCCGGTCAGCAAGTGGTCGGCGCTTTTCAACCATGGCAATCCGTTTCTGCTGACGCAGCCGGTGCACCAGCAGCAGGGGTTCGGCGGCAGCATCGGTGGGCCGATCAAGAAGGACAAGCTGTTCTACTTCCTGACGTCGGATAACTTCCGGCGAACCGGCCGGGCGCTTTACTACGAGACGAACACGGTAACCCAGACGCCGACAGGTGCGTTCACGGCGACGAACGTGATTTCTCCGAACCAGTGTCCGACAACGATCACGTCGGCGCAGTGCACATCAGGCATTAACTTCCTGTTGGGCTTGCAGAGCGCGCCGCGTCGCTTTGCGAAGGAGACGCTGGTCTTCCCGCGCATTGACTATCAGCTCAACTCGAAGAACCTGATTTATGCGAATTTCAACTTCGCCAACTTCGACCAGACCTTCGGTTACGCGCCAAATCCGACTTACTCGAACACGTCGGCCAGCACCAATGCACCCACGAGCTATCACGAGCGCTTCCTGATCGCGCACTGGACATCAACAATCACCAGCACCGCTGTGAACGATTTGCGATTCCAGTGGGGACGCGATCTGGAGACCGCCGGTGCGAATGCTTCCGGACCGAGCATCAGCATGGGAGCGGAGATCTATGGGATGCCGAATGCCTTACCGCGCACGGCGGAGCCTGACGAGCATCGGTATCAGATCACGGACGTGTTCAACAAGGTGTTTGGACGCCATATGGTGAAGTTCGGTGGTGATGTGAACCTCGTTCACGAGATCATGATCAACCTGTTCCAGGGCGGCGGCATTTACGGATATTCGGGAAATGTGACGCAGGAATTCCAGAACTGGATTGTGGATGCGTTTGCCGGGCAGCCGGGAAATACGGATACATACGCGGGATCGCATTACAACACCTTTGTTCAGACGATCGATCAAGTCAACTCCGTTGAAAGCGGAAAGGCTGGTGCAGACGACTTCTGGATGAAGATGTATGACGGTTTCGCGGAAGATACCTGGAAGGTGAGCCCGAAATTGACGCTGAATCTTGGAGTTCGCTATGACATCCAGCTAACGCCTGATCCGGCTATTCCGAACAAATCGTCAGCGTTGGCCGCGAAATACAACACGACGATCAAGAATGTGACGGACCGGGTTCAGCCGCGGCTTGGATTCTCATGGAGCCCCCACCCTTCGACGGTGTTGCGGGGCGGGTATGGCATCTTCACGGGGCTCAACCAGGGCAGCACGTATTACGCGATGCGGGTTGAGAACGGTGTATACCAGATCAACTACAACTACAACGGGTGCAACGCGACCTGCACGAAGCCCGCGGCATTACAGTTCCCGAACGTGCCGTTCTTGCCACCGGGGCCGCCGCTATCAGAGGCGCTGTACCCGAACGGGGGCGCAGCTCCGGCCGTCACTGGCGTGAACTCAACTACTTCGGCTAGCTTCCATGGGCTCTCGCCTGATTTTGTTCCTCCGATCACGCACGAAATGGATCTGGCACTGGAGCAGGCGATACCCGGGAAGATGTCGCTCTCTATAGGCTGGGTGGGAACACGCGCACTGCGGTTGCCAGTGTTCCTTGATGCGAACCTTGTGGGGCAGACGCCACACGGAGTTCGGTCGTTCAACATCACATATCCGAACGGCACGACGAACCTCGTGACGGTGCCTTACTACCTGGCGACGGACCGTATTGATCCGACACTGACTTCGATCAATGCGGGATTCAGCGTGGCGAACTCCTGGTATCACGGCATGGCAGTTACGATCCGACGGCCGTTTGATCATGGACTGGAATTGCTGGTGAACTACACGTGGTCGAAGGCGCTGGATGACGACCAGGTGCAGGGAGCATTCGGTACGTTCTACGGAGGCAATCCGGTGTTGGATCCAAATAATCTGAGGGGCGAGTACGGCAGGTCTGATATCGACATGCGTGGCCGCTTTGTAGGCACCCTTTTGTACAAGCCGGCTATACCGTTCAGCAGCAAAATCATGAAGCAGATGGTGAACGGGTTCACGTTCTCAGGCACGGCGACGGAATCTACCGGCTTCCCGATCGTTGCCTCTATGAACAGCCCGGCCTCCATAATCAAGAGCACGCCAGCAGCAGCCGACGGCAACATCTTTGGCGGAACGATGAGCTCTTCCTCGGGTGCACCGACTACGGGACGTCCACCGGAGATTCAGCGTAATAGCCAGCCCGGACCGGGGGTCCGCAACATCGATTTCCGCGTAACCCGAGAGGTACCTGTCCACGAGAGAATGCATTTCGAGTTCATCGCCGAGGCGTTCAACCTGATGAACCACACGATCATTTCGAGCGTGAATACAGCATTTGCGACACAACTCGCACCGACAGGAACGACGGGGGCATGTCCCACGGTGGCTGTGGAGGCGGGATCACAGTTCGCCGGGTGCATCGTACCATTCGTGTCGACAACTCCTTCGGGAGCCTTCGGCGTAATGACCACCACGAACAATGCGCTATATGGGCCGCGTCAGCTGCAACTATCGGGCAAGTTCTTCTTCTAGCCCGAGGCAATAGCAAGGGGCGTGGCGGCAGGTGCCGTCGCGCCCTTTTCTCTTTGAGGGGAATAAGATGGGGAGAATAGGATGAAATTGCGAAGCAAGGGCGAGATTTCGTAATCAAGTTGAGGTGGAGATGATTCAGAAGCCGGTGTCTCTTGTAGGTGTCGCGTTGTTGTGGGCGTCTTGCGCAGCTGCTTGCGCTCAGCAGCAGGGTGGGCATCACTGGGCAATCGTGGTGCATGGCGGCGCCGGTGTGATCGAGAAGTCTCAGCTTGGGCCGGAGGGAGACAAGGCGTACCGGGCTGGGCTGGACAAGGCTATTCATGCGGGTGCAGCGGTGCTGGATAAGGGAGGTGCTGCACTCGATGCCGTGGAGGCGACGCTTCACGTCCTTGAGGAAGATCCGCACTTCAATGCAGGCAAGGGTGCGGTGTTTACGCGTGAAGGCAAGAACGAGATGGACGCTTCGATCATGGACGGCTCGAATCTGAAGGCGGGCGCTGTGGCAGGTGTACAGCGCGTGCATAGCCCGATCAGCGCAGCGCGAGCTGTTATGGAGAAATCGCCGCACGTGATGATCGCCGGACGCGGCGCGGATGAGTTCGCGGCCAGCGTGGGACTGAAGATGGAGGAGCCCAGCTATTTCTTTACGGAGAGCCGGTGGCAGGGGCTGGTGAAGGAGTTGAAGAAACAGGGGCTGCCCATTCCTCCGAGGCCAGCCGGTGTGCCAGCTGCGGGAGAACAGATTCCTGTTGCGGTGCTGGACGAGTCAGAGGAATCGGGAGTGCACGGCACCACGGGCGTTGTAGCACTGGACCGAAACGGAAACATCGCCGCGGGCACTTCAACGGGTGGCATGCAGGCGAAGATGCCGGGACGCGTGGGCGATTCGCCGATTATCGGAGCGGGCACGTACGCCTCGAATCAGTCGTGCGCAGTGAGCGGAACGGGTACGGGTGAGTACTTCATCCGACTTGGTGTAGCACGCGAGGTGTGCAATCTTGTGTACTTCAAGGGGATGAAGCTGCAGGACGCCGTGGATCATGTGATTCACAAGGAATTGGAAGACCTGCACGGCGATGGCGGGGTCATTGCGATTATGCCTGACGGGCAGATGGCGTGGAGCTTCAACACGCCAGGGATGTTCCGGGCGAAGCTCGTCGAGGGCGGTCAGGTTCAGATGGGGATCTATCGAGACGAGCCATAGCGCGGCGGCTGAACAGAGGAGATTTCTCTGACAAGTTTTCGAATGGGGATGAGTAGTCTGGTTCTATGGCTTTGAAATTCACAACGTCGTTTATCGAAGACGCACTGGCGATTTTCCGACAGTACAAGCAGCTTGGCGAAAGAGCGATGGCGCAGGTTACGGATGAGCAGCTCTTCGCGACGCTCGATGAAGAGGCAAATTCGATCGCGACCATCATCAAGCACATCACGGGCAATATGCGATCGCGATGGACGGATTTTCTGACGAGCGATGGTGAGAAGCCGACCCGTAATCGCGATCATGAATTCGTGGATCCACCCGCGACACGGGAGGCGCTGCTGCAGGAGTGGGAGCAGGGATGGGCCTGCGTGTTCGCGGCTATCGAGCCGCTGACCGATGCGGACTTGAGTCGGACAGTGACGATTCGCGGCGAGGCGCACTCGGTGATGCAGGCGATCAACCGGCAGCTCGCGCATTATCCGATGCACCTGGGCCAGATCATTCTTCTGGCGAAGCACTATGCGGGCGCACGCTGGCAGACGCTCAGCGTGGCCCGCAATCGATCGGCCGAATTCAATCGCAAGGTGTCTGCAGGAGAGGCGAGCCAGCGCTAAGGTGCACAAGCACTAGCGAATGACTTCGAATTTGTCGAATGCCAGATTGCAGACGGGGCAGCGCTCCTGCTCTTTGGGTGTCTTCGTTGTGTATCCGCAGGCTGCGCACACATAGAAATCGCAAGAGGAACCAGCCCAGGAATCACGAACCCGCTTCTCGACGAGTTCGATGGCTTCGGCGTATAGGCGGGCGTGGGTCTTCTCGGCTTCCATGGCCCATGTGAATGAGCGCTTCGCGATGGGAAGATCGCTTGTGGCCGCTTCGACGATGAATGCGGGATACATGGTATTGATTTCGTACTGCTCTCCAGCGAGCGCAGCTTTCAGGTTCTCGAGTGTAGACTTCACTTCAGCCGGATCGATCTGGCACTTCGCTTCAACGCCAAGCTGTTTAAGAACACGCGCGTGATTAGTGGCGTGAATTTCTTCGGCTCGGCCGGCTGCGCGGAAGAGGCTCGCAGCGCCATGCCAGCCTTCGCCATCGGCTTTGGCAGCAAATAGTATGTATTTGGAATGCGCATTTGACTCACCTTCGTAGGCGGCGAGAAGGTTTGCGATGGTTGTCGTCTTCTCCAGAACTGAGTTGGACATTGTTACCCTCCGATCATTCAAGAGAAGGTTAAGAACGCGAGGCGCGATCATGCTGTGATGTTCGCTACAAACTAAAAGGCCATCCCTCCGGAGGATGACCTTTTTGCGTGGGAGAAAGATCGCTTATTGAGCGGTGGCGCCGTTGGCGCGCGCCTCAGCTTTCTGGGCAAGAACCTTGTGAGCCGTGTCTTCAAGTGCCTGAGCTTCGGGCAGGAATGTCAGTGCCTTCTGTATCATTGGATCCCAGTCCGCCATGACACGCAGACCCTGGAGCTGGCCAAACTGGCTGGTTATGACCTTCTCTCTGATGTTCACCTTGACCCAGTCCAGGTTGTCGTTGACCTGCTTGTCGGTCACCGGGATGTCCTGCATCGTCAGCCATTGTTTGAAATCGCTCAACACGGCATCATCGACTTGGAAGTTTCTATCGACCGTGCGATTTGAAAGGTAGTGGGCCGCGAAGTGGAAGAACGCTGCCCTGTAAATCAGATCGTCCTGGAAGTGATTCGGTTTGGGGGATTCGATTTTCTCGTCCGGAGTGATGCCTCCCCCGCCGTAGACGGTGCGACCAGAATCAGTCATCTTGACTTCGCGATTGTTGGCGCCCGGGGCAGTTGCCCCGGCGTGATTGTAGTAGTAGTCGTACAGCGAGACGCCGGAGTAGTTGCGCTGAATGAGACGGCCTGAGGGTGTGTAGTAGTGGTACGTCGTCAGCGCGAGGCCGGTGTTCTCGCTGAGGTTATAGACCGTTTGCACGAGACCTTTTCCAAAAGTGGTTTCACCCACGATGAGAGCGCGGTCATGATCCTGCAACGCACCGGAGACGATTTCGGCCGCCGATGCGGTGTTGCGATTGACCAGGACGACGATCGGGAATGTTTTTCCACCGTTCCCGTGTGTCGCCGTGTAGTTCTGATCGGGATAGGCCCGGCCACGCTGCGACACGATCGTCTGGCCCTTGGAAAGCAGGTGATCGCAAACCTCGACTGCCTGGCTGAGGAGACCGCCTGGGTTGCCGCGAAGGTCGAAGACGAGTCCTTTCAAGTTGGGGAAGCTGTCGATTGCCTGGTTGACTTCCTGCGCTGTGGTTTCCTGGAACTGGGTAAGGTGGATGTAGCCGACTCCGGGGCGAATCTCGTATTTGAGATCGACTGACGGATGGGCGATCTCGTCGCGGACGAGGTCGAAGGTAAGCGGCTTTGACTGTCCGTCGCGAACTACCGAGACCTGGACGTGGGTTCCCTTGGGCCCCTTCAGATTCTTTGCGACGATATCAGAGGTCATGCCGTCGGTGGACTTGCCGTCGATTGCGGCAATGATGTCACCTGGCCGGATGCCAGCGCGGAACGACGGTGTGCCTTCGTACGGTGTGATGACGTAAACCTTGTTGTTCTGCTGCTGAATGACCATGCCAACACCGTAGTAGTGCCCGCGCTGGTCTTCGCGCATTTTGGCGTAGGCCTTGGGATCGTAGAAATTTGAATGAGGGTCGAGTACGCGAAGCATGCCGGGGATAGCACCGTCATAGATGGCCGTGTCAGCGCGGTCACCGGAGATAGGTTCGGCGTAGTTCTGCTCGACGAGTGCGTAGACGTCAGTGAATGCTTTCAGGCTGTCGCGAATCTGGCTCTCATCCTGAGAAGATTGCGCTCCCACCCTGCGCTGCAAGAAGGTGCCGGCCAAAGCACATACAGCAAAGAAGATGATGAGACTGAAAAGTGCCCGGCGGGCAGGGGGGGTCATTCGGGAGGATCCTCCGGAGTGCAACTGCTACAGGCGCCTCCGAGGCACCTCGCAGGCCGAACCTGGGCTAAAGTATAGCACTGGGTAATTTGACGCCGGTCCGTCGCAATCGGATAGCCGGTTACCGCAGTGGGATTGATGAGATTGAGATTTGCGCACGATTGCAAACGGAACAGCGCGTTCGAATGAGGCGAATCCAGCTCACGTCTGGGGTCTTTTGCTGCCCCGGGATTTACAATGACGTCTATGCCTATGGTGGTGCCCGCAGACCACCTTGTTGTGTGCCGACTATGAATCTGAGAATCCTTCGCATCCCCGGAGCCCTTGCGCTCTTTGCAGTACTCTTTACCGGATTGACGCTCGCTCAAACACGACCCAACAATACCGAAAGCCCGTATGGCGGCACGACGGTTGAGGAGATTGTTGCTCGCGTCAACAACCAGATCATCACCAAATCGGATTACGAGCGAGCCCAGAAAGAGTTGGATCAGGAGATGCGTCAGCGGGGATCGACCATGCAGGAGATCTCGGACGCGCATCGAGATCTCCTGCGGAACCTCATCGACCAGCAGCTTTGGCTGGCAAAGGGCAAAGAGTTGGGGATCACCGGTGAGACTGAATTGATCAATAGACTCAATGAGATCCGCAAACAGTACAACCTGGCGACGATGGAGGATCTGGAGAAGGCGGCGAAAGATCAGGGCGTGTCTTTTGAGGACTTCAAGGCGAATATCCGCAACCAGATCGTTACGCAGCAAGTGATGCGAGACCAGGTAGGCCGGAAGATCACCCCCACTCCGGGCGAACTGCAGCGATATTTCGAGGCGCACAAGCAGGAGTATGCCCAACCGGAGAGCGTAAAGCTTGGTGAAATCCTTATATCCACTGGATCTAACTCCGACGATCAGCAAAAGCTCGCAGACGCCAAAGCGAAGGCGGACGACATAGAGGCGCGCCTGAAGGCTGGCGAGGACTTCTCGCAATTGGCGCGCAGTTTCAGCGAGGGCACGACAGCAGCAACGGGTGGAGAACTTGGAACTTACAAAAAGGGGCAATTAGGGCAACCATTTGAGGATAAAACGTTTGGCCTGAAAACCGGGGAAGTGACCGACCCGATCCGGACCAAGCAGGGATACGTCATTCTCAAAGTTCTGGGCCATATTCAAGGCGGCATTCCGCAGTATAAAGACGTGGAGAATGACGTCGAGCAGAATTACTTTGAGGCGAAGGCCGGCCCGGCTATGCGCCAATACCTGGCCCAGATGCGGGATGAAGCCGCAATCTATATCAAGCCAGGATATGAAGACAGTGCCGCAACTGCTGCGGAGAAGCACCCCAGCATTACATTCAGCGCCTACCAGCCTCCCTCAGCCAAGAAGAAGAGGAAGGTGGAGCGGACGCGCTTCCGCGAGACGACGCATGGGTTCAGGCAGAAGACGGCCGTTAAGACTTTGCCGGCGGAAACGGCGACTCAGGACACGGCTTCGGCAAACGCGGACAAAGCCAACAAGAAGAGCAAGACCGAAGAAGCCTCAATGAAGCCGGGCAAGAAAGAAAAGATCCGGTTTGGAAAAGCTCCTCAGGAGACCTTGCCGGCAGCGCAGGCGAGCCCCACCGAGGATGCAGGCGCCGGGGATCAGCAGGTGGCAAACTCTGGCGAACCCGACAATCCGCTGGAGGCGGAATCGAAGCCTGAGAAGAAGACGCGTTTCAGTGACCGTGCGCGGCAGCCGAAGCAGCCGAAACCGAAGGGACCACAGCTCGATCCCGAGGCACCCTTAGCACCGGATGCTGCGGAGGTTGCCGATCGGCAGGCGCAGGCTGGGCCGCTGGGCCTTGGCGGCAATCAAACCGGCAAGAAGAAAAAGAAGAGCACCACGACTGGCGACAAAACGCGCTTGAGCGACAAGAAGAAGGATCAGGAAAAGGAAGATACGGGTGACAAGCCGCTCGGCTTCGCTCCGCAGCAGCCGCCGAACGGGACGGCGCCCGCGCCTCCGGTACCAGGAACGCCGGGAGTTCCGCCGCAATAAAATAGCAGGACCATCGCAAGCATTCTGGCCTGAGAGAATCTCAGGCCAGAATTGTTTTCCGGCAAGTTTACGTGCTGGAGTTATGCGGGCTGGTGCTTCTCATAGACGTGGGAAAGCTTCGTGAGTTGGTATCCATTGCGTTCGTAGAAGCGGTGGGCGTCGAGGCGGGTGCTGCGAGAGGTGACTCGAAGGACCGAGAGACCGCGTTCCCAGGTCCAGGCCTCGACGCGCTGGCAGAGCCGCATGCCAATCTGGCGGTTGCGGTGGCCGTCTTTGACAACGAGTCCACCGATCAGTGCGTGTGGGGGTGATTGGAGATGATGGTGGATCGAGATCTCGATCCAGCCGACAATCTCGTTTCCGATGCACGCGACGAAGGCAACCTGATTTTCGGAGCGGGTTGGCAGAGAAGCGATCCAAGCCTTGATTTCGGAAGAGGAGCGCTGGTAGCCGAGCTGCTCGGCGAGAATCGCGACTTCGTCCGCGTCGTGCGGCTCGATCGGGCGGATCACCAGTTCCGTTGCTGGAGAATCTGCGGAATCTCTCACGTGAATATGTTCTCACGCATCCAGAGCATGCCAAGAGGTGTGACGGGCGCTTTTGATGGGCTCTGCTGATTCCTGTATGCTGTCCGGCAGAATGAAGGACATTTATGTAGCCGATCTGGCATCGTTTGAAGAGAGCCGGGTTTTCGATGCGTTTTTTCTAATATTGAGCAAGCAGCAGCGGATGACGAAGGCAAACAAGCCTTACCTCAGCCTGATTATGGGAGACAAAACGGGTCAGATCGAAGCCAGGGTATGGGAGCCCGGCGACACCCGCATCGCGAAGGACTTTGAGCGCGGCGATCTGGTGAAGGTGCGCGGGTGCGTGTCGAAGTTCGATGAGCGGCTCCAGATGAGGGTGGACAATCTTCGAAAGGCCTCCGCAGACGAGGTGGACAAGCGCGATCTCTTGCCGTGCACTTCATGCGATGTGGATGAGCTATGGCGGAAGGTGCTGGGGTTTGTGGAGAGCTTCACGGATCCGGATCTGAAGCTGTTACTGAGCACACTGCTGGCTGACTCGGGATTAGCCCAGGCGTACCGGGAAGCTCCAGCTGCGAAACAACTGCACCATGCGTGGCTAGGTGGGCTGCTGGAGCATGTGGTCAGTCTGCTGACGCTGGCGGATCGGGTTGCGCCGCACTATCCGGTGCTGCATCGCGATCTACTGCTCACAGGTGTGGTGCTGCACGATATAGGGAAGGTGCAGGAACTCACATGGGAGGTCGGCTTTGAATACAGCGTCGAGGGCATACTGCTGGGCCATATCCAGATGGGCATGGCGCTGGTGGAGAAGACGATTGACAAACTGCCGAACTTCCCACCGCGGCTGAAGACCCTCGTTATGCACCTGATCCTCTCGCACCATGGCAAATTGGAATTCGGATCGCCGAAGCTACCCATGATTCCGGAGGCGCTGGTGCTGAACTTCGTCGACGATCTCGACGCGAAGATGCAGGCGATGATGAGCGAGTTCGAGAGGTCGGCGCGCGAGGGCAAGGGCGCGGATGAGCTT
Organism: Occallatibacter sp.; assembly: GCA_035606555.1. GTDB lineage: Bacteria > Acidobacteriota > Terriglobia > Terriglobales > Acidobacteriaceae > Telmatobacter. Next base: position 11,750 of record DATNFD010000010.1, read on the forward strand.
ACGAACCGGATCTGGGCGCTGGATCAGCGGCAGATGCTGAATACGCGCGAGTGGCTGAAGAAGGATGTCAAGCCAACGACGGGGACACTATTCGAGGAACCAGCTCCACTGCTCTTCAGTGAGAGGAACGACGGATAGGCGCCCTATCTTCACAAGCGGCGAGTCGCGGAAAATGGATGCGGCCTTGATCTGATCGAGGGTCTTGGGATCTTTGAGGTGCTTGCCTACCTTTACACGGACAATGGGGACCTTGGGATCGGTTGCATCGACGCTGACTACGGAGCCGGTGCCAACAGCGGTGCGTTCGTCGCCTGTGTGATAGAAGACCCACTTTGTGCCGGGCTTCATCTCGCGGAGGTTCTTGACAGCGGTGGGATTGGTTACGCCATCCCAGTTGGTTTCTTTGTCGCGCAGAAAGTCGTCGAAGGAATAGGCGCCAGGCTCGGTTTTGAAGAGGAAGTAGGCGGGCATGGGAAATATGGTATGCGAGAAAGGTGAGCGCCAGGAACAAAGAAGTGACAGAAGTCAGGCGACGCCGTTGACCGTCAGATCTGAAAACTTCTGGGTGGATGGGTCGTACATTGCATGCCAGAAACACTCGCCGCCGTCATTCACCATTATGAGATGCTTCCGCCAAGCGCTTGAAACTTGCGGATCAATGCGGCAGAGGGCATTCACGAAGACGAGGTTTCTGCCCTTCACCGTTACGGCGAGATACTGCCGAAAATAATCTCTGGCGTCATCGATGTGCCTGTTAGGGTCGTTGAACTCCGCGCTCAAGGTAGAGACCTTCGGCAGGTTGCTTTCTAAATCATTGATGTTGCCCAGGGTCGGCTCCCAACTTTGGATTCGGGGTTTAGGCTCGCCAAAGAGTTCGGAGTATGTGGCTGTCTCGCTCACCGGGAGGAGAACGAAATCAGGCTTGCTCCTGGGCACGACTGGTGGATGAGCCTGCGCTGACCTTGGCGCAGACCGAAAGTGCCATAATTCGAAAGCTAAGGCAGCGCAGCACAGCACAAGCAGAGCAATTTTTAGCCAACTGATCTTCATGTCCTTACCGGCGTTTGCATTATCTCTTGCACGGGCGATTCGAGCCAATGCCGGGCTTGCCCTTCGAGCCCTTGCTCCCATTTACAATCGAAAGAACATGATCCGATTCTCAACAGCGGGCGAGTCGCACGGAGAGGCTTTGATTGCGCTGGTCTCCGGGCTGCCTGCCGGGCTGCCGGTGGACCTGGAATTCATCAACCGCGAGCTATGGCGGAGGCAGCAGGGCTATGGCCGCGGGGGCCGCATGAAGATCGAGACGGACAAGGCCCATATCCTCTCGGGCGTGCGGCATGGGAAGACGATCGGGTCGCCGGTAGCGATTGAGATCGTGAACCGGGACTGGAAGAACTGGGAGGAGAAGCTGCCGGTGGAGTCGGGCGATCCGGCAAAGCACCAGGCGGTTGCGTCTCCGAGGCCGGGGCATGCGGATTTGGCAGGGGCGCTCAAGTATAACTTTCCGGATGCGCGGTACGTGCTGGAGCGGGCTTCAGCACGTGAGTCGACGGCACGGGTGGCAGCCGGCGGGTTCGCCAAACTGCTGCTGCGGTACCTGGGAATCGAAGTTTCGAGCCATGTAATCCGTGTGGGCCGCGTAGAACTGGAACGGGCGGCAAACTGGGATGAGATTGAAGCGGTTGCCGAGCAGAAAGAAATCATCCTGGGTTGTGTTGATCCCGTGACGGAAGCTCGGATGAAGGAAGAGGTGGAGCACGCTTCGCGGACGGGCGATACGGTCGGAGGAGTGTTCGAGGTAGTCGTCCATGGGGCTCCGGCGGGACTGGGAACTTACGCGAACTGGGACGAGCGGCTTGACGGGCTGCTGGCTTGGTCTGTGATGAGTCTGCAGGCGGTGAAGGCCGTGGAGATCGGGCGCGGGGTGACTGCGGCGGAGTCGTTTGGTTCGACGGTGCATGATGCTATCCACTACGCAAAAGAAAAAACGGAGAAGCCGACACGGTTTACGCGTGAGCAGAACAATGCCGGGGGAGTCGAAGGCGGCGTTTCGAACGGTGAGGATATCGTCGTCCGGGGATACCTGAAGCCGATTTCTACGCTTCGGAGGCCGCTGGAATCAGTCCGGTTTGACACGCGGGAAGCAACCAGCGCAAGTTATGAGCGCAGCGACATTTGCGTAGTGCCGGCGGCGGGAGTAGCTGCTGAAGCCATGGTGGCTATAACGGTTGCAGGACTGGCGCAGCAGAAGTTCGGCGGCGATTCGGCCGACGAGATGAAACGAAATTTTCTGGGATACATCGAACAAATACGGAGCTATTAGTCAGCAGAGATGATTTTGAAGATTGTGAAATACCCGGAGCCAGTGCTCTCGCAACCCGGCGAGCCGGTGACGGAGTTCAATGACGAGTTGAAGCAGCTGGTCGAAGATATGTTCGAAACGATGTATGCCTCCCAGGGAATCGGGCTGGCAGCACCGCAGGTAGCAGTCTCAAAGCGCGTGACTGTGATCGACTTGAGCCAGGGGAAAGATCCTGTGCAGAAGCTGGTGCTCGTCAATCCGGAGATCATCTTTCGAGAAGGCAAGCAGTATGAAGAGGAGGGCTGCCTCAGCTTCCCTGAAATTCGGGAGAAGGTGCAGCGTGCCTCAACAGTGAAGGTGCGAGCGCAGGACCTCAAGGGCAAGTGGTTCGAAATGGGTGGCGAGGAGTTGCTTTCGCGTGCGTTCCAGCATGAAATCGACCACCTAGACGGAATGTTGTTTATTTTCCGCATGAGTTCGCTGAAGCGAGACCTGGTGCTGCGCAAGATCCGAAAGATGCAGCGCGAAGGCACCTGGTAGGCCGTGAAGCTCGTTTTCTGCGGGACGCCTCAGTTCGCTGTGCCGACGTTGCAGGCGTTGATCGCGGCAGGGCATGAGATAGCATTGGTGATCTCGCAGCCGGATCGGCCGGTGGGTCGTTCGCAGCAACTGACTCCTCCTCCGGTGAAGCAGACGGCCCTGATGGCTGGACTGGAGGTCACACAGCCCGAAAAGATCAAGAACAACACAGATTTTCGCGCACGACTCGAGTTGATCGAGCCGGCTGCCATCGTCGTGGTAGCGTATGGCCGAATCATTCCGCCGTGGATGCTGAGCTTGCCTCGGCTGGGCTGCATTAATCTGCATGCGTCCTTGCTGCCGAAGTATCGTGGAGCAGCGCCGATCCAGTGGGCCGTGGCCATGGGCGAGACGGTGACCGGGAATACGACGATGCTGTTGGAAGAAGGGCTGGACACCGGGCCGATTCTGCTTCAGCAGGAGATTCCGATCGCGCCGGGGCAGATGGCGGCAGAGTTGTTCGACGTGCTGGCAAAGGCTGGGGCACCGCTGGTTGTGAAGACGCTAGGAGGGCTGGATGACCGGACCATCACGCCGAAGCAGCAGGATTATTCGCGGGCGACATTGGCGCCGATCCTGACGAGGGATGATGGGCGGATGGATTTTGAGAAGTATACGGCCCGGGAGATATGGAATCGATGGCGGGGGTTTCACCCCTGGCCCGGGGCGCACACGAGCCTCGATGGAAAGAAGTTGATTGTGCACCGGATGCAGGTGGCGGCGAAGGACGGTCCTGCTGAGCCAGGCATTGTCGAGCTTTTGAACGGCACTATCGTGGTGGCGTGCGCACAAGGGACTTGGATCGAGGTCACGGAGCTTCAGCTTGAGGGCAAGAAGCGAATGACGGCTGCGGAGTTTCTGCGCGGGGCTGCGCTGAAATCCGGCGCTCGGCTCGGATAACAGATGAGCGCTATTTCGCCGGCCCGGAATGCAGCGTTTTCGATTCTGAAGACGATGGAGAAGTTCGGGCACTCGGATACGTTGCTGCGAGGCAGGAGCGTCGAGGTGCTATCTGAGGTGGACAAGAAGCTCACGACGGCGCTGGTGCTTGGTGTTCTGCGCTGGCAGATCGAACTAGACCGACGAATCCGACCGCTGCTGAAACATCCAAATGCAAAGCTGGATGCCGAGGTGCTGATTGCGCTGCGGCTGGGTGCGTTTCAAATCCTGCAAATGGACCGCATTCCGGCGCGTGCGGCAATCGATGAAAGTGTGGAGCTGACAAAGGAGGCTGGACACCGCTTTGCTTCGGGGATGGTGAACGCTGTGCTGCGGAAGCTGGCGTCGTCGCGTGCGGGAAAGGAAAGCGGCGAAGGACTTGGCGAGTGTACGAGGGGGTATCCGGCATGGATGGTGCAGCGCTGGACTGAAACATATGGCGAAGAGGCGACGTGCGCGATCTGCAGGCACGGGCAGGAGCAGCCCCAGCTATTTGTCCGGTTACGCAGCGAGGATGTTGAGAAAGAGCTTGCGACAGAATGCATCGAGCTGACCCATGGTGAGTTTCTGACGGGCGCTCGCCGGGTGCTTGAAGGCGATGTGACCAAGACTGCAGCGGTTCGCGACGGGCGCGTGCGGATCCAGGATGAAGGGTCGCAGCTGATTGCGGAGCTAGTGCCGCGCGGCCGGAGAATTCTGGATTCTTGTGCGGCGCCAGGTGGGAAGACATTGATCCTCGGCGAGCGGAATCCGGAAGCGGAAATTGTGGCGTGCGATGGGAGTCACCAGCGCCTTGGCGATTTGAGGGAGCGGCTCAGGATTTTAGGCGAGCGGATGGAATGCAGGCTTGCGGATGTGACGCATTTGAACGAAGAGGACGCATTCGATGTTGTTCTGACTGATGTGCCGTGCAGCGGGACCGGAACGCTGGGACGAAATCCGGAGATTCGGCATCGCTTGCGCGCGGAGGATTTGACACGGCAGGCGGAGCGGCAGACGGCAATCCTACGGTCGGTATTGCGAGCGGTGCGGCCGGGCGGGTTTGTGCTGTATTCGACTTGCTCGCTGGAGCCGGAGGAGAACGAGCGAGTGATTGAGGCTGTGCTTGATCAGGGTGCGGTAGCAAAGCTGGTCTCTCTCGCGTCGAGAATTGAGCAACTGCGATCGGAAGGGATTCTGACCCGAGATGGTTCGGAACGGCTGCTCGGCTGCGTTACAGCACAAGGCCTATTGAGAATTCTGCCAGGAGTGCTTGGAACCGATGGATTCTTTACGGCGCTGATTCAGAAGGCGCAGTGAGTTGCCTACTCGGACTGGAGCCTTAGCTGTTCGTAACTGCGACCGAGGACGACGCAGAGCGCTTCGACCACCAACTCGTGATCCTGGCGCATGGGAAGGCCGGAGACGGTGAGGCTGCCGACGATTCCGGCATTGGCGACCCGGAGAGGGAATGATCCTCCGTGCGTTGCGAAATCGGCGATTGGTAGACCCTGACTCTCGTAAATGGTTCTGTCTTTGAGCTTCTCCTTCAGCGCTTCTGTATAGGAGCTGTGGTGGAAGCGGGCGACGACATTGCTTTTGCGACGCACCCATTCGGGGTTGTCGGGCGTCGTGCCTTCCATGGCGACGTAGAAGAGCGGATGGCCGAAGCGGCGGATATCGATGACGATGGGCAGGTGGCGCTCAGATGCGAGTTGGTGCAGCTTTGAGCCGATCTTCCATGCGACGTCGGCATCGAGCCGGGGCAGGATGAGTTCGCGTTCCTGTAGAGCGATGCGCTCGAGATCTTCGTTCAGTCCCATGGGTCAAGCTCTCCGAATGGCAATGATAACGGATCAGCTCTCCGTGGCTTCTTCCAGCGGACTCGGCTGAGGAATGATCCCGAGGCGCTGGTAGATTGGGCGCATGTCTTTTCGGATTGCGGGTAATTGTGTCGTGAACCAGATGCCCCCGAGGATGCATGCGACACCGCTGACAATCACCGTATGCGGTGCTCCAATGGCGTCGGCCAAGGCGCCCGCGAGCAGGCTTCCAAATGGAGCCATGCCGACGAACGCCATGGTGTAGTAACTCATCACGCGACCGCGCATGTTTTCGTCCACAAGCGTCTGAATGATTGTATTGCTGCCGGTAAGACCCTGCATCATGCCGAAGCCGGTAACGAGCATCATGAGCATCGATAGCCAGAGATAGTGTGAAAGGCCGAAAAATATGAGGCCGATTCCGAAGATCGCTGCGGCGATGGGAATGACTCTCGTGAGTCCGCGAACAGATCGACGCATGACGAGTGAGAGAGCAGAGGCAAGCGATCCCACGCCAACTGCACCCATCAGGAACCCGAGCGTGTGCGGGCCCCCATGCAGAATCTTCGCCGCGAAGATCGGCATCAGCACCATGAATGGCCATCCCATCAGACTGAGCAGTGCGAAGAGCAGCAGGATGGAGCGGATGGGCACGAATCCGGCGACGTAGGTCCAGCCCTCCTTCAGCTGAGTGACCATCGACGTTCTCGCCCGAGCTTCTAGAGTATGCGGTACGCGCATCATCACCAGCGAGATGATGACGGCGATGTAGCTGATGCCGTCGACGAGGAAGCACCAGCCTTCGTTTTTCAATGCGATGAGAAGGCCAGCGAGAGACGGGCCGATCAGTCTCGCCATGTTGACCATCGATGAGTTGATGGCGATGGCGTTGGAGAGGTCGGCGCGGTCCTCGACCATCTGAACCATGAACGACTGGCGTCCCGGCATATCGAAGGCATTGATGACGCCCTGGAACGCGCTGAGAGCAAGGACTTCGCCGATGGTGATGCGATTGGAGAGCGTGAGCCATGCGAGTGCGAGTGACTGGAGCATGGCCAGAGCCTGCGTCCAGATCAGCACCTTGCGGCGATCGATGCGATCAACAATGACACCTGCGAAGGGAGCGAGGAGGAACGTAGGAATCTGGCCGGCAAAACCGACTGTACCCAGCAGGAGCGCAGAACCGGTGAGGCGATAGACAAGCCAGGAGGTTGCGACGCGCGTCATCCACGTGCCGATGACGGAGATGCTCTGGCCTCCGAAGAAAAGGCGGAAGTTGCGATGGCGAAGCGCGCGCCAGGCGTGGGAAAAATCGCGAGCAGGTACGGATTTTTCGCGTGAAGGTTTTAAGTCCCGATCCATTCGTCTTTGTTAGATGTTCGTGTGAGCGGGATGGCTTTATTTTGCGGCGACGAGCTTGATGGCCGTCTTTTGATCAACGCGAGCGCCAGCAAGAGGCTGTTGAGCGATGACCGAGCCCGGCGCAGTGATCGCGGCGGGTGCCGAACCTGGTGCGGAGGCAGAAGGTGCGTTCACCTCGACGTAGCTGGGCGGATCTACTCTGAGTCCCACTCTATTGAGTTGCTCCATCGCTGTAGTGACGGGCAGGCCAGCGAGGTCGGGCATCACGTATCCGTCAGGAGGGGAGTTGTGCGGAGTGGCCACGAGGATGTTGACGCTGGGCTGCGCGATTCCGTGCGAGTGAGCCGGAGGATCCTGCGCGAGGACAGTGTTGTCCTGCGCACCTGCCCAGGGCAATTTAGCGGTAACTCCAACTTGAAGGCCAGCGCGGCGCAGGCGCAGTGCCGCAACACGTGCGTCAGTGCCAACAGTATCGGGGACGTCGACCTTCTGTGGTCCAAGGCTCTCAGAAACGCGTACGTGCCATTCACGACGCACGACCGTTCCTGGGGCGGGTGATTGCGACAGGATGTGGCCAGCGGCAATGTCGGATGAGTAGTAACGGTTGTCGACGTCAAGGTTGAGGCCCATCCCGGCTGCCTGGCTGCGGGCTTCCGCGATGGTCATCGCCTTCAACGCGGGGACCTTGACCTCAGCGCCGTGAATTGCGAAGTGCATGGTGGTGATGGCGGAGATCATCGCCACCGCGACCAGCAGCATGACGACAGAAGCCATGCGGAACAGGCGAAGAAGCAGGCTGCCTCTCATGGTTCGGGCACCCCATCGGAATAGACGATTTCGTATTCCACCTGCGCGGACTTCTCGAGCATTTTGGAGACGGAGCAATACTTGTTTTTGGAAAGGGAAACTGCGTCTTCAACAGCCTTGCGGCTCAAACGACCCCGGACTGCGTACGTGAGCTTGATGTGCGTGAACACACGAGGAGGGGTTTCGGCCTGCGTAGCATAAGCTGTAACCCGGAGGCCGGTCAGATCCTGTCGCTTCTTCTTGAGGATGCTCACGACGTCAACCGAAGTGCAGGAACAAAGAGCCATCAGAACGAGTTGCAGCGGGCTAGGGCCGTGAACGTGGGCTGAGTCGCCGTCGATGGTGACGGATTTACCGTCTTCCGTCAAGCCTAGAAATACCTCATCGTGCTTCCAATCAGCGTGCGCGATCAAGGATCAGTCCCTCCCGTTCCACTGATTCCATTATCGGACATCGTCGCGAACTTTGCGCCCGGGATGCTGCGGTCATCAATGCGTTATCAGCGGGTGTTGTCGGTGACGGGCTCGGGATGAATGGTGACGCGATGGACCTCGGGGCACTCGAGTTTGAAGCGGTCTTCGAGTGACGTAATGACTTCGTGGACGCGATGCATTGCGAGTTCGTCGGGCAGCGTGCAGTGACATGAAAGCGAGATATGCTCGGAGGTGCGGCCCACTTTGATCTGATGGACATCAATGATTTCCTGATCGAGTGCGGCGGCGGCGCGGAGGGCTTTTTCGATGCGACGGTCTGACTCAAAGATCTCTTCGGGCTGTTCGATCGTGGCGGGCTCGCTCTCAATGTGCGTAAGTATGGAATCGATCTCCGGCGTTTCGCGCATGATCTCCGCTTCGAGTCCGCTGACGAAGCTGTGCGCGGCGATGAGCGGAAGATTCTCATCGAGTTCCACGTGCAATTCCACGTGGAGCTTGCCCTGGTGCGACTGGACGCTGAGGTCGTGGACCGGGACGTTGTTGCGGGCTGCTGCGGCACGCACGCGTTCGAAAATGCTGTCAGCACGTGACTGTCGAGGAACTGTGTGAATGACTACATCGGCCTGGGGCAGAACGTGGTGCACGGCTTCGGTAGCGGCGCGAACGAGTTCGCCGGTGTGTTCAAAGGTCGTGCGGGATGGCATTGCGAGCGTGAGGTCGGCGAAGTAGTTGGGGCCGGACCGGCGCACCCGAGCTTGTTCGACCGCGAGAACTCCCGGGACCTTTTCAGCTTCTCGAATGACCTGCAACCGCGTGTCGGCCGGGATCTGATCCATCAGGACGCCGACGGTATCACGGGTCAAAGTGGCGGTAATGCGAAGGATCATGAGGGAGACGAAGATTGCGGCCACGGGATCGGCGTAGCGCAGCCACTCGATGTGCCAGTAGACGCCTGCCCATGTAGCCAGGAGGCCGGCGAGAACAGCGAACGACGCCCAGATATCCGAGGAAAAATGAAACGCATCTGTGGCGAGTGCGGGCGAGCCCGTTTGCTCGGCGACTCGGCGCAATGCTCGCGATCGCCAGAAGTCGACCGCGATCGAAGTGAGAACCACAAGAACAGGCCAAATCGTGAACTTCAGCTCATAGGTGTTGAGGCGGATGCGCTGGACAGCCTCCCAGATGATCCACGCACAGGAGATGGCCATCAGGCCGGCTTCAAAGAAGGCGGAGAGGTTCTCGACTTTTCCATGGCCATAGGTGTGATCTTCGTCGGCTGGCTTGTCAGAAACGCGAACGGAGAAAAAGGTAAGGGTGGCGCCCGCAAGGTCGAGAGCGGAGTGCGCAGCGTCAGAGAGGACTCCCAATGATCCGGAGATGATACCCGCCGCTAGTTTCAGCGCCGTCATGCAGGATGCCGCCAGCATGGAGTTCAGGGCCACCCGGCGCTTGAGGGCCGAATTCTCCGCGGAATTGTAAGCGGAGGGAGTTGTGGCGGCGAGGGTCATTGCGTACCTAGAGTACAGGCGGGCGCGCTGCCATGTACAACCCGGCAATGCCAAATGTATATGGCTGCCAAGTGCACTGAGAGTAGCCGACGTTGCGCATCATCTCAAGAAGTTCTGGTGGAGGCGGGAAGGCGCCGACCGATGACGGGAGGTAGTCATACGGCCCGTTCTTCCCGCAGATGAGTCGCCCGATGACCGGCAGGATGCGGTGGAAATAGAATGCGTATGCCTTCCCAACAAACCCGCCCGGCTGGCTGAACTCGAGGATGCCCAGGCGGCCTCCGGGCTTGAGCACGCGATGGAACTCGTGCAAGCCGGCTTCGTAGTTGGAGAGGTTGCGAAAGCCGAAGGCGGAGATGACCAGGTCGAGAGATTGGGAACGGAGAGGGAGTTGGAGGGCGTCGGCTTCGACAGCGATGGCGTGCGAACGGCTTCTTCGAGCAGAGCCGAATTTCTGTGCACCGCGGTTCAACATGCCGTGAGCGAAATCAGCGGCGAGGATGGGGCGCGCACTTGCAGAACGATGCTTGAGAAGCGCCAGAGTGAGATCGCCAGTGCCGCAGCAGATATCGAGGATGGCTGCATCGGGATCGCCGAGCGGGGACCTGAATGCAAAGGCGGCCCGACGCCACCAGAGGCGATCGATATTCGCAGATAGCACGTGGTTGAGGAGGTCGTAGCGGGGCGCGATCGTGTTAAACATCTGCTGCACAGCCTGGGCTGCGTGGGTTTCATCTTGCGCGCCTTGGGGCTTTGCGCCGGAAGCAATCATGAAGCCCGGGCTTCCTTCGCCTGGGAGAGCATATAGCTGACAGCGCCGAGGAGTTCGGTTTGCGTGAGGTCTTCAATCACACCAGCGTCTCCGATTCCAATCGGTACAACGAATCGGCGTACTCCGCCGACATTTTTCTTATCGCTACCAGTAGCTGCGATGAGACGAGGAGCACGCAGATCAAGCGCGGGAAGCGGACCGTAGAGATGAATGAGGTTCTCGATGCGGGCGGCCTGGGCGCCGGTAACACTGCGGCGACGATGCGCGATGTAGATGGATGCAATCATGCCCCAACCGACCGCTTCGCCGTGCAGGAGGACTTTGTACTTCGTGACCTGCTCGATAGCGTGCCCCACGGTGTGTCCGAGGTTCAGGATCATGCGTAAGCCGTTTTCGCGCTCATCCTTGTTGACGACTGCGGCTTTCATGCGGATGGATGCGGCGATCACTTTCTCAAGTGCCTTGGGATCACGGTCGAGAACTTCAGTGGCGTGCTCTTCCATGAAGCGCACAAGAGAGCGGTCGCGGATGACGCCAGCCTTGATGCTTTCCATTAGGCCTGCTCGGAGTTCGCGGTCCGGCAGGGTCCCCAACGCTTCTATGTCTGCAAACACAGCGGCAGGATGATGAAAGCTGCCGACGAGGTTTTTGCCTTCCGGGAGGTTAACGCCGGTTTTACCTCCAACAGAGGAATCGACCTGGGAGAGGAAGGTTGTGGGGACCTGTACGTAGCGGATGCCGCGCATGAAGATAGCGGCCACGAATCCGCCGACGTCGCCTACGATGCCGCCGCCAAACGCTATGAGGAGAGAACCTCGGTCGCTTCCGGCACGGAGCATCTGGCGCAGTATGGCGACGACGCTCTTGATGGTCTTGTGCTTTTCTCCAGCCGCAAGGAAGAGGACAGTGGGCGGTTCTGCGAAGGACTTGAGAAAGGTATCGCCCCAGAGAGCCCAGATTTCCGGAGAGGTGAGGACGAATACGCGACGAGGCAATTTGCCGACTGTACGTTCAATGCGTGGAGCGAGGGAAGCGATCAGTCCGCTGCCCGCGAATACATCGTATTTAGCAGAAGGTGTTTCGACGCGTATCGTTTGCACGTTGATTCCATCCTATCGGAAACGGGAGCACAGAGGTTCAGTGTGATCCAAGGTGAGTCTTGGCATTGAGTTGGAAGGACTCGCAATGTGGTTGTAACGTTGCATCGCAGCAATTGCCGGTTGCCTATTTCGAAAACCCCCGATCTGCAGAAATTGGCTTGGCTCCGATTGGGCGAATGAAGGAGTGGCGAGCGCCGTTATGGCTGGACGCCGCAGTCGTGCAGGATCACGATGATTGGACTGTCACGCTTCGTCGAACGGGCCTGCGTACTGCCGGACTCATGTATTCAGATCGCGCAGAACGCACTTCCGATCGCACGGCAGATGACTGAGATGGTGACCCAATTGGACAAACAGTTGTTGGAGCGATCGAATCTGGGAGGGAGCCTTGGGAAAAGCTTGAGCGATTGCTTGGATTCTGCACGTAGGGTATTTCGAGATCTAGAATGTTCGACGCTAGACGAATAGGGTCAGCCATTCGGCGAGATGACGAACTTAGACCAAGATTCAGTTCGCATTGATCAGAATTTATGGAAATGCGGAGGTTTGCGGTGGTCGAGAGGACCGGATGAGAAGATGGCGTTCTGCGCGCGACGAAGTTTAATGAGGGCTCGGACGGAAACGTTGAAGTGAACGTGTCGGCGTTCCCACCAAGTAAGACGCGAGAGTTTGCAATCTAGAAAGCGACGTGATGGATCGATGGAATCAATAAGAAATCGTGAACTTTGCACAAACGGGGTATCTTCTAAGCGTGCAAATACATCACACCCATTGTGTGTTCAGGGCTTCTGCAAAGAGTTCATTCGCCTAGGGTTTACCCTAGTCACAGTATTTATCCGCAGAGTAAGTGCAGAATTAGCGCAGTTATTCTGCCTTTCTCGAGTTAATGGTTATGAATTCTCAAGCTCGGGTGCTGGTAGTAAGTCGTGACGAGATGCTGCTGAGATCGAGAGAGATGATTTTAGGCGCATTTTTCGCCGTTCGGGGCGCTGGCCGATTCAATGAGGCTAGAGCACTGCTAACAAGTTACGATTTTGATCTGGTTGTTCTGTGTCATTCACTAACCTTGGATGAGTGCGAACGGTTGGCCGCATTAGCGCATCAACGGGGATCTCGCTGCCAAGTGCTGGCGATGAGTGCGTCGTCTCGAGCAATGCTCAAGCCATGGGCGGACAAGCAACTCGGCGTGGACGCAGGGCCGTACGGTCTCCTGAAGAAATGTGCGGAGATGGTAGGTTTCGTATTGAAGAGCAAAGCCCGGGCAGCGCACGTGACCTAGCAACTCATCCCCGTCGCTACGAATGATAGCCTCGAATGGATGGCATTCGCTTCCCCGATTGATTTCATTGTAATGGGCGCCGGCGTCGCAGGGCTGCGAGCAGCGATTGCACTCGCCCTTGAAGGGAACGTTCTCGTCGTCACGAAGGAGTCTCTCGGCGAGTCAAATACCTATTATGCGCAGGGCGGCATCGCCGTGGCTTCATGGGAGGACATGGACGATGTTGGACTGCACCTGAATGACACAATCTCTGCCGGAGACGGGTTGGTTTATCGGCCCGCCGCCGAGGTGCTCGTTGCCGAAGGACCGGAGCGTGTAGCTGAACTGATTGAGTGGGGCGCGCGGTTCGATCGAGATCAAGGGAAGCTGCTGCGGACGCGCGAGGGAGCGCATTCGCGGCCACGCATTCTGCACGCAAATGGCGATGCTACAGGAGCCGAGATCAGCCGATCGCTCGTGGCCGAGACTCGCGCGCACCCCCGCATCAGGTTCGCTGAATGGACCATGGTGAGCCGGCTACTGCTGAATTGCGGGCAAGTGGCCGGGGCAGAACTGGTATACGCGGGTCATGAAGATGGTGAAGGCCGCGAACTGAAGATCGTAAGTTCGCGCGCATTACTCATTGCGTCAGGTGGTGCGGGACAGGTTTACAGCGACACGACGAATCCGCCGGTTGCTACGGGTGATGGTATCGCGCTCGCTCTCGGTGCAGGTGCTGAGCTCGCAGATATGGAGTTCTACCAGTTTCATCCGACAGCATTTTCATTGCCCGGGGCGCCTCGATTTTTGATGTCGGAGGCATTGCGGGGAGAGGGAGCTTATCTCCGTAATGATCGCGGGGAGCGTTTCATGGAGCAGTACCATCCCCTGCTGGAGTTAGCACCCCGGGATATAGTTGCGCGGGCAATCACGCGCGAGGGAATGGGCGAACAGGGCGAGACTCGCCGGGTTTATCTCGACATGCGCCATGTGAAGAACATTGATCTGCATAAGCGATTTCCGGGGATCACCGCGTTTCTAGCACGTTATAAGCTCGATTTGCATCGGGATCTGATTCCTGTACGTCCGGCCGCCCACTATCTGATGGGCGGTATACGAACAGATCTGATGGGACGCACGAACGTGGGGGGCTTATATGCAGCAGGCGAGGTTGCCTGCACGGGCGTCCATGGCGCTAACCGGCTCGCGTCGAATTCCCTTCTAGAGGGGCTCGTCTTTGGAGCGCGGGCGGCTAAGGCGATGCTGGAAGGTAACCGGCCGCCTCATCCGATAGAGGATGCCGCTGCGAGTGTAAAACCATTGAATGATCAGGCGATAGAGAAGATCGATGTGAATGTGGTGAGGCTGCAGAGCGGCATGTGGGAGGATGGAGGTCTGCTGCGTTCGGAGTCGTTGCTCACCGATGGGCTCAGAATTCAGGCGCAAGTCGAGGCCAACGTCGACCTCCTCGGACAGGGAGGGAAGAACAGGCGTTTGCTTGAAGCGAAATCTCTCTGCAGCGTCGCACGCGCGATTCTATGTTCGGCTGTGGCTCGCAATGAAAGCCGGGGCGCGCACTTCCGAAACGACTACCCACAGCGCAATGATGTGGATTTTGGGAAACACTCCATCTTCACGTCGGACGGGCGGGTCAGCTTTGAGGAGTTGTAGGATCTAGTGCCCGACACTGTGCTCTGGTTTGGGACCTGCGATCCACGACCAGACGGCGCAGACGATCAGAATGGCTCCCATGATTGCCAGCGAGATGGTGACGGAGATATCCATCCAGTGCGCAGAGAGCATCTTGAAGGCGATGAACGCAAGCAGCGCGCTAAGACCGTAGTGAAGATAGCGCAGTCGATCCAGAAGTGATGCGAGAGCGAAATAGAGCGATCTCAGGCCTAGGATAGCGGCGATGTTTGATGTGTAAACGACGAACGGGTCATGCGAGATGGCGAGTACGGCGGGGATTGAGTCTACCGCAAAAAGCAGGTCGGTGACTTCCACGGCGAGAATCACGGGCAGCAAAGAGCCCTTGGCGGGTTGAAGTTTGCGGATCCAGTCGGGGACAGCAGCTTTCGCGGACCCGCCGCTGACCAGGCGGAAGGCGGCGTACAGCAGGAACGCGCCGAATATCCAAGTGATCCATTCAAAGTGAGCAAGCAGCGTGACTCCGGCCGCAATGAATAATGCCCGGAGCACAACGGCGCCGCCGATTCCCCAGAGCAGCGCTGTGTGCTGCCGATGCGGGTTGATTCGGAATCCCTGGAAGATGACGAGGAAGACGAAAAGATTGTCGACACTGAGTGATGTTTCGATAGCATAGCCGGCGACGAACTCAAGTGCTCTCTGGCGGCCTTGCACGTGGTAGAGCCACACGGCGAAAACCGCAGAAGCCGCGACGAGGACGGCGGTCCAGAGCCATGCGGCAGATTGCTTGCGCGGCTCTCCGCGACGACTTGCAGGCAGCAGCGCGTCAATCACAAGCAGCACGACAACTGCCACGTGAAAGCCAATCCACCAGCCCCAGCTTGCGCCAGCGATCATAAGCGACTTCATGGTCCTTTCAGCAGGGTTGTTGGAGGGCAATTAGCGCTGATTGATCAGACGAATTGTCTCCATGAAGACGTCGCCGTCGATGGTGAGACTGCGGGCGCTTACCTTGTCTATGGTGTCTTGCGCAGTGTGGTGATAGCTGTTGTTGGGGCCGTAGTCGAGATCGATAACATCAATGGAGGGAACGCCGCGCTTGACGAAGGGGAGATGGTCGTCTTCAACCGGTTCGTCTGTCTGAAAGAAGTAGCGCTCGTCGCCGTACTTCTTGGCAGCCCGGCGGACGAGATCGACTAGCCAACCCGTGGAGTTGGTTTCGTGCTGAATGTCCAAGTCTTTGTCACCGATCATGTCGGCAAGCATGAAGGCCTTGATTTTGCTCAGCGTCCCGTCGCCGCCCCACTTCGCTGCCAAGTGGCGACTGCCATAGGTGGAGTCGGAAACGGACCAGTGCTGGATGGCCTCTTCGCCGTCGAAGAAGACGAGCCAGACGGAGTAGCCGTCGAGTTTCTTGCCGCGTAGCTGATCGGCGATGGCTATGAGGAGGCCGGTGGTCGCAGCGCCATCGTTCGCCCCTACGAAGTTGATGTTGCGCAGCGGGTAATTGGTTTCGTAGTGAGTGCCCAACACGATGATGCCGTCCTTCTTGCCCGGGAAGCGCACGATGAAGTTGTGCATTGTGAGGGGACCAATGGGTGTGTTTGCGGTGAAGGTGTCCTCTTCAAGCTGATCGCGCTTGAACTGGTTCCGGATGAATGTTTCGGCTTTGAGGTGTCCGGGACTGGTAGGCCAGCGCGGTCCGATTGTGGCGAACGATTTCGCATATTCGTACGCTTTGGTGCCGTTGAAGCGGGCTTGCCCGGACACTGGTTCCATGAACAGGCCGGGGAACGTCAGGCAGAGGACGAATACCATCCTGCCAATCATCGCGCGGCCGCCTCTTTGGCGCGTTTGCGATCTGGATGGACCCACCATGCGACGACGATGCCGACGACGTACAGCGCGAGCATGGGAACGGCGTAAATGCACATTGTCCAGGGGTCAGGGCTGGGGCAGATGACCGCCGCGACGATGAAGACGGCGAGGATGGCGTAGCGTATGTTCTTCCAGAGGAATCGCGGGCTGACGATGCCGAACAAGGCGAGGAAGAAGATGAGGATCGGCAACTCGAAGCTGATGCCCAGGCCGAGGATGATGGAGAGGAAGAAGCTCGAGTAATCCTCGATGGTGATCATCGGGGTAAAGTCATGCCCAAACTGAATGACAAGAATCTTGATGGCGCCCGGCAAAACGTAGTAGTAGCCGAAGGCCGCACCGAGCAGAAAAAGGCTGACTGTGGCGGCCATGAAGGGAATTACAAAGCGTTTTTCTTTCTGGTACAAGCCTGGAGCGATGAACAGCCAAACCTGATAGAGAATAAATGGGCTGGCGATGATCGCGCCCGCGAGCAACGCCACATAGAGATAAAGATTGAGGGCATCCATGGGATGCGTAAAGACCAAGGACTTGCCGATTTTGAGCAATGGCGCCTGGAGAAAATGAAGAAGCTGGATACGGAAGATCCATGCGACTGCAAAACCAGCGATGAGATAAGCGGCCGAGTGAATGATGCGCCGGCGCAGTTCGTCCAGGTGCTCCATCAGGCTCATGCCCGGAAGTTCAGCGCGCTCTGACATTGCGGCGCGTGCTTTGTCAATTGCATCCACGGCGTCACCCATGAGGATTCAGTGCCTCGGCGGCCTCCGAAGAATGGGGTTCCGATTCAGTTCCGGCGACTGCGGGAGATTGCTGCTGCGAAGAGCCGGGCTCCTCCAGGGGGGCAGAGTCGTCAGGAGATTCGTACCCGCGATTGGGGCGAGACGCTGCGACCGTTTCTCCCACGTTCGGAGGCGTGATTTTTGGCGCGGAGTCGTCCACCTTGGGCTCGTCGGAGTTCGGCTCTGACGGGTACTGCTCTGGGGAGGCCGTTTCGCCCGGATAGGGAGACTCGGCGGGCTTGGCGGTCGGAAGTGGGTCGGCGGAGACGGAGGCCTGTTCCGACGCTGACTGGGCGGCAAGTGCTCGCTGACGCTCTTCTTCCTTCTTGCGTCTCTCGGTCTCCTCGGATTGGCGCAACTCCTCTTCCATCTGAAACTTGAAGTCGTTTGAGGCTTTGCGGAACTCGTACATGAGCTTGCCAATCTGACGGCCAATCTGCGGCAGGCGACGCGGCCCGAACACCACCAGGGCCATGATCATAAGAATGACCGAATCGACCATTGATATGGTGCCGAGCAGGATTGGCGGGTGCGCACTCATGAAGGCTAATGATAACTGTCGGCGCGGTTCGGTCACAAACCCAGGCGTCACCTCAGTTGCCGGTTACGAAAGCGGACAGGAGCAGGATGTGAGCTTTTTGGTAAAATCGGACTAAAGGAAGCGTCCAAAGCGGTTCAGGATTCTTGAGTCCGCCGCGAGTCGGGCGCATCCAGTAACTGGGGCTGCAACATCCCCGAAGGTGGGGTCGGAAACGACAGCGCACCTTCTGCAGTCGCTGAGTGCTTTCAACATCCCCGTTCGCCGGTTCCTAAAGCGCTGGGCGGACTGAAGGCGGCAAAAGGTGAATCTGGTTCTTGACGAAGTGACGGCGGTCTCGCCGGAGACTGGTGTTTCATGCAGCCTCGAAAATTACCTGGCTCTTCCCGATAACAGCATGGACGAGCGCATCGCGGCAGCGCGAGAGCGGCTCGGCTCGACGACCGTTCTGCTGGGTCACCACTACCAGCGGGACGAGGTGATTCGCTTCGCCGATTTTACCGGCGACAGCTACAAGCTCTCGAAGGTCGCAGCGGAAACTGAAGCGAAGTACATTGTCTTCTGCGGCGTGCATTTCATGGCTGAGAGCGCCGATGTGCTGGGACGCGAGGATCAGCAAGTCATCCTTCCGGATCTCAATGCGGGATGCTCGATGGCAGACATGGCCGAGATCTCGCAGGTGGAGGCATGCTGGGAGGTTCTGGAGCGTCTCGGGCTGGCGGAGGAGACGATCCCGTTGACCTACATGAACTCGACCGCAGCGATCAAGGCATTCTGCGGAGAGCGCGGTGGGCTGGTGTGTACGTCTTCGAATGCGCGCGCGGCGTTTGAGTGGGCGTTTGCGCGGGGGAAGAGGATTTTGTTTCTTCCGGATCAGCATCTCGGCCGGAATACGGGTTACGCCATGGGCATTCCGACAGCGGAGATGCAGATTTGGGATCCCTGGGGATTGCAGGGCGGGCAGACGGCTGCTGCTCTCAAAGCGAGCCGGATTCTTCTCTGGAAAGGGCACTGCTCCGTTCACCAGCGTTTTCTACCGAGTCATGTGGACGAAGTGCGCGCGAAGTATCCGGGTATCCAGGTGATTGTGCATCCTGAGTGTCGCTGGGAGGTCTGCCAGAAAGCGGATGCGCTCGGATCGACCGAGCGGATCATCAAGCTTGTGGAAGAGGCTCCCGCGGGAACGACGTTTGCGATTGGAACGGAGATCCACCTCGTGAATCGGCTGGCCAAGCGATTTGCGCCGGAGGGCAAGAAAATCATGAGCCTTGAGAGCAACGGATGTCTGTGCACAACGATGTACCGCATCAGCCCGCAGCATCTTGCCTGGGCGCTGGAAAACCTGGTGGAAGGGCGCGTAGTGAACAGGATCAAGGTGCGGAGCAGCGTTAAGCAGTGGGCGCGCGTGGCTCTGGATAGGATGCTGGAGATCGGGTAGGACGGAGAATTCCGCTGGCAATCTGTGCCTGATGATTCGGCTCCGAGTACGAGGGAGCGGTTGCACAGGTATAGTCTGTGGGACTCGCACAAGGCTCTGCCTGATGAAAACCGGGTACCGAAGTGTCTACACGGCTTCGCTGCATCCGTCGTATCCTAGAGGCAGGAATCACATGAAGACCTTCACGCTGGATGAAGCACAATCGATGCTTCCACTCCTCGAGTCGCTGCTGAAGCGGGCGCTCGAAAGTAAGAGTGCTGCCCAGCAGGTTGAAGAAGGAATTGGGGAACTAGGCCGGCGCATCTATCTCTCCGGTGGCATGCGGGTGGATGTGGCCGCGGTTTCCAAGCAGCGTGGAGAGATGGAGGGTCATCTGCAGCGCGTGCGCGAGAGCATCTCTGAGATCGATTCCATTGGTGTTCAGGTGAAGGACCTGGACACCGGCTTGCTCGACTTCCCCTGCAAGGTCGATGACAAGGTGGTTCTGCTCTGCTGGCGAATGGGCGAAACCACAATCGAGCACTGGCACACAATCGAAGACGGATTCAAGGGGCGCAAGCCGCTCGATGACCGGTTTCGGCGGCGATCGAACTCGAGCAATCGTCCGAACTGAAGCAGATGCGACTGACTCCGCTTTGCCTGTCGAGCTACACTGACAGCCTCCATGTACATTTCCGAGCAAGAAGTTCGTGCTGTCCTCACCTACGAGGCCCTTATTCCTGCCGTTCGGCAGGCCCTAATTGATTTATCCGCGGGGCGCGTCAACCAGCCTCCACGAATGATCCTTCGTGCGGGGAATGCGGTGGATCATCGGAACGGATGGCTTGCGGTGATGCCGGTTGTTGCCGGTGATTTTATGGGCGTCAAAACAGTCACATGGTATCCCGGCAACGACGAGCAAGGCTTGCATACGCATATGGCAATCGTGGAACTCTTGAACCGGTCGACGGGAGAGCCGCTGGCGATCATGGATGGCCGGTTGATCACGGAGATGCGTACGGCTGCCGTTTCCGCTGTTGCCTATGCTGCTTTGGCACCCCGGCATTTCGAGTCCAAACCGACAACCTTTGGCATTCTCGGATCGGGCGTGCAGGCACGCGCGCATCTTGCCGCCCTGAAGCATGTTTGGCCGGAGATGGATGAGATCCTCATATGGAGCCGAAATCCGTCGAATGCCCGGCGACTGGCGGACGAAGCAGGAGCAAATGCAGTATCTCTCGAGGATGCGTCGTCAGCCGATGTCGTGCTCACAGCCACTTCCTCGCAGGTTCCGGTGCTGAAAGGGAAGCTTCTGAAGCCGAACGTACTGGTGCTCGCTGTGGGGGCAACTGGTGCCAGCATTCGCGAGATCGACGATGAGGCGATGCTGTCAAGTTTCGTCGTGGCGGAGTCGAGATCGTGCGTGGAGCGGGAATCAGGCGATGTGCTCCTGTCGGGAGCCAAGGTCGGGGCGGATCTGGGCGAGATTCTTGCTGATCCGGGCGCGGCGGAGATTCCGCGCAATGGGCGGATCCTGTCCAAGTCAGTTGGCATGGCGATCGAGGATGTGACCGCTGCGCAACTGGTGTGGCAAGCGCGTCAGCGATCTCTTAATCGTTGAGGGCTCAGGTGTCGAGCGCTTGTTGGTCGCGCCGCGTCCTTGCTTGCAGATGGGGACGTGGGATGACTCTGTCTGGTCTTCGACGGGACAGTTGCGCCGGGAAGGCGTTACCCTTAGATCGATGAGCAGCACTGCTTCGGAGAAGGAGCGGCCATGAGGACGCGTTACTGGGTATGCCTTGCAACCGCGGCATTGTGTCTAACAGGATGCAGTGGGTTCTGGAATGCGCCGTCGAATGGTGGTGGAGGTGGTGGCGGCACGACACTCAGCAGCGGAGATATCTATGTGATCAACGCCGCTACGAGCCAATTGGTTGCCTTGTACGTGAATGCCGGCACCATGTCGACACTGCCCGGAAGTCCATACACGCTTGCGGCGGCGCCTCAGGCCATAACGGTCGCCCCCAACAACGCGTTCCTGTATGTGAGTACCCTCGGCGGGATTTTTGTTTACGCCATAGACGCATCGACAGGTCGGTTGACGGTGGGAAACTCAGGACAGCCGATTTCCTCTGATCCCGCGACGAGCATGCAAGTGGACTCGACGAACTCGTGGCTCGTGGAGGGTGTATCAGGTAGTGCCAATCTGTTTGCTATTCATGTGAACCCGAGCAATGGCCAATTGCAGTCGAACCAGGAGCAAACAGCTATCCTGCCAAGTTCGACAGTGCTTCAGGTTGCAGTCTCACCGGATAACACGAGTGTGCTGGTGGCGATGGGACCGGGCGGAACGGCGACGATTCCTTTCAACGCGGGGAATGCAAATCCGTTTGGAAACGTCGGAACGATCGGGACAAAAGGGGCAGCTGGAGCGGCAGAGTCGGTGGCATTCGATCCGATTATTTCCGGAGCGACTGCGCCGCGTCTGTTCTATATCGGAGAGACCGTTGCGGTATCGGGTACCAACACCGGCGGATTACGAGCCTTCGACTACAGTACGAAGAAGGAGATCACCAACTCGCCGTTCGCGATAAGCGGTCTCGCACCGTACTCGATTTTGCCATTTTCCGATGGTAATTACGTGTATGTTCTCAGCAGGCAGACAGCGAGCGGCTCGACGGGCGTGATTGCCGGTTTTTCCATATCGGACACAAACAATACGCTCGCTCTGACGGCCTTGGGGAGCACGTTCAACGCGGGCACGCATCCGCAGTCAATGGTTGGAGACAGCACGAAGCAGTTCGTGTTTGCGGTGAATCTGGATGGCAATCCGGACCTGTTGGGGTACACCATCGATGCGACAAACGCGGGCTATCTCGACAAGGTGGCCTCAAACACAACCGGAACTGATCCCGTGCAGGCCACTGCAATTGCTGCTGCACACTGATGTTTGCAAGATGGGTGAATCACCGGGAAGACTGTCGGTCCGCTGAGGTTGCTGCTATCCTTAGTTAGATCCCCTTGGCTGTGTTGACGCGATTTTCCAATCTACTCGTCTCGCTTTACCGGCATAATGCGGCCCGAATTCCTGTCCTGCTCCTGGCAGTCGCGGTGGTCATTGCATCCGGCTGCAAACACCTCAGAAAAGATAAACGCGAGATGGTGTACGTGGTTGCCCGGCAGATGTATTTGCATGACCGTGTTGCAGCAGTGTCGAATCGCGTCGCTGAAGTGGGGAATGGCCAGCCCCTTGAAGTTCTTGAACACGGTCGCCGCTTCTTGAAGGTTAAGACCGATAAAAACGAGATTGGCTGGCTTGAAGAGCGCGCCGTCATTGATGCGGACGAATACAAAGCCTTTCGGGATCTCGCTGAGCAGCACAAGAAAGACACGGTCGTGTCTACGGGCAGTCTTCGCGATGATGCATATCTGCACGTGAGCCCTGGGCGCACGACCGACCGCTTTTACCTGTTACCTGAGAACGACAAGATACAACTGCTCGTTCGCGCTTCGGTGCCGAGAGTAGCGAACGGTACTTCGACTGTGCCAGCGAAGAAAGCCTCACCTGCACCAACGCCAACAGCTGGCAAAGCTCCGGTCCAAGGGGCAGCCAGATCCACAGTCCCAAAGGAGAAGTCCTCGGATGACGACGACGGCAAGAGCTCAGGTGAGCAGCCAGCGCAGCCCGAGGTGCCGATGGAAGACTGGTGGCTCATCCGGGATGCCAAGGGGCGCGTAGGCTGGCTCACTGCCGGGCGCGTGGATGTGGATGTGCCGGATGAGGTAGGCCAGTATGCCGAAGGCCAGCGCATCGTAGGCGCGTACGTGTTGATGAAGGTAACCGATCCGCAAGCCGACGTGCCCGATCACCAGGTTCCAGAGTATGTGACTGCGATGAGTCCGCCCAAATCGGGATTGCCTTTCGATTTCGATCAGATCCGCGTGTTCACGTGGAGTGTAAAGAGGCACCGCTACGAGACGGCGTTTCGCATACGGCCGATCCAAGGTTTTCTGCCGGTCCGCGTGTGGACTCAGCCGACGAGCAATGGAACAGAGCCAGTTTTCAGTTTCCAGATTCCGAGCACGCCGGATGTGACAATCGACCCAAATACAGGGATCGCGAAACCAGCGAATCCGCGCACAATCACTTATGCGATGCGAGACAACATGGTGCGCCGCATTGGGCCGGATTTGGCTCCCATTCCCACGACGCGTGTGCTGGGCGAGAAGGCCAAAGCCAAGGCGAAGGCAGCGAGGAAGAAGCGCAGATAATCGAGGATCACGCGGCTGGAATCGGCGAGTGTCCGACAGGGATGTACGTCGCATTCAAGACTCGATCCGGGATTCTTGTCCGGGCAGCTATCCAACCCATCATCCCGGGAGCAAGCGAGAGACAATAGGGAGCAAGCGTCCTGCCTGCAGATGTCACCATGATGCGTGAGAACGTGGAAGCGAAGCGCATCCCTGATCGCAGGTGGCCCCGAAGACGCGCCAGGTACTCGTCCGGAGTTCTGCCGGCAAGGTACATCTCTGCGGCAAGCCCCGCGCTATGGAGTGCGATCGACATGCCATCGCCCGTGAACGAGGGGATCACAGCTGCTTGATCGCCAATCGGCCAGATGCCATTTGCCACGTCCGCGAAGCAGCCGTAAGGAATTGGCGATATGGCAAGTGGCTTTGGCCAGCGTTGCGTCGAGTCGCGCAGGATTTCGCGCATTGTCGGGACATCGGCGCAAATCGTCGACAGCAGTTCGGACCAGTTTCCGATGGCCCGCACGCTGCTCCGATGGATAACGAAGCAGAGGTTCGCGGTATTGTTCTCGATCAGAGATAGGCCGCCGTAGCCGCCGGGGAACAGGAACAGTTCCATGCTGTGCCGTACAGCATTGTTCCCTTCCGGGGTGAGCTGGCAGTGCATTTTGAAACCGATCAAGTTACGGTGAGAGCCTTTGCCGCGGGGATGTTCGGCAACATCATGTTTGCCCGTCGCGAGAAAAACGTTCTTTGTGCGGATTGTTTCTCCGCCCCGAAGCTGAATTGAGAAGTTGTCCCCTTGACGGTGCAGTTTCTCGACGAACACGCCGCGTCGAACTTCACATCCGGTCAACTCCGCTTGTCGGAGCAGAGCCTCGTCAAGGATACGGCGCGAGAGGGCAACGGCAGCAAATGGCAAAGCTGCCTGAACGGACTTGCGGCTGGCGTGCAGCCGTACGCTCTGAATCGGATGGGCTCCGAGAGCAACCGGATCTACGCCGGTCCGCTCGAGATAGCCGATCGCCTCAGCGCTGAGGAACTCACCACAGACTTTGTGGTGCGGTTCACGCTGTTTCTCGAGCAGCACCACCTGGCATCCTGCAGCGGCGAGCCGCGTCGACAGCATGGAGCCCGCCGGACCACCGCCGATAACGACATGATCGACAGAGCTAGGCATCATTGGCTCCGCGGTTTCTGACGGCCTACGCAGAGGCGAGCAGGTGTGAAGCTCTGGATGCACACGTCGGAGTTCGCGATTCCGGCGGCGGCACACATCCTGCACCAATCATCGGGGATGAACGCACGAGCGATCGATACCGGCCCGTCGTGCTGTACGAATGGATGCAGCTTAGCTATCTTGGCGAAGGCTTTGAAGAGACGATAGGGATTCGAAGCGCGTGAGAGATCATTGATGAACCAGCCGACATGCGTTGTGCTTTCCATCCAGGCAAGGAAGCGGATGACCGCTGATTCAGTCAGGTGGTGGGTAAATAAGGAACTGACGACAATATCAACGCTCCCGTCACTCCCCAGTTCGAATACGTCCGAAGCGCTCCAGCGGATGCGACTTGATGCCGGGGTTGCCTCGGCGGCGATAGCAATCGTGTCAGGGTTCAGATCGCAACCGGTAAGTTCGACCGCAATGCCGCGTTCGCCGGCCCATCGCTCGATACGACGCAGGCCATCGCCGTAACCGCAGCCGACGTCGAGAATATGAATTGGTCGATTACTCGAGTCCAGCTTCAGTGAGCCGAGCCAGTTCAGTATTGGCCTGTAGGCGAGAAACCATCGATTGACACGGGCAAGGTCGCGCAGGCACGCGCGGAGGACTTCCCTCGAGCACGGCTCGTCCATTAACTCTGGCAGCTCAGAGAGTTCGGCACGGCGGCTGAAGTCGATAGCCTCAGGCGGCATGGAAAAGCATTGTCTCCGCTGTCACGCCCGGGCCAAAGGACATTGCGCATCCGCGTTGACCTGAACTCGCGCTGCGCAGAACGTTTTCGAGCACAAACATAACCGTCGCAGACGACATGTTCCCGAAGCGTGCCAGGATGTCGCGGGAGTGGCAAAGAGCGTCATCAGGAAGACCGAGGCCTTTCTCAACTGCATCCAGAACCGTTCGACCTCCCGGATGTACGGCCCACAGATCGAAGTTCAGACGATCTTCACCGCGGGTGATGTGGTGGCAAACCTCCTTCATGGCGCGGGAGATTTCAGATGGAACCTGGCCCGAGAGATGCATGTCGAACCCACGCTCGCGAATCCGCCAGGTGATCAGATGACTCGTTTCTGGAATACGCAGCGCAAGAAAGCTGTCGATACCCAACCCCACTGGACGGGCGCTGACAAGGCAAGCGGCGCAACCATCAGCAAAGAGCAGGAACGAAAGCATCTGCTCCAGATTCTGAGTCTCCTGCAAATGCAGAGTGCAGAGTTCGAGGCTGAGGATCAAAACAACCGAGTTCGGCTCAGAACGAACAATGTGATGCGCAGACTTTAGTGCGTTGATCGCTGCGTAACAACCCATGAAGCCGATCATGGTTCGCTCTATTGAGGGATTCAGGCCGAGATGGTTGACGATATCGTAGTCGAGCCCGGGTGCATAGAGGCCGGTACAAGAGGTGACGATGACGTGCGTCACTGCGTTGCGCTCCTCCATCGTGAGCGAAAGCTTGTTCAGCGCGCAGGAGGCGAGTTGTGGCGCAAATCGTTCGAAGGCCTGCATGCGTCGCGCTGTGTCGGGGAAGTTGCCGGTGGCATAGAGATCCTCTGCATCGCGCCATTCTCCTCCTTCGCATGCGATTGGCTGGAGAAAGGAGTAGCGGTGTTCGATTGCCGACATGCGGACCATGCGACGAAAGAGCGAGCGTTGAGTTCCCTCAGGCATCATGCCCTCAGCGAAATCAACGAATGGGCGATGGACATCGTGCGGCGGGACCGAGCTGGAGATACGGTTGATATAGGCAGTGGTCACATGCACCTCGTTGCGCTGAAATGACAGCCTTAAAGATTGTTAGATTCAATCCGGGCCCGTCGTGTCATCTGAATGTCATTCTGATTTCAGCAGATCGTCGCATCGCGAACAGCGGTTCAGCGCGTGAAATGCAGGTGACTACCACTGTACGCCTGGGTAGAGGCTCGGCCATCGATAGGTATGGAACTGGTCTGCGCCGGGCGTTGTGCCCTGCCAAATGACCTTGCTTGCCTGCGGGTCGAGCTCCTGCACGATAGCTCCGCTTACTGGAGAACAGAAATTGGCATGAATGTTGCCGTTGGGAAGCTGTTCCGCATTCCCACCGAAGAATGTGAAGTAGCTCGGCGGCGGCGTGTAATGAGTTACGAGCGTAGCCGTCATGGCCGTCTCGTTCAGTTCCAGGACCGGGATCGTTGAATAGCAGTTCGCGCTGGTTGGCGCGAAAGGCTTGCAGAATACCTGGCCGCTGGGAAAGATGCGGTCGTTGCCGTTATCCATCAGACCGAGGCGGAAGATACCTGTGGTATTCGGAGAGAAGAAGCTGAGCCCGTGTTGTGCATAGAACCAGTCAGTCGGGTCCGTGCCGCCGACGAGCTTGAAATCGCCATCTTTGCCGAGGCGCCACATCACAGCCCCTGATCCCTGCCCGTCCTGGAAACTGATTTTGACGATCCAGTTCTGGTGCCGAATGGATAAAAGCAAATTGTGGTCGTCCGTAGAGTAGGCCATGTCGTTTGAGTGCGTCCAATCCGGGAAGTTCATGGGATGACGGTTCACGTCGAGGTGATCGAAGGTATTCCAGACCCAGTCGGGATTGCCGTTCTGGTCGATGTCGACGATCGCATCTCCGATGACAGAGGTCGTACCGGGAAAGCCAGGCAGGTTGTTGTAACTCTTGTTGTAAGTAGTCAGCATCACCCAGTGGCCATTGGGAAGAGCGACTACGCTGTGGTGGAAGCTTTTGAGCTTGTAAATATTGCCGTCAGCGTCCCGGAGATTTGAAGCGGCAAGCTTCTGGTTAAGCTGGTCCATGCTGATCTCGCGGACTGTATTTCCAGCCAGGTCGATCTCGCGGATGTCGTTCACCAGACCGAAAGTGCCGTTGACTGTTACCGATGAGAGATACGAAATCAGCATCAGCATGTCGCCGTTTGGCAGTTGTTGAATGCCCTGGATCAGATCGACCGTCGCACCCTGATAAAGATAGGACCAGATCACGTTTCCATTGAGGTCAGTTGCGAATGCCTGAATGACGTTGGAGGGAACGGCCGTGTTCCAGATCTCGATGCCCGGCTGTGGCGTGGCTCCGTTGGTAGTAGTGGCCTGAACGGCCGAAGTTGGAGGAGGTATGCCTGTCGTGCAGGTATGGTCGGCGTCGGTGTACGTGGCTCCATTGTCGAGGGTGACGCGTGCACGCATGTGATAGAGAGTCTTGCCCATCATGCCTGCGACAAGCACCTTCACCGTTCCACCATTGGAGTTGCTCGGTACTCGCGATGTGCTTCGGCCATAATCCGTGGTTTTTCCAAACTCAACCGAGACTTTGCCGGAAGAAGGCAGATTGATCGAGTAAGCCGCAACAAGCGGACTTCCGGTTATGTCAGGGCAGGAAACCTGCGCTGCCGGAAGCAAGGCGACGACGGCCGTCGCGTAATCCCGTGCGGGCGAGGATGCGAGGGCAGCGGTCACAGAGATGTTGATGCCCTGCGAGACCACGGAAGGTGCGGTGAAATTTCCCGCGGTATCGATCTGCCCGGTTTCGGGTTTTCCACCAACGATGCTGTTGACCAGCCACTCGATCTGGCTGCCGCTGGGCGAGCTTGCGGTGAACTGGAACTTCTGGCCAGGCGAAAGCGCGACGTAAGTCGGCGAAATTGTCACCGAGCCACTTTGGCTTGGAGTGCCAGGAGCTGAAGGCACGACTGCATTTGGATTGATCCAATAACCGCAACCGGAGAGAGCGGCAGCGATTGGAGCAATCGCCAGACAGACCAGCAGGCGAAAAGCGACACCGACAGGGATGTCGCACAAGGGCCGGACGACCTCAGGGGAAGATCTCATCAGGCACTCTCAAGCTAAATGGGTGGAGGAAACCTTTGCAAACACAGGGACCTTCGCTGATGTTATGGACGGCGCGAGAGGGTCGTTTGGTGTCCTGGAACTCAGGCCTTTTTTCGTCCGTTAGAGTGGTCGGCCTGTTTCGCAGGGGATTCGGCGCGTTTGCGGAGCTCGTGCTCGACGACTTTCAACATCTCAGATTCGGGCGCTGGTTTGCCGGTCCAGATTTCGAACTGTCGAGCGCCTTGCTGGACGAACATTTCGAGTCCGGTGACAACAGGGATTCCGCGGGACCGGGCAAGTTTGAGAAGAGGCGTTTCGAGCGGGTTGTAAACCATATCGAAGACGAGTCCGACGTTAAGCTCGTTCTCGGCGATCGGCATGGCCTGCTTACTTCCCGCCATGCCGCAGGGAGTCGCGTTGATCAGCACGTCAAAGCGCTGCTTGGCCAGCAACTCGTGCTTGAGGGACTTTGCTTTTGACTGGCGAGCCAATGTGACGGCGTGCTCGTGAGTGCGGTTGATGACCAGGACTTCTGCACCCTCCTCAACGAGTCCGAAGACAGCGGCGCGGGCCGCGCCTCCTGCGCCGAGGACGGCGACGCGAGCACCTTTGAGCCGAAGTCGGCGTTCGAGCGGGCGGATGATTCCGGCCACGTCGGTGTTGAAGCCGTAAAGCTTGCCGTCTGCACCCATGCGAAGGGTGTTGCAGGCTCCGATCTTCGATGTCAGCGGATCCGTGTTGGCGAGATGCGGCAGAACCTCGGTTTTGAGCGGCATGGTGACAGCGCATCCAGCCAATGGGAGGTCCAGCGCCAGGGTAAGCAAGTCCTGGACCGACTTGACTTTGAGCGGAAGCAGGATTGCGTTCACGATCTCACGCCGGAATGCGGCGTTCTGAAGCAGCGGCGAGAGCGAGTGGCTGATGGGGTTTCCGGCCACGCCGAAGATGCGGGTTGCGGGATCGAGATGTTCCAGGCGATAGAGATCGCGCAGAGCTTCGGCCGTGACTTGTCCCGGAGCGGTTTCGGTTTCCGTGGACCAAGAAGCGAAGGTGAATGCAGCTCCAGCGCGAGGCCCGAGCACGCGGCTTACCAGGCCTTCTTCTCCCATCGCGATGCCGACAACCCGCGAGCTGATTGAGCGATCTTCAATGAGACGCAGGACTGCAAGATTGTCGCTCAAGGTGCGGGCGGTCGAGACGACCTTTACGAAATCGGGTTTGAAGGCGTCGATCCGATCGGCAGCCTGTTCAAGTCCTTTGGTGCGGGTAAAGTCATGAAAACTAATCAGCAATGCCGCGCCAGCCGAACGGAGTCTGGCGACTTGAGCGAACTTGGCTTCTTCGGCTGATTCGACCTCAAGATCGATAATCTGGCAGCCGCACTGGGCGGCTTTGGCGAGGACATCGAGTTCGGACGCGAGGGGACCGTCAAACGAGCCTCCATGAGCTTTGCGGCGGCAGGTGGCGATGACGGTTACGTCTTTGTGTTCGGCCAGAAACTGCTTGACGTAGGGCAGGGCATTGGCGGGTTTTGAGAGCGAATCGAGTCGCAACTCGAGGAACTTAAACTCTTTGGAGGCGGTCTCGGCGCGGTTCATCAGTTCCGCGGGGGAACTGGCTTTGATCGCAACACAGAGCTTACCCGGCCTGAGGCGGGGAGGAGCAGGGGCGATCAGGGTTGGCGCAGTGGCTACGGCGTTTGGCATTTTCGTTTAATTGACGCATCTTAGATGGCCGGGGTTTGGTATGCAACAGGAAGATAAGACCTTTCGTAACGGTGGGAGCGTGGACTTTTCACTCTGGGCAACCGGGTCTCAGCTCAATCCGGGTCAGAGATGTTTCTGGTTCAAAATGTCAGATATCCGAGTACCCCCTCCCCCCCGCTCTCTGGCGGTAAAGGGTCCATTTTCATGATTTTGCGCAAAGTACCGTGTCTAAGTATCTCCAATCATTGAAGTTGTCTCTAGAGATTTGCAAATAAAATACTTAGCTCGTAAATGATGCGGCTGAGCGAACAAAGGGATTTGAGGGGTATTTGAGTGCTTCCTCATTGTCTCCGGCTTCGCGCAATAACCCGCAAAGGCGTGAAGGTCTCTTTGGTGTTGCGGATCAGCAATTTAGGGGCGAAAGCAGGTTGGATGGAGTTGACCGGTGCACATCATGAGCACCCACGACAAATTGGTAGGATATCGGCTGCGGTGGAATGGACCGTTTAGGTGCGAGTCGAAAGCGGAAAGAAGCGGAGAGTTGGGCCGAAATGTCTTTTGGATTCCCATCAGCGTTGAGAATGCGGAGTTCTGAAAAGGCCATCCTATCTGTGCTGGTGATGTGCGGAATGCAGCTGTCGACAGTTGGGTGCCACAAAAAAATGGCCGAGCCGATTACGCAAGCATATGAGCCGGCTCAAACTCTGAGAGGTGCGGCCGAGAAGCACCATTTGTTAATGGGGGCCGCTGTCGATTCGCCCTATCTGACTCAGGCTCCGTATAGAACCATTCTGGCGCGAGAATACTCCGTACTGGAACCAGCGAACGAATTGAAGTTCGACGCAGTCCATCCGGAGGCGGAATCTTACGATTTTTCCGCCCCCGACGCGCTGGTCGCCTTTGCGAAAGCGCACTCGATGAAAATACGCGGGCACAACCTGCTTTGGCATCGCTCATTACCGAACTGGATCGTGGTGAACGATTGGATGCACGCGCAGAACGGCCCATCTGCTCCATGGACTCCGGAAGCCCTTAACAAAGTCCTGGCGGAACACATCGCCACCGTGGTGAGGCGTTACAGGGGCGAGGTTTACGCCTGGGATGTAGTGAATGAGCCATTCAATGACGATGGCTCAATGCGCAGTTCTATCTGGTATGACAAGCCGGGAATCGGGTTTGCCGGCGAGGGTACGAAATACATTGCGCAGGCGCTGATTTGGGCTCATGCGGCTGATCCTGACGCGAAGCTTTTTGTAAACGAATATGGTGCGGAGACGCTCAACAAGAAGTCGGATGCGATATACGAAATGGCAAAGGAGTTCCTGAGCCGAGGCATTCCGCTGAACGGAATTGGATTGCAATTGCATGTCGAGTCTGATTTCAACGCGTTTGACGCTTTGCGTGAAAACATTCATCGACTTGGCCGCCTTGGGCTTGAAGTGCAATTCACCGAGGTGGATGTGCGATTGACAGATGATAGTGACGGCAGCCTCCGGGCACAGGCTAGTATCTATGGAAAATTACTTGCCGAATGCCTCAACGAACCTGCCTGCACGCTTTTCCAGACGTGGGGATTCACAGACCGATACTCCTTTATCCCACAAGCTTTCCCAGGCTATGGATGGGCGCTGCCATTCGACGAAAACTATCGAAAGAAGCCAGCCTACAGTGCGATGCTGAAACAGCTTGAATCCCAGAACAGGATCGCTCGGCGGTGACGCCTGAATCCGAGCAAGATAGGCTCCCGACCGTATTTACGAATGTTAACATTTCACTCTCTGCTGCGTTATCTCAACAGCGGGATCAGGTAGTGAGTTGATCCGCAATCACTCGGCCGTCAAAAGCTTCGAGGCTCTGAAAATCCAGCGGAGAACGCCGATGGCCATTTCTCCTACACGTCTATTGTGGCTTGCAGGAACCGCTACCTTAATCTTTGCTGTCCATACCAACTGGGACATACCCCTCGCGGCATGGCTGTACCCGATACTTCTGCTCCGATACACCAGCCTGATGCCGGCTCGACAAGGAATTCTCCGGACCGGCCTTGCCTTGTTGGTGGGCAACGTTTTCTGGCTGGCAGTTACAGGAATGGTCTTCGTACCGATAGCAGTTGCGGTATTTGTGCTTCTCAGTATTCTGCTCACCGTTCCGTTTGCCCTCGATCGTCTACTTGCGCACCGTCTGGGCGGCATCACTGCGACGCTGGTTTTTCCCGCAAGCCGGGTGGCGATGGAATACTTCTTCGGCTCGGCCGTTGGATTCGGCAGCTGGGGAAGCCTGGGCGTCACCCAGCACGGCAATCTGTTAATCATTCAAACTGCCGCAGTCACAGGCGTGTACGGGGTCAGTTTTCTCATTGCCTGGTGCGCATCCGTATGCAGCCGGTGTTGGGAGCACGGATTTCGATGGCGAGAAATTCGACCAGCGATGTTGGTATACATCAGCGTTCTCGCGCTGGTGCTCGGTGCCAACGGCGCCCGGCTCCTGTTCTTTCGGCCAACGATTCACACGGTGCGGGTCGCGGGAGTGGGCCCTTCACGACCTGCGGAGATGGCATCCAAGGATGCGATCAAAGCGGCAGTCAAGCAGTATTGGAAACCGAAGATGGTGTCAGAAGCCGATCCGGCTCGCGTTCGAAATGCTTTTTCATTCGTGAACGAGGCATTGCTTGCCGCCACAGAACGCGAGGCTCGCGCCGGGGCCAAGATCGTACTGTGGCCCGAAACACAAGCGAAAGTGCTGGAGCAGGACCTTGATGGTTTCCTGGACAGAGTGGCGCGCATCGCGCGTGACGAGAATGTATACGTCGATGCGGCTTTTGCGCTATACACGCGCCGTGAGCCCAATGTCCGCAATGTATCGGTTTTGATTACTCCGCAGGGCACAGCGGCCTGGATCTACGACAAGGCACATCCCACGCCGATGGAACCAATGCGGCCGGGCTCGGGTTCGGTTCCTTCTGCGGACTCGTCGTATGGACGCCTGGCAAACGTCATCTGTTACGACGCCGATTATCCCGACTTGATGAGGCAAGCGGCCCGGAAGAGTGCGGATATGATGCTTGTGCCGGCCGATGACTGGAGGGGCTTTGAATACCTCCATGCCGAAAACGTTGTTTTTCGCGCAGTAGAGAACGGATACTCAATAGTTCGCCAGGCCAGCCATGGTGTATCAACGGCAGTGGACAGCCAGGGCCGCATTCTGGCTTCGGTCAACTACTTCGATACCGACGATCCGGCCATGATCGCGCAAATGCCGCTCCAGCCGCGGACATCCACAATCTACAGCGTTATTGGGGACTGGTTCGCATGGCTGTGCGCGGCCGGAACGGTTGCGCTAGTGATTAAGTCGCTGCTTCGCAACTCTGCTGATTGATCGAGAACGCGTTTTGCTCGACTCTTTCGGTTCTGGACAGAGAGCATCAATGGTTCCCTTTGCGACCGTTGTCTTTCGAGCGGTGGGTCATGATCCAGCTCACTCCAAAAAGCCGTAATCGCTCACGATGCCGGGAATTTTCTCAAAGGAGGTCATTCTTCGCGGAGGGTTCGAGCAGGGTCGATGTGGGCGATTCGGAGGGCGGGGATGGTGGCGGCGACGAGGGAAACCAGCGCGAGTGTCGCAATAACGATTGCAAGGCTGGGGAGGTCGTAGACGCGGATTCCATAGAGCACGCTACGCATAACGGGGAGGACTGCGGCGCAAAGACCTAGACCAATGAGGAGTCCCGCGGTGGTGGCGCCGAGGCCGGATGCAGAGATGTTTGTGATGGCCTGGCCGATGGTGGAGCCGAGCGCGATGCGAATGCCGATGTCGCGGGTGCGCTGGGTGACG
>DATNFD010000011.1:0-15196 GCA_035606555.1 Occallatibacter sp.
AGGTGAAATCCGGCAGCCCCGCTGCTTCGGCCTCTTCAATCTCGCCGTACTCGGCCTTGAGGATATGCGCCAGCCCCATATCGACCTTGCTGATAATTGACTGCGGCGTAATGCCATGCTCCTCGTTATAAGCCCGCTGGATAGCGCGTCGCCGATCCGTTTCACCGATGGCCTTGCGCATCGAGTCCGTCATCTTGTCGGCATAGAGAATCGCGCGTCCCTCAATGTGCCGCGCCGCGCGTCCAATCGTTTGGATCAGCGACCCCATCGACCGCAAGAACCCTTCCTTATCCGCATCGAGAATCGCCACGAGCGAAACCTCCGGCAAGTCCAGCCCTTCGCGCAGCAAGTTGATCCCGATCAACACATCAAACTCGCCCTTGCGCAATCCGGCCAGCAGCTTCACTCTCTCCAGTGTTTCGATCTCGGAGTGCATATACCGGCACTTCACACCAACCTCGGTGTAGTAGCCCGCAAGGTCCTCTGCCATGCGCTTGGTCAGCGTTGTCACAAGCACGCGTTCGCCCCGCTTCGCCCGATCCCGAATCTCCGCCAGCAGATCATCGATCTGCCCCTTCACCGGCCGAATCTCAACTTCGGGATCCACCAGCCCCGTCGGCCGAATCACCTGCTCAACCACCACGCCCGCCGACCGCGTCAGCTCATACGGGCCCGGCGTAGCCGAAACATAAATCGTCTGATTGATCCGATTCTCAAACTCATCGAACTTCAGCGGCCGATTATCCCGCGCCGAAGGCAGCCTGAACCCGTAGTCCACCAGATTCTGCTTCCGGCTTTGGTCGCCATGCCACATCCCGTGCACCTGCGGAATCGTCGCGTGGCTCTCGTCCACAAACAGGATGAAGTCCCGCGGGAAATAGTCCAGCAGCGTCGGCGGAGGCTCGCCCGGCAGCCGCCCGCTGAAGTGCCGCGAGTAGTTCTCGATCCCGTGGCAATAGCCCATCGACTTGATCATCTCTAGATCAAATCGCGTGCGCTGGTGAACGCGCTGCGCCTCCACCATCCGCCCCTCGGCCTCGAGATACGCCACCCACTCATTCAATTCCTGAAGGATCGAGTCGATCGCCTGCGCCTTCCGCTCCGGCTGGACAACATAATGACTCTTCGGATAAATCGGCAGCCGCGAATACTTCTGCTTCACCGTGCCAAACAGCGGATCGATCTGCGATAGCGATTCAATCTCATCCCCGAAAAGCTCGATGCGATAAGCCGACTCGTCGTAAGTAGGGAAGACCTCGATGATGTCCCCGCGTACGCGAAACGTCCCGCGCCGGAAATCAACATCGTTCCGCTCGTACAGAATCTCCACCAGACGCCGCGTAATGTCTTTCCGGCTGATGTGCTGCCCCTTCTCAAGCAGCAGCAACATGCCGTAGTAGGCCTCCGGAGACCCCAGGCCGTAGATGCAACTGACGGAGCTCACGATGATCGCATCTCTTCGCTCGAAGAGGCTGCGGGTAGCAGACAAACGGAGTTTGTCCAGCTCCTCGTTGATCGTCGCTTCCTTCTCGATATACAGATCGCCCGCCGGAATGTACGCCTCCGGCTGGTAGTAGTCGTAGTAGCTCACGAAGTATTCAACGGCATTGCCGGGGAAGAACTGCTTGAACTCGTGATAGAGTTGCGCCGCCAGCGTCTTGTTGTGCGCCAGGATCAGAGCGGGCCTGTTCGACTGCTCAATGATCTTGGCCATCGTAAACGTCTTGCCCGACCCCGTAACCCCCAGCAGCACCTGGTGCTTCTCGCCCGCTGAGAGGCCTCCGACCAGGTCCTCAATCGCCCGCGGCTGGTCCCCGCGAGGCTTATAGCTGCTCACCAACTGAAAATCCATTTCAGGATTATATATCGCAAGCGAAGATTAGGCGAAGAGTTCCTAGGGTAAGAGTGGCCGACGATACTCCCTGATGCCTGCTCTGAAAGCTAGACTTGTTTGGCCGGGAGGATGGATGAGCAGCGCGTTCCGAACCATGATGACGTTTGCGATCTCGTTCTTCGCGCTCATATCGATAACGGGCGCATAGCAACCTCAAGGTGATGCGATCGATGCGATCCGGGGAAGATGGCTTATCGTGTCGATATATCACACTCAAAATGTCGAGGGTCCCAGCCCAGCCGAACAAAAGAAGCTGATTGGATCAGAAATTGTCTACAGCACTCGATCACTCAAAGCTTGTGGGCAGTCGGTGCAAATTACATCCACCAAGACAAATCGGGTTGACTCGGGCGAGTTCCTAGCCAATACACGAGTGCGATTCAACGACGTTGAAATCGCAGCCCCGAGTGTGACCGAAGTGGTGCTCAACAATCGGCAGGCCGGAACTTGCTTTGGAGTATTTCCGTTGCCAGGACAAGACATTTACCTGAAGAGCAAGGACGAAATCCTGATCGCCTTCGAGGGCGTGTTTTACCGGGTTGTAAGGAAAAAGTGATCACATTCCAGCGATCAGAAACTGATTCCGGGCGAGTCACCGCCGACTGGGACACTGAAATCAAAATCTTGCTTAATTGAGGAATGCAGGGGATGCGATCGGCTGCGGGATTTCGATCGGCTCCGGTTCATGCCGAAGAAGGCAGAAGCATGGTGACTCCGCTTGCCGCGGGCGTGCTTGAATCAACCCGCCTGAGCGTGACAACGGTAATGTCATCCTCCTGACCGAATTCCCGGGCAGCTCTGGCGATCTCCGCGGCCGAGTCGCGCGCAACAGCAGCCGTGCGCTCGAATCCGAACAGGTCACCTTTCTTGGTCTGTGCTTCAACAACACCATCGGTCAAAAGTGTCAGCTGCTCATTAAAGCGAAGCGTGAAATTTGTTTCGGGATATGTCGAATCCTGGGAGAGACCCAGCGGCAATCCGCTCTCTACAAATACTTCTTGGCCAGCTACGTAGGGCGGAATGTGGCCGGCATTGGCTGTGGTGATGGATCCGGCGGGTGGCCCGGGTGCCGGTAATTGAAATCAGTCTATCCACGAACGATGGGTGCCCCAGGTGCCTCGCATTTGGGCACCTGGGATACTTGGAATCTCAACCGGCTTGAGAACACCCCTTACTTTTGTTAAAATGTAAAGAGGAGACGAAAACTTGGAATCCACACTCAGCAGCAAGGGTCAAGCGACCATACCAAAAGCTGTTCGGGAGCGGTTGAGCTTGAAGCCGGGAGATCGGTTCAAGTTCTTTTTCCATCCCGATGGCGTCATCATTCTGCCGAAAATTCCTACTTCGCGACTCAAGGGAATCGTGCCGAAGCCCGCCAGGCCTGTATCGCTCGATGACATCGACGGGGGAATCGAAGCAGGTGCCACGGAGAGATTCAGGCGCAGAAGATGATTGCCCTGGATACAAATCTTCTTCTGCGTTATTTGACTCAAGACGATCCCGTGCAATCCCCAAAGGCCACCCGTGTCATTCAGCGTTTGACCGAAGAGGAGGCTGGATTCATCAGCCTCGTCACCATTCTCGAACTCGTCTGGGTTCGCAAGAGTGTTTACAAGCGCACACCGCAGGAAATCGCGAATGAAATAGAGATGATCTTGGCGGCCGACACTCTCGAGGTACAGAACGAGCAGGAGGTCTATCAGGCGGTGGTCGCGCTCAGGCGAACCGGCGAGTTTGAAGACGGGTTGATCGGCGCTCTTGGTCTGTGGCGAGGCTGTTCTGCGACTTTAACCTTCGATGACAATGCCTCAAGGCGACTGCACGGATTCAAGCTCGTCTCCTGATCTCTACCGACCTGACTAGCATTCGGGTGCCCCATGTCTCGCTTCTGAGACCTGGGAGAAAGAACCCGATTTTCGGCATCCTGTGTTGCAGATCAATTCGACAGTTTCGTCATACTCAGATCAGAAGGGCCTTTCAACTCGCGATCCCGCGCGCTAGAAGATCAACCCGAAATCTGTCCGGCTTCGCCTGGAGAGCGTGATTTCCGCCGACACCCTGAGCTTCGTTCATCCGGCAAATTTTTGCAGCTCACCCTGCTTGGGAGAAGTATCCGGCGAACTCAGGATCGATTGTTACGAACACGCGCGCCCGCCAGCTTGGCGCCATGCTCAGTTTCGCGCTAAGTCGAATGCAATCTACAATTTAGACCTTAAGTTCAATGGAATGATAATTTTGGCGCCGTCGTTTGCTCTAACTCCATGAAAACAATAGAGGCCTGGGGGGGAGGGGGTACACGTCGGCAAACTGGGGCGAAGCTCTAAACTGATCGGTTCAACAACTAAGCTCATCCGGGGGCCCCCATGCCTGAACTCACCCGCCGCGAAATCTTCGCTATGCTCCTCACCGCTCCCGGCAGGTGGCCCGCTCAAGTTTCTCTGCTCTCGATAAGGATGGGTGTGTGCCCCGTTCATCGCAGTTTCATCGCGATGAGCGGGTCTTTGTGTCCCTGCCGCAAGCATCTACAATGATCCGTTCACCAGCAAGCATCGGAGACCCATGCCCAAGCTAACGCGCCGCGAAATCCTCGCCATGCTCCTCACCGCTCCCGCAGCAACCTCCTGCTGGGCACAAGAAGACAGCGCGCCCACCGACTGGATCCCCCTCTTCGACGGCAAATCCCTTGATGGCTGGAAGCCCAGTGAGCACGAAGGCTCCTTTAAAGTCATCGGTGACGAGATCGTCGCTCATGGCGAGCGCTCTCATCTCTTCTACACCGGCACTGTCCACAACGCCGATTTTCGGAATTTTGAATTTAGCGCCGAAATCAAAACACTGCCCAGCTCCAACTCCGGCGTCTACTTCCACACCGAATTCCAACCCTCCGGTTTTCCGTCCGCCGGATTCGAAGTGCAGGTTGAAAACAATCCTCCCGCTCCACTCACCGGCTACGTCGAGCGCAAGAAGACCGGCTCGCTCTACGGAGTCCGCAACGTCTACAAAACCTTCGACCGAAACAACGAGTGGTTCACGCTCACCATTACTGTTCGCGGCAAGCGCGTGCAGACCCGAATCAACGACATGCTCGTCGTCGACTATGTAGAGCCCGCTCAGCCCTTCCAGGCCGACACCAAATTCGGCCGCGTCCTCAATCACGGCACCTTCGCCCTCCAGGGACACGATCCTGGCAGCACCACGCATTTCCGCAACATCCGCGTCCGCCCGCTGCCCGACGCTGCCGAATCCACAAACTCCGACCGCCCAGAAGTCGACGACCTCTATCGCGAAGTCATCCGTCTCTCCACCGAAAACTATCCCGTCGTCGACTACCACGTGCATCTCAAGGGCGGACTCACAATCGAGCAAGCGCTCGAAAACTCCCGCCGCCTCGGCATCAACTACGGCATCGCCATCAACTGCGGCCTCGGCTTTCCCGTGCACAGCGACGACAGTGTCCAACAGTATCTCGGCTCGATGAAAGGCCAGCCCTGCTTCATCGCCCTGCAGGCAGAAGGCCGCGAATGGCGCACGCTTGTCTCGCCCGCATCCATTGCCCGCTTCGATTACGTCTTCACCGATGCCATGACCTTCACTGACGATCACGGCAAGCGCATGCGTCTCTGGATCGACGATGAAGTCG
This sequence comes from Occallatibacter sp., assembly GCA_035606555.1. GTDB lineage: Bacteria > Acidobacteriota > Terriglobia > Terriglobales > Acidobacteriaceae > Telmatobacter. The sequence goes on from DATNFD010000011.1 coordinate 5,535, forward strand.
GCACCATCCCCGACGCACAGGCCTTTATGGACATGCTGGTCGAACGCATCCTCGGCGTCATGCGCGAGCCCATCGACATCTACGCCAATCCCACGTTCCTTCCGAAGCAGATCGCCGCCGACTACGAAACCCTCTGGACCCCTGACCGCCGACGCAAGATCATCGCCGCTGCCATCGAAAACAACGTCGCCATCGAGATCAACAACCGCTATAAGATTCCCAGCGCTTCGTTCATCAAACAGGCGAAAGCCGCCGGCGCAAAGTTCTCCTTCGGAACCAACAACGCCGATGCCACCCTGGGCCGTCTCGAGCACCCGCTCGCGATGGTGAAGGAATGCGGCCTCGTCTGGCAGGACATCTTCGTCCCCCGACCCGAAGGCCAGAAGAAGATCCAGACAGGGAAGTGATAGCGTTCCAGGGTCGAACAGAATCTGGGTGCCCCGTCCAAGCTCTGCTTGGGCGGGAAGGTAAGCGCTCACCGACATCACAGGCCTGGTGCCCATCCAGACGACGTCGTTTGTCGCTAGGGTGGGAAACAAAGAACCAGGAACAAGCGGGCCAGCGACATTCAGTGTGAGCAGTGACCTGCTTGAATGAACAATCGCTTTCAGGTTTGAAAACGAGTCCTGGATCTAGAATCGGAGTATGAACGACCCTTTCTACGCTGCTTGGCCTATTGGGTTCGTGTTCCGGTAATCATTCCACCTCTCTTTTCCCTAGTAGCACTCGCATTGGGATCGGGCGTGTGGCCAGTCAATCGCCGGAGAAAATCCGACAGCAAACTTCTTGTGCAGATTTCTTACTCCAGACGGACATCGCGCCGCGGATTTCCGATCATCTTTCGGGGATCAATCGCGCGTTCAAAATCCTCGACGGAAATATCGCCGCTCGAAATGGCAGCTTCACGCAACGTCAGATTCTCTTCCAGCGCGTCATGCGCGATCTTCGCGGCTTTGTCGTAACCGATGATCGGACTGAGCGCCGTAACGAGCATCAGGCTCTCCTCAACGTTACGGTCGAGTTGCTCGCGATTCAGCGTGATCCCCTTGATTCCATGTTCCGTGAACTGGCGACACGCGTCGGCCAGAATCCGCGTGCTGTGCAGCACATTGCGAATCACGACAGGTCGCATCACGTTCAGCTCGAAGTTCCCCTGCGATCCCGCGAAGGCAACAGCAGTGTCATTTCCAAAGACCTGCGTGCAGACCATGATCATCGCTTCCTGCTGTGTAGGATTCACCTTTCCAGGCATGATCGAGCTTCCTGGCTCATTCTCTGGCAACCGAAGCTCGCGCAAACCCGTGCGCGGACCTGAACCAAGCCAGCGCAAGTCGTTCGCAATTTTGATCAGCACAACCGCGAGTCCGCGCAGAGCAGCGCTCGCCGCGACCATCGCATCGAGCGATGCAAGCGCCGCGAACTTGTTCGGTGCCGAAACAAATGGCTGATGCAGCATCTCCGCCAGCTTCGCCGCAACCCGCTCGCCGAATCCGTCCGGCGCATTCAGTCCTGTTCCAACCGCAGTTCCGCCGATCGCCACTCGATAGAGCCCTTGCATCGATTCGCGAATGACAAGCAGCGAATCGTCAAGCTGCGCTGCATAGCCTGACCATTCTTGCCCGACAGTGAGCGGAGTCGCATCTTGCAGATGCGTTCGCCCGATCTTGATGACATCAACCCACTCACGAGCCTTTTCCCAGATCGCATCTTTCAGTTCGATCACGGCAGGAATGAGCTGCGTCTCGAATGCGAGCACGGTCGCCATGTGCATCGCCGTCGGAAACGTATCGTTGGACGATTGCGACTGGTTCACATCCTGATTTGGATGGATCGGGTCTTTGCTGCCCAGTTTGCCGCCGACGAGCTGGATCGCTCGGTTACTAATCACCTCGTTGACGTTCATATTCGTCTGCGTGCCCGAACCGGTTTGCCAGACACTGAGAGGGAACTCGCTATCGAGCGCTCCCGCGATGGTTTCGTCCGCCACGCGAGCGATGAGCTGAGCCTTCCAAGCTGCCATCTCGCCCAGTTCGGCGTTAACGAGCGCAGCCGCTTTCTTGATATATGCGTACGCGTGACAAACCTCGATCGGCATGCGGTCTTCGCCGATGGCGAAGTGGATGAGCGAGCGTTGCGTCTGCGCTCCCCAATAGCGCTCGGCAGGAACGTCGATCTGGCCCATGGAGTCTGTCTCGTTGCGCTGGCCAGATGCTGTCGTGCCAATTGGCAAGTCAAGCATGCGAGGTGAGTCTTGATCGTGTGCGCTCATGGCGTGCTCCCGTTGACCATAGATGGTCAGTACGGTTGAGCTTACTGCTTGGGAAGCAAAATGTCCTTGAGCCACGGAACCGGCAAGGCTCCTTCGTCGAGCGCGCGATCATGGAATTCGGCCAAGTTGAAGTCTTTGCCCTTCGCCGCTTCGTAGGCGCGGCGCAAACGCCACCATTCTTCGGTACCTACAAAGTAGGTGGGAAGTTGCGTGGAACTGAGCTTGGCTCGCTGGAGTTTGCCCTCTGCCTCGGCACGCGTCTGGAAGGCGTCATCCATCATGAAGTGCATCGCCTCATCGTCGGTCATTCCCATGGTCTGCATGCGGATATCGAGGATGCTGTTGCCAATCGCGCGGAGCCAGACCTTCAGGTAGCTGATGCGGTAGCGTGGATCGTTGTTGGCGAAGCCCTGCTGCATCATGTTCTGCGCGATGTATTCTGCCCAGCCTTCGACATACGCGCCGTTGCCGTAGAGTGCCCGAACCAGTCGGCGCGTGACCGGCTGCACGTCGTTCGCGTGCTCGGCCTGCACGTAGTGACCCGGAAGAGCCTCGTGGATGCAGAGCCACTTGAGAACCCAGTTGTTGTATTCGCGCAGGCGGGATTCCGCGCTGGCCTCAGGTGTGCCGGCGCTGATCGGAGTTACCCAGAATTCGGCTTCAGCATTGGGGTCGAGCGGAGGCGCGGAGTGGAATCCTCCGACGGAATAGATGCCGCGCTCGAATTCGGGCGTCGGAATGACCTTGAGGTTGTCACGCGATTTCAGGGAAACGATTTTCTTATCGAGAATGAATTGACGAATGCCGACGAGATCTTCTTTGGCGGTGTCGAGCAGGGCGTTGCGGTTGGGGTGATCATCGGCGATCTTCTGCAAAACTTCGCTGATGATTTTGTTCTCACGCTGCTGTTGCGGGAGACTCGCGTGGTCGTCGTGGTCGGGATAATACTGCTTGTGGAGCGGCAAAGCGAGTTCGAGCATCTCGGCCCGAGTCTTGCTGAATTCGGATTCCGCTTCGGACAGCAGCTCTTCGGGAGCGATCTCCGTTTCCATCACCAGACGGAATTTTTGATCGTAAAACTTTTTCCCGAGTTGCCATGTGCGGTCGGTTTTGCGTTTGGCGAGATCCGACTGAAGCCACCCGTCAAACGATTTCAGCGCCGCAACTGCCGGTGGCGCGACCGCATCGAAGCGCGTCTTCAGCGCCGGTCTTTTTGAGGCCGCCGATGCGATCGTGCTTTGGATAAGGTTGATGTTGCCCTCGTTCTCTTCAACAGCGACTTTGATGAAGATAGGATCGGCGTCGGCAAGCACGGTGCTTGCCTGGTCGAGAAATCTTGGAATAGAGGCAATGCGGGAAAGGACATTATTCACTCGTATATTTTCAGCAGCATATTCGTCTGTGAGCGGCTGAAAAAGAGCAGCACCGAGCAGTTCGACATACACAGTGGGATTGTGGCGGTAGTTCTGAATCTGATCGAGTTCGAGAAGATTAAGCTCGATCTGGTCGTCAATGAGCCGCCAGTCGGCAGCGTCTTCGGCTCCGAGCGATGCAATCGGAGTTTCATTGTGGAAGCGCTCGCGCCACTTCGCGTACAAATCGCGCTGAGCGGCGAAGGCTGCGGGACTGACGTCGTCCAGAAGGGAATCGAGCGCGATGTCTTTGCCAGTTTTCGGGTTTCGGTGATGGTGGTAGCCGGCCTGAGACGCGCTTGAGGGTGACTGCGCGAGGGTCTCGTGAATGAACTGCTCGGTCAGGCTGGCAAACTTATCGTTAATTCGCGCAGTAGAGTTGACATTTTGTGCAGCTGCAAGGCTCGAGCAGACGAATAGTACGGCGAGGATTGCTTTACACATTGCGAACGCCTCCAGATCCAGCCAAACGATACAGCTCGGACGACGGTTGCGCCACTTCTATTCATCAGCATCAGGGCCGCCGCGGACGACCTTCATCACCTCGGAATAAGGCCTGGTCTGGTACTCGTTTGGCGGTATGCCTCCCGCGAGGTAGCGCACGAAATAGTCCCAGCGGCGCCGCATCATGTATTGCGAAGCGGCGCCGTAGCCATGAGCCGCATTCGGAATCATGACGAGGTCAAAGTCTTTGTTGGCCTTGATCAGCGCATCCACCAGCAGCAGCGTATTGTTCGGGGGGACGTTGTCATCCATCGTTCCGTGCGCCAGAAGCAGATGGCCTTTGAGATTCTTGGCGAAGTTCTGGTTGGCCTGCGAATCGTAGTTGCTGGTGCCGTCTGGATTCTTGACCTCGATGCCTGCCCATTTTTCAGCCCAATCGTCTTCGTAGTCGCGCTGATCATGATTGCCGCTTTCAGCGATGCCGACTTTGAAGAAGTCAGGATAATGCAGTAATGCCGCACCGGTGGCATTGCCTCCGCCGGAATGTCCCCAGATGCCAACGTGATCGAGATCGATGAAAGGGTATTGTTTGGCGAGATCTTTCATGCCGGCAATCTGGTCGGGAATGGTGTTGTCGCCCAGGTTGCCGTAATAGGCCTCATGGAACGATTTGGAGCGGAACGGCGTGCCCATTCCGTCGATGCAAACCACGATGAAGCCCAGTTCTGCGAGCGCTTGCATGTCGCCATGCGCAGCACGGAATTCGCGTCCGCCGCACGAACCGATCTGCGGCCCAGGGTAAACGTAGTTGATGATCGGGTATTTCTGTGAGGAGTCGAAGTGCGTGGGCTTGAACATGAAGCCGTAAAGGTCAGTTGTCCCGTCACGGCCCTTCACGGTGATGGGCGTGAGTGGCTGCCAACCAGAGGCTGTGAGGCGGGAGATGTCCTGCTTCGCAACTTGCATTACGGTATTGCCCGTGTCGTCGCGAACAACTGTGACCTGCGGCTGCGTCGGCGTGGAATATGTGTCGGTAAAGTAACGGCCGTCGTGCGAGACCTTGATGCGATGATCGGCTTTCCCCGGTGTGAGGAGCTTGAGGTCGGAGCCGTCGAATTTCACACTGTAAAACTGCTCGAAGTAGGGATCAAGGCTCTTCTCGCGACCAACTCCGAGGAAGTAGATGGTTTTCGCTTTCTCGTCGACGTACAGCACCTGGGTCACGTTGCCGGGACCATGAGTGATCTGGTTTTTCAGTTTGCCGGTTGTCAAATCGTAAAGATAGAGATTGCCCCAGTTATCGCGCTCACTGAACCAGAGGATCTCGTTTGATTCGGGCAGATAGTGCCAGTTGATCTTGCCGTTGCCGCTCTCGTAGAATTTCGGGACAGTTTCGCCCATCACTTCCCGGACCTCGCCCGTCTGAGCATCGGCGACGCGAACCCACTCTTGCTTATGATCGCGGGAAGTGGAGACGAAGGCGAGGTGCTTCTCGTCGGGGCTCCACTCCGCGTCTGCTAGCGTATTGCCGTCGCACGCGATGTCGTCGCAGAGCGTGGACCGGTGCTGATCGGGCGGCATCTTGAGCCGGATAACCTTGCGACTGTCAACGTCGATGATCACCCGCTCAATCATGGTCACTTCTTTGTCACCAACAAGCGGGTACTTCCATGCCTCGAGTTTTGGATGTGTGTTTGTGACGGGAACGAGGTACATCTCGCCCGTTTTACGCTGGTCCTGTTGGAAGGTGGCAATCTTCTTCGAGTCACGCGACCAGAGAAGAATCGCCGCATCAGAGTGCTTCCATCCAGCATTGTCGGTAGCGTAGCCAAAGTTCTCCACGCCATCCGTGGTGAGCTGCGTCTCAGACCCGGTCTCGAGATTGCGGACCCAGAGGTTCCACTCGCGAATGAATGCACCGAGTTTCCTGTCGGGCGAGAGAGTGAGCGGCGGCTCCGGGTTCTGACCTTTTGCGGGTGGACCGCCCCCGAGCAACTTGCAGGAGTAGTTGCTCTCAATCGTGCACTGGTAGATTGCGCCGTGAGAGGTAAACGTGAGAGTGTGGTCGTTATTAGTCAGCGAAATATCCGAGAGCTGCAGGTGCCTTGCATCGGTACTGCCCTTCAACACGGATTTGAGAGCAGATGAGAGCTTCTCGTTATCGAAGAGAGGAGCGCGCGAGTTCTTCGCTGGATCGACGGCGATGTACGTTGTGCCATTGTCGTCCACTTCCCGGTACCAGAAGCGGCCATCATCGAGCCATTGTGCATTGACCTGACCCTTATAGGCGAGAGGGTTCAGATTGTATGCCATGAACTTCTCGGCATTCGCGTAGTCCGCGTTGGTGTACTGACGAGCCTGTTGCGCAATCACACAAACTGGCGCGAGGGCCAGTGAGGCCAGGGCGACTCTCAAACAAGATATTTGATTCATGCTTGTGGATTCCTTGGCGCTGACGAACCATCCGGTAAAGCGGGTTCTGCGCGATGTGCAGATCAGGAAAGATTGTCTGTCCGTCATTCTAAATCCCGCCGTACAGAATCGTCTTATATGGACGGGAGCCCGCTCTAAGGGGCGTCATTGCTGACTGTCTTATGCAAGATAGGGCCAACATTAGCTCGAATCGAGGGGTTGGTTGCCGTTCCGGTGATCGTGAGTGGGATTGCGTGACCGCTCAGCGGGCCGACGGCTCTGGAGCTGTTTAGCTTTGCGGTCAGATGGAAATCGAGCTCGCCTGCAGGCGCAACCGTTCCGTCGCCGGTCGCGGTCCCGATCTGCGGCATCTCTCCATAGATCTCTGTAAGGCGCGTGCCCTGTGGTGAGGTGTTCACACGAGCCTTGAGAATCCCGATATCCGTTCCGCTACTTGTGCCAACTAGCCGACTAAGACCTTCGATCCTGGACCCAAGGTCGAAGCCAACGAGTCTCGTGTTGTCGATCTCGACTGGGCCAGCCAGAGTGGCGGCTGTTGCCGGGCCGGTGATGGTGATGCTGGCAGTAAGAGTTCCGCCCTGAAGCGACGACCCGGCGGGCAGACGGACACCGACGACCGGGAGCAGGCGCTCAAGCTGTTCCATCGGTACGGTCGGGGCGGAGAGATGCAGACTAACCGTCATCGCCTCAGGAGCGAACTTGAGCGTTCCGTTGACATGGACGGCCGCTGTACCGCTATGAACGGCGATGTCCGATACGGTTCCTTCGCGAGTCAGTAAATCCTGAGCGATCGAGAAGTCAACAGCGACGGGCTCCCGGGAGGGCGATCCGTTGGGAACGAGCTGCAGGCGCGAGGCGTTGACTTTGCCGGTGCTGGAGAGCTTTGTGCCGTCTGACGTAATTTCCGCATCGACGTCGTTGTCCATCGAGATCCCTTTGCTTGCGTCGATTAGACCGGATGCGACCGGGTTGAAATCGCGCAATTTCAGCTTTGCCCGAAAGGGTGTCTGTGATGCGTCCTTCTGCGAAATCGGACCAGCGTCTCCGGTCAGCTTGAGCGTGCCGCTTCCCGGAAGCTTTGCTGATAGCTCAAAGGGACACGACCTGAGGAACGAGAGCTGTTTCACCGTCAGGTTTACGTCGCTGTACTGGAAGGGTTTTGCTGTAGCCGGAACTGAGGATACAAGGGCGCTGCCGTTGACAATCTTCAATTCGCCGACGTTGAAGTCTGATACAGACGTCGGCTGCTGGAAAGAGGATTCGCTGGAAGTTCGACCGAGGCTCGAGTAGTTCCACTTGCCATTGCTGTGTTGTATCAGCTGCATGGAAGGGGTATTGACCTTTATTTTTGTGATCCGTACCTGGTGGTGGTAGAGAAAGGGCAGGAGTTGGATTCCAACTGCGAGACTCTTCGCCTGAATAAATGGAACATCGCTGAAAGCAGGATCATCGGCAACGACGATGTCCTCCGCGGTCAGGCTTCCTTCCATAAGGGCAAAGGAAAGCTTACCCATCGTCACTTCTCGTCCCAGCGCAGCTGAGAGCTGCGTCTCGATAGTTGATCGATAGGTGTCGGGATTCACGACAAATGGCACGAGAAGAATCATGAAAAGGAATACACCCACGACGAGTGCACCGATGAGAACCCATCGTTTATCCATCAGGGGTCGTTCCTCCGCGAGCTTGGTGCGATTGTAACGTCCCGAACTGGCGTCCGCTCGTCCCGGGAACTCTGAAGTCGCACGAAAGAGTGAACGGCAGTCCACGTCCCGCAATCCACCGGCTTAGACTTGCTGCAAACAGGGCAGAAGGGGATAACAGAACCAAACCGGAGGCGAGACCGCCCGCTGCCGAAAACAATGAACTAGAGATCAAGGCCGCCGCCAAATTCAAAGCTCTCTGCGGGTTGGAGAGAACCCTGCCCGTCGGCTTAAGTCGAGTGCATTGTGCGTTCGGGCGCGGACTGGCTGCACATGGGCTCAAGAGAGTGATTGCCAATTAGGGCAACTGACTCAACCTTCGATTCGGTTGCCATGGGTGATGTGAAGCGGGTATCTTTGCAACCAGTAAGCTTGGAGCCACGATGCGCCTTTCTGATTCCCCGGAACAGGACGCGCCTACGGCCAGGACTCCACGGGCCGAATTCGCTCAATTTGCGCTGGAGAACCTATTTGATATCTCTCCAGACGCGATTCTTGTCACTGATTCTTCCGGTGCGATCCGGGCCGCAAACCCGCGTGCATCAGAATTATTTGGTTACACGTCCGCCGAACTGACTGGAAAGTCCATTGAAGACCTGCTGCCGGAGCGGTTTAGGCGACAGCATCCTTCTCATCGCGAAAACTATCATGCGCATCCACGCGCCCGGCAGATGGGCGCTGCTCTCAATCTTTTCGGGATGCGTAAGGACAATACTGAGTTTCCGGTCGATATCATGCTCAAGCCGCTGCAGACGTCTCAAGGCACGGCGGTGCTGAGCATTATTCGGGACGTGACGGAGCAGCGTGAAGCACAGGACCTGGTCCGCAAAAAGGATCTGCAACTTCGTTCTCTCCTGGATGGCGTGCGGGATTATGCCATCTATCTTCTGGATAAGGATGGTTACATTACGACTTGGAATCCAGGCGCAGAGCGGATCAAGCAGTACACGCCGGACGAAATCATCGGGAAACATTTCTCACGGTTCTTCACGCAGGAGGACATCGAACGTGGTCGACCAGCTGAATTAATGAAATTGGCGGTCGAGCGTGGACGCGTGGAGCACGAAGCATGGCGCATTCGCAAAGACGGCACCCGCTTCTGGGCCAATGTCGTACTCACAGCGGTTCGCGATCCTGCAACGGGCGAAGTTACGGGCTACGCAAAGGTAACGCGGGACTTCACGGATCGGAAGCGCGCGGAAGAAGCCGTCATGCTGCAACTCAGCCAGGCGTTGCTGGCGAACTTGGACGTCAGGAAGCTTCTAAGCGCAATTTCGGCAAGCTTGTCCGAAGTGATCCAAATGGATGCAGCGACCTTGGGCTTGTACGATGAGAAGAGCGGGAATCTCATGGTTCAGTTTCTTGCAACCGATGAAAAAGGCCCGCAGTCTGATGTGCGTGTAC
>DATNFD010000012.1:0-15418 GCA_035606555.1 Occallatibacter sp.
CATGATGACGAAGACGCCTGCCAGGGTCAGCGGAACGGCTGCTGCCACAACGAGTCCTTCGCGCCAACCAAGGCTGATGAAGCTGACGATCATGACAACGGCAAGGGCCACAAAGAATTTCAGCATGAACTCATCCACTGCTTCGCGGATGTTTACGGCCTGCTCCGTCACCTTGCTGAAGGTGATGCCCGCAGGAAGATCGTTGGAAATTGTTTTCTGTTCGGCTACCAGAGCTTTACCGAGGTCCAGTCCGTTCCAGCCCTGCTTCATCACGATGCTGAGCAGCAAGGCCTGTTGGCCGTTATGACGAATAAGGAAGGTTGCGGGATCTTCGTATCCGCGCTTCACATCGGCGACGTCACAGAGCTTCAGAGTGCGGCCGCCTGCGACTATCGGCGTGTCCCGAATCTTCTGGAGATCATCGAGCGCGCCATCCAGGCGAATATAAACCTGTTGAGCTTGCGTATCGATCGATCCAGATGGGGTGACGGCATTCTCGCGAACCAGGGCGTCGAAAATATCTCGTGCGCTAGCTCCAAGCGTCGCGAGCCGTGGGTATGAGAACCCGACAAAGATACGTTCCGGCCGTTCTCCAACAATGTCAATCTTCTTGACACCAGGGACTTGGAGAATCCGCTGCCGAAGAGTCTCTGCTTCACGGGTAAGCTCGCGAGGAGGAAGGCCTGGAGCCTCGACCGAGTACAGAGCGAATGTTACATCCGAGTACTCATCATTAATGAAGGGACCATACACACCCTGAGGCAAGTTGTGTGCCTCATCGCCCAGCTTTTTCCGAGCCTGGTAAAACTCTTCCGCGACATCCTTCGGATTGGTATTGTCTTTGAGACTTACCATCATCAGGGCCAAGCCTGGACGTGTAAAGGTCTCGACCCGATCGTAATCGCGCAACTCCTGCATGCGCTTCTCCAGCGGTTCGGCAACGAGATCCTGCATCTCCTGTGCTGTTGCCCCTGGCCATACCGCTGAAACGGTAAACACCTTGATGGTGAAGCTCGGGTCTTCTGCGCGTCCCAGTTTGAGGAAGGCAAAGATGCCGGCGGCGGCGATCGCAATCAGCAGGAACAGAGTAATCGCCTTTTCGCGCACTGCGAGAGCCGACAAGTTCAAGAACTGCGGTACCCTCTGTATCTGTTCTGACTCATGGTGCTGGCTCATTGAATTCCCCCCCCCGTCGTCTCCACCCGCACCCGTTCGCCATCGTGCAAGAGATGAACTCCAAGTGCCACGATGTTCTGTCCCGAGTGCAGATTTCCGCTGATAATTGCCAGTTCTTCATCGAGCTGGTGCACTTGCATGGGTTGAAATGCGACCGTGGACGCAGACTGGTTCAGAACCCAGACACCAGGCCCCTTCCCTCGATCGCAGATGGATGAGGCTGGCACTTGGAGGGTGTCGGTTCTTGCATCGCTGTGCAAATGAACCGTAACGGTTGCTCCCAATGGTGCGTTCGCGACAGCCCCTTCGAGAACATAGCGTGCCTCAAAGGTACGGGTCTGCGGGTCAGCGGCATTCGAAAGCTGCCGCAGTCGCACTGGGACGTTTGTCGTGCTGCCGTAGAGGGTTGCAAGTGCGGTTGATCCAATCGCCGGCCTCAACGTCTCGGGCAGGTCCACTGCGGCCTCTCGCGGACCGGAATGCGCGAGCTTCACCACCGTTTGCCCGGCCGCTACAACTTGCCCGGGCTCGGCCAAGGTTTCGATAACGACACCATCCGCATCAGCAACAAGTTGCGAGTAACCTTCCTCGTCTCTCGCCACCTGTTCCTGGGCTTCGGCTGCAGCAAGGTCAGCTTGCGCCGCATCCGATGCGGCCTTGATCTGGTCGTAGATCGCAGCGGAAACCGCGCCGCTTTTTACCAAAGGACGATACCGGGCCTCATCGGCGGCAGCTTGAACAGCTCTTGCCTTGGCCGCAGCGACGATCTCTGATCGCGCCGTGATGGCATGGACATAGTCAGTTCGGTCGATCGTCAGGAGCAGTTGTCCGGCATGGACGAACTGGCCCGCGTCGACTAACCGCCTCGTGACCTTGCCAGGGAGTCGGAAGCCCAAATCGCTCTCCACGCGCGCTGAAACTACGCCGGTGAATGCGGGATCTGCCCCGGCCGAAGAGCCTACTTTGACTATTCGAACCAGCTCCGGCTCAGTTCTTGGGTCCAGTTCACGCTTGTGACTGCAACCAGCCAAGAGGACCACAAGGGCGAAAATGGCAAGGACGGAAGTGAGATTGGTGCTTTTCATAGGACGTTCCTTCTTGATGGTTTCGATTTCGGTCACTGGAGCCAGCCTCCCCCGAGAGCGCGATAAGAGCCGACGGCTGCGCGCGCCGCACTCTCCCTCGCTACGGCCAGGTCGTCCCTGGCGACAAGCAACTGACGATCCGCATCGAGCACGGCCGTGAGGCCGATGACACCCGCGGCGTAGGATTCTTCCGAGCGGTCGCGCACGCGCTGCAATTCAGCAATCTCATGAAGGATTTCATTGCGTCGATTCTCCGACTGGGCCAGAAGACTGAAGGCGTCTTCGACATCTTCCGCCGCATGAAGGACGGAGCTTCGATACTGGAGCAAGGCTTCAGCATTGGCGCCTCGCGCTTCCGCCACTTCCGCAGCTACGCGACCGAAGTCGAAGAGTCTCCAACGCAGACCTACGACACTGATAGGCTGAAATCCCTGCTGCTCGAAAAGGTGTCCCGGTGCGAGTGCCTGAGATCCGACGATGTCTGAAAATGAGAGCTTTGGATAATATTCGGCGAGGGCCTGGCCAATGCGAGCGTTCGAGGCGGCAACCGTCCGCTCGGCAGCGATGATGTCAGGTCTCCTGCGTAACAGATCGGTAGGTCTCCCAAAGCCGGAGATCTCCGGTACCTCGGGAATGGCGGCGACAGGCGTCAACTCCGCTGCGTACGTTCCTGGCTGGGCGCCCATCAGAACGTCCAGCCGGTTCAGCTGTACCTCCAGAGCGACTGTGAGCAGTGGAATCGTCGCCTTCGCTTGCGACAGCACCGCCTGTGCCTGTGCGAGCTCACGGTCCGAAGCAACACCCGCATCTTTGCGCTGCTGCACGAGTTCCACAAGATGGCTGTCAGTGGCGATCTGGTCTTTGGCGAAGTTCAAGCGCGCCTGCGCGCCCCGTATCTGCATGTAGGCATCAGCGGCTTCCGCGGCCACTGTAATGCGGGTTCCCGTTCGGGATGCCTCCGCCGCTTGAGCCTCGGCAGTAGCGGCTTCAGCTCCTTTTTTCAAACCGCCGAACAGATCGGTTTCCCAACTTGCCATGAATCCGAGATCGTAGTAATTCTGACCGCGGTTATAGCCGGGCATGTGTGCGGCGAGGCGGCCCGTCATGCTTTCCGTTGACTGGTAAAGTGTGGTCGTCGAAGCGTAGAGGCTCCCTGATGGCAGGCGCTGCGCTCCCGCTCCACGGGCAGCTGCGTGCGCCTGTTGTACCCGCGTCATGGCAGCGGCCAGGTCAAGATTCTGGTCCAGGGCTCGCTTCACGATCTTTGTCAATTCGGGATCATGGAAGCCCGTCCACCATTGGTCCAGGGGCCGTGTTGGCAGGGAGGCGGGACGAGCTTCGATGGAGGGTGCGTTGTGAAACGGCTGCAGCTTCACCGTCGGGCGCCGGTATTTTGGCCCCACAGTGCATCCGGTTATGCTCGCAGCTAATGCGAAGGCAAAGCCGATGTAGAGGACGAACTTTTGCGCCGCAGATTGAATTGAATCGGAAAACATGGGATGCGTCCTTACTTGAACGAAATAGCGTACACGTATAGTATGGTGTACATGGATAGAAGGATTCAGAGTTTTAAACACGAAACAACGAAACCTGCAAAAACGAAGGGATCGTTGCAAAATCGGAGGGACCGGTATCGCTCTGAACTGCGCGCCGAAACCTTGTCGACCGCCCGAGAGTTGATTCGGGAGGAAGGCTATCAAGGGCTAACAATACGCAAGCTCGCGCAGCGGATGGAATGCTCGCCGATGGCGCTCTATTCGTACTTCGCGGACAAGCAGGCGCTCCTGGCAGCACTCGCTCTGGAAGGATTTGAAAAAGTCGCCAAGCGGTTCGATTCCACCGCTCACCGTGATCCGCTTGTAGCGGTCAAGAAGATACTGCTGGACTACATTGCATACGCCGTGGAGAACCCCAACGAGTACAGGATTCTGTTCCTGTCGGTCGAAACTCTCGGAGAACTGAAGCTAAGCCGCGAGGACTTGCAGGAACGGAATCCTGCTTTCGGAGCGTTATTCAAGTGCGTGGAAAGGTGCATCAGAGCAGGCGTGCTTAAAGGTGAACCGTTCGCTGTGAGTACAGTACTATGGACAGCCGCCCATGGGGCGGCGTCCGTGCTGATCACGGCGCAGAAGTTTCCGTTTGGCAGCCGTCAACTATACGCTGAGGAGGTCGTCGCAACAATATTAAGTGGCGTGCAAAATCGGGTGATCGAGCGAATATGAATCCAAACTTCCGCAGGTTAGGATAAGTGACGCCAAGTTTAAATATGACCGCCTCTGTACCATCACGGCAGAGATTGCTGCTTCGCGGCCAGTCGTCTTCGCTCCGAGACATGGTCGAGGTGCACAGCGGATGTCAGCGGTCGGTCTGCACCTCAGCACCCTGCACTTCAAAGTGCCGAGCGTACGTCCCGTGTCCTATCACCCTTCAAACAGGATGACGATGCCGGACTCGCCCGGTCAACTGATCGAGCTTTCGATTGAATCTTTCGTGCCTCACGGGATATGCACCAACTTCACTTTCAACATCCCGACCTTGGTTTTGGGAAGGCTTGGTTAAACAGTTCATCTCCATTGATTCTGCGGCCAGCAATCCACTTTCCGTTCTCATAGCGTTCTTCGTGAACAGAAAGCTGCCTTCAATCTTTCTTCAAGCGTGGTCACTTGCATCGGGCTGGATCAGCGGCCTGCCGCAAACGATGCAACCCGTCATGTGCTCGGCGTAAGGGAACGTGATTTGTACAACTTCGATTCGGCATCCCACACGTGAAGCTGAAATCCCTGGATTCTATAGGGTCCGAGGGCGTGATCTCAACCGCCCTCTCACACGCGACGAACCATCCCCACGTTCTCAACTCGCTGAACACGTCTTCGGAGAAGAAGCCCTTCTGCACTATCTCAATTCATGGAGCCCTCCTCGAGGTATTGCAGGGCCTCGAAGCGAAAGCAATACTTGATTGATTCCTTAATCTCTAAACAACTTATATCGGGGCAATTCCTTTCGCCCAGAAGGAACTCGATTCAGCTTGTCTTCTTTTTCACGAGATGGCTCTTTGCATACTGCAAGGGAGGGTATATAGCCAGGCAAGTGGAACGGATGGTCCGCTTCGAAAACTCTTGGCTGTGCGGCCACTCCGGATGTCATCAATCGCACTATGAATGGGCGATCCAATCAGCTATCCGGTCACCGGACCATATCAACGCAATAGCTTTGATTCTTCCGCCAGCAAACCTGAGCGCAAGCTGTCCTCGGGATTGCATGCATGTCTACGCTCCAATGGGTCCAAATCCACTTCATGCGTCACGGGTCCCCCCATCAGAAAACAGCGGTGGCAAATGAATTCGATGTTGCCATCTGGTCTGAAGCGATGAGAAAACCCACTGTCCACAAAGTGCCCCTCGGGAAAGAATTCAAAGTAGCAGAGAAATTGCAGCTAAGGAACTCGGGTTTTTCCTAGGTTGTGCTATTCCCGTACTGCTCGTTCCGGCAGTGCTGAGTATCTTCTGGACTGCTGCGACCTGATCTATCTCTTCCCTGATCGACTGGTCGTGCAAGCAGAAAAGTGCCAGTTCAACCCGGTCGTCAACACCCAGCTTGTCATAGATTTTTCGTAGATAGTTTTTGATGACCTGTTCAGAAGTTCCCATCTCATAAGCAATTTCCTTGTTGCGCATGCCCCGCGTGACACCCGTGATGATAGCCTTCTCCCGCGGGGACAGGTGCATCTGTGTGCGTGGGTTCAGGAGTGCAGCCCCTTGTACTCGGTAGGCTTCGAGGATCCAGTTCAGTGCCTGATTGTCGATCCAGGTTTCACCTCTAGCAATGCGTCTCACACATCGCACGATCAGATCGGGAGATATGGACCGAGAGATAATACCGCGAATGCCGTGACGAAATAGCTCGATAGTATGTCCTTCTTCTGCCGTCACGCTTTGCACAATGAACTTGGCGGCGGGCGCGGTTCGCAGCAGTTCCGCAATCACACTAGCGCCTGCCGTGAGAAGCTCCCCTTCAACAAGGACAACATCGGCCGGATGTCGTTCAATCGATACGCGGAGTTGTTCCAAAGAGCCCGCTTGCGCGACTAATCGAATATCGTCTTCAAGCGCAATGACCTTGCTGATTCCAGCGCTGTAGATCGCCTGGGAGTCTGCGAGAATGAGTCGGATCGCATTTGGATTGTCAGGGCCGGTAAGAAGATCGTGTGCTTCCATTGTGCAAAGATAAGCGGGTACAACCGATGGAGACATTCCCCAGAATATGCACCGTTGGTTACGTTTGCGTTAGAAGCATGATGCAGAGTCATGAACTCTCAGCTACCGACGATCTCTTCTGAATGCCTCACCCTGCGATGACTTATGTACTGCTGTGACAGCCACAGGAGCGGAGCTTGCATGTCTGCACACGGCCGAGCATCTTCTCGCCGCAGCCTGTGCTGGTCGCACAGATTGGCCTCGTCCTGCCGATAGAGAGTCCTGTTCGGATCAACTTCACACCCCATTCCTCAATCCAGCCCGCCAAACGCTGGTGAGCGAGGCTCCCTTGTCGGATCACTTTCGGCAACATGCAGACTGAATCAATTGCGAAACCATGCAATCCGGGGAAAAAAGTTTACCCTCCTGATAGTTGTAGCGAAGATGTGATGTACATCCCAGCCTGTACCCCAAATATCCAGGCCAAGCTGGCTTCCAAGCGTCCTTCCTCAAAGGAGGGATAGCTATTCACGAACACGTTCGAGTACATAAGTAGATGCTCATGATTCAAATGAGGAGGATTTTTACACTTCAGCAGGCAATCGTTTCAGACGAACGGGTCGGATCTAAGCTAACGATTGGCCATCAGAAACCAGGTAGCTCTAAGATGCCCAAGCTTTCCAAATTCGGCGCTACTCAGGAGCTGCTCTTAAACCAAACGCTGAAGTACCGCCAAATGAGCAATATCGCCGAAGGAAACACACTCGGCTACATGTCTCCGGGCTCTCTTCTGCAAAAGCTGATTGTTCTGGTGGCGCTTGTTCTCATTTTACGTTCTGCCACATGGGCCTCGGAGCCACTCACTCTTACGTCGCTCCATGCCATACATTCGCTTGGCAATGCAGAAGCAAGCCGCGCGATTCCTGCGGCCTTTGAAGCCACTGTTGTTTATTCCCGAGGGTACGAAAGTTTGCTCTTCGTTCAGGAGGGCGACGACGCACTTTTCGTAAGCCCGCCCACGACCGTGGCCCTGCTTCCCGGCGACCGAATCTTCATCAAAGGTAAGACTCAAGGAAGCTTTCGGCCCCTCGTGGTCGCCAGTAGCATTACCCTACTTCATCACGGCAGCTTACCCCATCCCCAAGCCGCCACCTTCGACGAGTTGATTCGCGCACAGTACGACGCTCGCCTAGTTATTGTTCATGCGATAGTTCGTGCTTCTGACCTCGTGGGAAACATCGCGGCACAAAGGCGTAGTGCTCGGCTGCAGTTGGTCACCGACGATGGTCACATTGAAGCCAACGTTGATAGTGACAATGAAAGAGCGCTAAAAGGCTTGTTAGACGACGAAGTCGAGATCACGGGGGTGGCGGCAGGAAAGTTCGACGACAAGATGCAAGAAACCGGCGTCGTTCTTTATGTCTCGAATCTCGCGGACGTCAGGGCGCTCAAGCGCGTCAATACCAGGTTCGGGTCTCTTCCGATCACGCCAATGGATCAGATCCTTTCGAACTATCACGTGCGAGATCAATCGCGTCGGGTCCAAGTACACGGAACCATAACCTATTATCAGCCTGGGTCCGCCGCGGTCCTTCAGGATGGGTCCAAGAGTCTCTGGATCTCGACCCATACCCGCGAACCGCTGCAAATCGGGAATTACGCAGAGGCGAGCGGCTTTCCTGACGCACATGACCGAATGCTGATGCTGATGGATAGCGAAATCGGAGATGTGCATATCGCAGCTCCCATTGTTCCCCAGCCGGCAACATGGAGACAGCTGGCATTCTGGAACAGCAACCAACCCGATGGTCATCAATACGACCTCGTGTCAACTGAAGGCCAGATCGTCACAGAGGTGCGGGAAGCAACACAGGACGAGTATGTTCTGAGTGTCGACGGCAAACTCTTCAATGCGATCTATCGTCACCCACCCGGCGGCGTCACTCCTCCGCCAATGCGTCAGATTCCTCTCGGAAGCAAAGTGCGCGTCACGGGAATCTGCAAGATTCTGGACACAGAGGCAATCACCCCGGGAGAAGAGGTGCCCTTCGACATCCTCCTGCGAAATTTCGATGATATTACGGTCCTTGCGGGGCCTCCTCTCCTGAATATTCGCAACCTCACAGTGCTTGTCGGTCTTCTATTGACGTTGTTACTTATAGCTGCCGCCAGAGAATGGATCAGGGAACGCAAAGTGGGTCTTCAGAACGCCGCTTCCGCCTACATGGAACGGCAGCGCAGTAGAATCCTGGAGGATATTAATGGATCTCGCCCTCTCGCCGAAATTATCGAGCACATCACGGAATTAGCCTCTTTTAACTTCCGAGGTGCTCCCTGTTGGTGCCAGTTAACCGATGGAGCTCAGCTCGGCAACTTCCCGTCGAAGCCTGAAGCGTTCCGTGTCGTGACGGAGCAGATTCTTGCCCGGTCTGGACCGGCGCTCGGTTTCTTCTACGCTGCATTTCATCCCCACACTAAATCTAATTCCAGCGAGTCGGAGACCCTCTCGACGGCTGCTTCAATGGCAACGCTGGCAATTGAGAGCCGAAGGCTATACTCGGATCTGCAACACCGCTCGAAGTTCGATCTGCTGACGGACATTCACAACCGCTTTTCGCTGGAGACTTATCTAGACGAGCAAATTGAAATAGCCCGCGAGGATGCGAGCATCTTCGGGTTGATCTACATCGACCTAAATGACTTCAAACAGGTGAATGACGTCTACGGCCACCATGTTGGGGATCTTTATTTGCAGGAAGCGGCGACCCGAATGAAACATCAGCTTCGCGATAATGACATGTTGGCGCGACTTGGCGGCGACGAATTTGCTGTGCTGGTTTCGCGCGTGCATAACCGCGGGGAAATCGACGAAGTTGCCCGACGTTTGGGACGCAGCTTCGAAGCGCCATATGCGTTTGATGGATACGTCCTACATGGTTCTGCAAGTGTCGGCGTTGCCATTTACCCTGAAGACGGAACGACTCGGGAAAGTCTATTGAGCGCTGCTGATGCGGCAATGTATGTGGTCAAGCAGACCAAAAAACAATCCGTTCATATGCCGTTCGAAGCAGCTACGCCTCTTGCGAAGTCAGATCGTTTCTAAAGCAGATTCAGAGGTGCAGGTCACCTCAAGGTTCTGTTTGCAGTCGAGATATCGCTGGTGAGGATGGGCAGCACCTCTCACTCTCGGCGGATGGCGGTGGGTCTTGTATTCAATGAATGAAGTCAGAGACCAGCATCACCTTCGTTGATCGATTCGCTAACTCAACCAGGGATACACACTGTGAGAAAACCTGGAGCGGCACCGCTGAAAGTCGCAGGGCTAGCCGCGCTCGCTGCTGGGGGCCGCGATGTTCTTGTTGAGAGGCTGCGATTCGTAAATGGCACCTGATCTAAGCTGAAATTCTCCGTTTGCATCTTCTCATCGACGTTACTCGTACCCGTATGCCGCCGGTGGACGGGAAACAAGATCGCTGCTGAGTCGACAAGTTGTCGAAAAGCTTCTATTTGACAGCATTTAGGAGATTTGCAGGCGAGAGTCAATGGTCTTCCGAGAGCCCCAAATGCTCGAGAGAGCATGCTTCTCGACCATCGGTCCTACTCCCATCTGCATCGTACGTTTGCGGAGGTACGCCATGGAAAGTAGAACCAAGTTTCTAGGACATCCTGTCCACCCGATGCTCATTGTCTTTCCGCTTGGCTTGCTCGCCACTGCTGTGGCGTTCGATATCGTCGGCCTGATCCAGCACGATGCGAACTGGTTTCGAATTTCGTTTTGGATGATTGCTGCGGGAATCGTCGGTGGCCTATGTGCCGCTATCTTCGGATTAGTCGATTGGATCGCAATACCCGCAGGCACTCGCGGCAAGCGAATCGGGCTCCTACATGGAGCAACAAACATTCTCGTAGTCCTGCTGTTTATTGCCAGCTGGTTTATGCGCAAGGCAAACAGCGAGATCCCCTCCAGCGGTGCGTTAGTGCTGTCCTTTATCGCTGTGACGCTTGCGCTGGCAGGTGGCTGGTTAGGTGGCGAGCTTGTCGACCGACTCGGCGTCGGCGTGGACGACGGTGCAAATCTGAACGCCCCAAATTCTCTTTCGCATGCTTCCACCATAGCGACGACTGACTATCCCGTACGAAAGGCGAGTTGAACCGCAAGCTGCTTTATTCGGGAGCGGAGATAGGGCGGCGCGTCGGCCCGTGAGTCAACTGCGGACTCGCCATGCCCTCCCGTGACCTGAAGGGAAGAACAGGGCCAAGTTCAATCGGAGACCTTACAGAATACTTCGATGTAGATGCCCTTCTAGATCGAGCAGGAGAATCTCCGCCAGAGCACGGGCCTTTCGCTGAGAGCGGAGAACTTGCGCCTCCGAATATCAAACAACCTTGACAAACATCAAAGCTTCATACCTTTGTACATGGAGCAGACAATGGCTCGTGATAAGACAAAGCGCGGAACGGCCGATCGCTCGAGAATTGATGTCAACGAGGAATACGAAATTCGTTATTGGACTAAGGAATTGGGCGTCAGTGCTGAGCGTCTTCGCGAACTCGTGGCGAAACACGGCATTATGGTAGCGGACATTCGCAGAGCGCTCGACAAATGACGAAAACACAGTCGTGAACTGTCGGGCGTGGCTCGCCATCGTGCCCCTGACCTGCACATTGGCATGCGGACGACCTCCTGCGCGGGCAGATATACCGCTTCTATCTGGAAGGGATCGATCGGCGGAAGGGCGGCGGGCACCAGACTCTGCTGCACCTCTCGGGCAGCGCTAAATTCGACGCGTAGACGAGTGCCCTCATGCGAGTGCGATAACGCTTACGACGGGAGAGGATTTACGCGATGCCAAGTTGATCGGTAGTGAAAGCCGGCCTCGTCGTCAATTCAGGCATCATCGCCGAAGCGTAAACGGACCCAGCGGCGGGTCACCTCCCTCTGGATGAGCGGTACGGCCTGATATCGCTAATCGACCTTCGCGCGACTTGCCACAGACCCCATGGTCGTCTCAAGTACTATCCTCCGCTTCAAGAACCCTCAGCCATTCGGGCACCGCTGAGGCGTTCAAAACCGCGTTTGAGGTATTCCCCAGGGTTGGCCCCGACAACTGCACCGTTGCGACTCAGGGAATCAGCATCGAGAACCTGTGACGTTCACAAAGCGCATGAAGGCTAATTGTCCGCTGAAATCTCGGAAAAGGCAGAACATATCCCTGTAGATGCCACGGGGCTCCTCGACAAAAGCGGGCAGCAACAACTCGACGTCGGCGCGGGCTGCCGGCGGCGATTTTCGATTATATGTACAGGTCTCAAAAACGGCATTCTCGTTAGCCGGTTTCCGAAGCTTCTCGCATGGGGTACCCGCTTGAATTCGCCCCACGCTAAGCTGCGCTATTCTCCAAAGCAATGGCACGGGGAAACAGGATGTTGTTTTCCAAGTGGATGTGCTGGTGCAGATCCTGCTCGAACTCTTCGAGGCCCGCATAAAATGCGCGGAATGTTGGGCATGCACCCTCAGGAGGCCTGTAGTCCTGGCTCAAGTTGCGGATCTCGGCCATAAGATTCCCAGCAATTTCGTGATCTTTGGTCATCATCGCAATCGGATGGGATATCGATCCGAAGCAATTCCGTGGTTGAGTCCCATTCCCGGACGCGTATCGCTCCAGCTTGCCAATATAGGGAAAGAGCACAACTTCCTCCTTACCTTGGTGCGAGATCAATTCTTCGCCGAGTTCCGCCAACTTCGACTGAAGCACCGGGAGTTCCTCTCGAGTGTCGCCGTGACGGTTCACAACTTTGGCGGCTAGTTCATTCAGGCGAGGTACTTCGCGGGTGACATAAGCGTGGTGGGCATCAACTATGTGCGCGGTCAGGCTCGCAAGAGACTCTTTTACCCAGTCTCTGTATCCGGGAGTGGAAGCGGCTGCAGTGGTTCCCAGAGAAGCAATCACCTCATCGACATTGAGATTTCGTGCAGCACACGCCTCAGCAAGCGGCACCCGGCCTCCGCAGCAGTAGTCAATTCCATATTTTTCAAATACACGAACAGCCGCCCGATTTTCCATCGCAATGTCGCGTACAGTTTGGGTTGTTGTGGACATAGAGATCTCCTTCAATTGTTGAAGGTAGAGGGACGCCGGATCAAGCTGCAGGGACTTTTGTCACAGTGCGACGATTTTAAGCAATCCTCGCGTCCCGCTCCAGCCGAGAAACAACATTTGTCATGCCTGGCGGTACGGCCGATTCATTGTGGTAAGCGAAATGCGAACATAATTATTAGACATGCGCGACTCTTCTTCGAAGCAGTCGATTGAAGGTCGCGACGGTGCAATGATGAACCCACCCGTCGCATGGAGAAAATGGATCCCGATCATTGCAATGGTTTCGTGGATCTATGTTGCTTCCAGCTTGCTCCGGTATGCGGCATCCGCTACGGTCAATTACATCCTCGTGGGCGGCATTATTGGATTCACCGTTGTCCTGATCGGGCTCTCGATTGCGGGTAAACAGGTTTTTCCGTTCGCTGCCGGACTGATCTTTCTCGGCACGCTTTTATCAAGCATCTCGCCACTTCATGCGGGCTCATTCAGTTTTCCGCCGGATCATTGGAAGATTGCCGTAGTTCTCGCCGGCGGCGCCGCTCTCTTCTTGTCTTCTCCGATCAGAAGAATGGTAGAACAACTTCCATTCGTCAATCGACCCGAATTGCTCGACGAGGGAGCGGTGCCACACTGCGGCTTCGATCCGAGAGATGAAGATGTCGAAATTCTGATCAGGCTCGATAATCGCGCCGTCGACCTCTTGCGGAATGCCCGGTGCATTGTCACTATCCAAAATCCAAGAAAGTGTGGTGCCACCAACGCGGCGGAGCTCGGAAATGCTTTCAAAATCGGTGGACAGGATAACGGCTTGCACGATCACAGATTGCCGTTTTCCGTCAAACGTCAAATAACAGTGGTATTTCCTGGATTTGGTGATCGTCGAGGGAGAGTGTGACGCGAGAAGAAACCGAGACGCTGGAGCTCAGGTTAGCCGAAGAGCCGCGTATCCGCGCGGAACGGCAAAGTCAGGCTCTCATTGAAGCGTTCGTGGGCAGCGGCCTGTTCTTCATGTTGCTGCCGGGGACCTTCCTCGGTGTGTGGAACCTGATCGGAATCTCACGGCAGCAGGCGCTTGACGGCCTCTCCTCGGCATGGCTTCAGGCACACGGCCAAGCTCAGTTGTTCGGTTGGGTTGGGTCGTTCATCCTTGGCATCGGCTTCTATTCGCTTACCAAGATGCAAAGTACGCGTACGTTTCCAGTGGGCAACGCCTGGACGGCATGGAGCCTGTGGACTTGCGGCGTGGCTCTGCGCTGGTTGGGCGGGGTGACCGGCTGGCACTGGCGCTGGATCTTACCGGCATCGGGACTGCTCGAACTCGGCGGATTTCTGCTCTTCTTCTTGACCGTGCGCCGCCACCGTCCGGCCAGTGGGCAATCGGCGAAACCCATGTGGATGGTACTGGTGATCTTATCCACCTTTGTCTTCCTTCTTACGCTTGTCATCAACGCCATTGCGCTCTTCCGACTGGCGCTCTTGAGCAGAACGCCCGCGCTCCCACATCTGCTCGATCTTCAACTTGTAACGATGGCAATCTGGGGTGTCCTGGTGTCCACAATCTGGGGCTTCAACGCGCGATGGCTGCCGATCTTTGCCGGATTTAGTCAGCCGCGTGCCAGATGGCTGTTCACTGCGTACGGGCTCAGCCTAGCCGGGATCGTATTGGTCTTTTTGAACCAGTGGGGAATCTCCTCAGCGGTGTTTGTTGCCTCGGTGCTGCTCGCAATTCAGGGATTACGTGTGTGGCACCCTGCATTTCAGCCGGCCAAGGTGCATAACATTCATCCAAGCTTTCCGCATTTTCTGCGCATCGCTTATGGCTGGCTCTTGATTGCATCGCTCCTTGGCTGCCTCGCCGCGCGCGAAGATCGTTCGGGAGGACTGTGGGGAGCAAGCCGTCATGCTCTCACCGTCGGATTTGTTGCCGTGATGGTCTTCACTATCGGCCAACGGGTCTTGCCGGCATTCTGCGGTATGCGCGTGCTTTGGAGCAAGGAACTGATGTTCTGGTCGCTCGCGTTGCTCAACGTGGGCTGCCTCTTGCGCGTAAGCATGGAGCCACTTGCCTATGAGCGAGACTGGCAGATCGCATGGAGGCTGCTTCCGGTTTCGGCGGTAATCGAGTTGACGGCCGTGACTCTCTTTGCCCTGAACCTCCTAGGCACGCTGATGCAAAAGCCAGCCCATCTGCGTCAGGTGAGTGATCCGGTTTCTGACGCTGGCGGGGCCCCATGAATCATCACTGGCACTTCTGGGACGAACTCCTGCGCGCCACGGAAGAATCGTATGCGGCATTCAGCGGAGTGAGCCCTGATCTCATTGGCGATTCGCGAGCGATTCCCAAGACTCGTCATCCAGACTGCAACCGCGAGGTAGCCGTTCGCCGCAGGCTTCGTCGATCCGCGGAGGCTTCTGCCCTTCGAAGTACGGTCGCAAAGTCTAAAACGGGAGGTGGAGACCGATGACAAACAAGTTGAAATTGAATCGCGTTTACGATGAACCAACCGAGCAGGATGGAAGGCGCTTCCTTGTGGAACGACTGTGGCCAGGAGGCGTGTCGAAATCCCCTCCAGCTGATGCCGAATGGTTGAAAGAGGTGGCGCCTAGTTCGGAGTTGCGCGAATGGTTTCATCACGACTCACAACGCTGGAACGAATTCCGGAGACGCTACTTCGCAAAGCTGAAGCGTCACACGGATGATCTTTCGCCGATCCTGGAGGCGCCTACGATGCGAAAGGGATGCTCAAGTCGGCGATCCGCAACGACGACCCGGTCATGTTCTTCGAGCACAAGAAGCTTTATCGGTCGATCAAGGAAGAAGTGCCGCAGGAGGACTACACCGTACCCCTTCTGAAAGCCGCGG
>DATNFD010000013.1:0-5047 GCA_035606555.1 Occallatibacter sp.
GCGGCACACAAGGGCACGGTGACGCTGCTTTACAGTTCCCATGACATGGAGCACAACAACGCGGTGGCGCTAAGAGAGTTTCTCGAGCGCTCACTCAATCCTGGAAAGCCGGCATCCTGTCTTTGCTTGCAGTAGCCAGGCGCACTCACGATAAAGGCAACCATCAGTACAAGCGTCTCTATATGGATGACATCCGGACCATTTCCCGCGCCCGGCAAGTGGCATAGTCTTTAAGGCGATTATCGCGCATGGCGCGTGATGACGAATGGGCCAGAAACATAAGGAGCACATAGTATGAGGAGCAACCGGGTAAGCATGACCCGCCTTCCGGAACTCGCGGATCAGGTGATCCGGCGCAACGTCAGCGATGAGCTTGAGAAATTGAAGAAGGCCCCCTCTTGGCAGCGCGAATCCGGCCGAAGCTCCGAAACCCTTGTCAAGTATGAGGAGTTCCGTATCGTACTGGTGCGGATGAAGATGGGGAGTTACATGAGCCACCATCGCGCGGAAGGCCCGATTTCAATTCATGCGCTGAAAGGCAAGGTTCGTGTGCATCTGCCCGGGGACCGCATGGAGGATCTCAAGCCGGGCGATCTTCTGACGCTCCAGCGCTGCCTTGAGCACGATGTGGAGGCGCTCGAAGAAAGCGCATTCCTGCTCACTATCGCGTGGCCCGAAATCGAGCCCTCCGCAGTCAAAACGTGATTCGGCTACGCATCGAAGCGCTTCTCTCGAATGCGCGTCATGCGGAGGCGGATCGCCGTAGGCTGTCTCTGCGGGCCAATGCTTCACATGTCTGTCAGGCCTTGTTTGTCCGCGTGTGGTGAGCTCTCAGCGATGTCCCGGCTTCTTGTTCGCGCTCGTGATCTCAGGCTTCTGCAGCAGATCTCCAATTGCCTGCCTCATGACTTGGCCATTGACAATCGAGATCGACGTTGTTAACGGAATGTTCTTGGGGCAAATTTGAACGCAGTTTCCTGCGAAGCTGCACTCGTGAATTCCGCCCTCGCCCATCATTGCCTCAAGGCGCTGATGCCGTAGATGATCTCCCGTCGGATGCATATTAAAGAGTCTCACCTGGTTGATGGCTGCGGCCCCAACAAAGCCAGTCGACTCGTTGAATTGGGGGCACACTTCCATACATAGACAGCAAGACATACAGCGGGCCAGAGGATATGCCAGTTCCTGTACGGCCGGATCAATGCGAGGACCTGGGCCGATAGCATATGTTCCGTCGATCGGGACCCACCCGTAGATACCCTTTAGATCTTCGAATAAAACTTTGCGATCAACCGACAGATCCCGCACGACCGGAAACCTTGAGAGTGGCTCTAGGCGGATTGGCTGTTCCAGTTTGTCAATGAGCGATGAGCATGCCATCGCCGCTTGACCGTTGATGAGCATCGCACAGGAACCACAAGCTTCTTCCAAACAATTCGAGTCGTAGATAATTGGAGCGATTTGCTTGCCCTGGAGATTGACTGGATTCAAGGCGATGTCCATAAGAGCGATGATGACATTCATCCCCGGTCGCCACTGCAGCTCAAATTCTTCCCAGTAGGGCTGCGACTCAGGACTGTCCTGCCGCTTGATCTTCACCTGAACTGATTTGTCTGCCATGGGTGTTCAATTCCCGTGTGTGGTATCGTCTGGCGGTCTCAAAGAGTCGAGGTCGCCCGAGCGACTGAGACTGCGATCAATCGATCTGTTGATTCCAGTTTTCCAGCGTCTTCTTGAACTCGTTCATAAACCTGCCCGCATCGGAGCCATCGATAATGCGATGGTCGAACCCAAGGCAGAAGTGCTGAATCGAGCGAATGGCAATCGAATCGTTGCCGTGTTCGTCAGTGAGGACAATCGGATCCTTCCTGAGCCCGCCGATCGCGAGAATTGCTGAATCGGGTTGGTTAATGATCGGAGTTCCAAACTCCTCGCCGAAGATGCCGGAATTAGTGAGCGTGAAAGTGGACCCTGAGATTTCATCAGGCTTGAGCCGCTTTCCGCGAGCGCGTTCTGCGAGGTCGGCGATAGATCGGGCCACGCCAAGGAAATTGCGTTCTTCGGCTTGCTTGATCACGGGCACGATCAATCCCCAATCGAGTGCAACTGCGATACCGAGATTAATGTTCTGGTGATACCGAATGGAATCTCCCTCGAGCGATGCGTTGACGATGGGGAACTTCCGCAATGTCAGGACGGCAGCGACTGCTATGAACGGCATGTAAGTGAGCTTGACGCCATTGTGCTGTTCGAACTTCGCCTTCTCGCGTTCGCGCAACTGCACAATGCGCGTCATGTCTACCCTGAAAACGGTGTGTACATGCGGAGCAATCTGAGCGCTTTCGGCCATGCGCTGGGCAATGATCGCGCGCATTTTTGTAAGCGGCACCACTTCTCCGGGAAGAGACGCCGGAGGAGGAGCGCTCGTTGCGGGCTGAGCAGAAGAAACACTGACTGCTTTCGTAGTGGGAGTTCGAGGTTCCGGAGCCGGAATCGGCGCTTCCGAAACTGCCGAAATACTTGGCTGAGCGCTTGCGGCTTCTCGCTGTTTGAGATAGCGAAGAATGTCCTCTTTAGTCACGCGTCCTTCAGGCCCTGTTCCCCTGAGTTGATTCAGGTCGATATTGTTATCTTTGGCCATCCGCCGAACCAAAGGTGAATAGCGCACATGCCTGGCGCTCTCTTCTTCGACTGGAACTGGAGCTTTCTTCGACTGGGTAGGAGCTGCTTCGTCTACCGGTGCGCGGGCTGCGCTTTCTGCGCCGGGTTGAAGCTCCACTGCTTGCTGAGGCGGCGCGGCCGGGGGCGCGGCAGTTGACGGGGCGCCAGCAGTTTCCGCTGCGTCTTCGATCACTGCGACTACCGTATTCACCTGGACAGTGGCTCCTTCAGGAAACCGAGTCTCCCGAACGATACCGGCTACAGGCGAAGGGATCTCAGCGTCCACCTTGTCCGTCGAGATCTCAAACAGCGGCTCGTCCTTCTCAATCTGATCTCCAGCTTTTTTGAGCCAACGGGTGATCGTGCCTTCAAAAATCGACTCGCCCATTTGGGGCATCGTAACTTCATTCGGCATAGGACATCCTCATAGCAAACAGGGAATTCGGAAAACAGTCGGTTCGAACTGGATCGGTTTCGGGGACGCGCTTTCGAGCGGCAACGGAGACCTTATCTAATGCTATCGGATTCAATCGCCTGCATCTGTTCCGGATCTGCGTCAGCGCAGCATGCCGGCATTATGATGCATCAGACACTCGGGGAACATAGTATGTCTGTCGCGGCGATGAGTACGCATGATTCATTGTTTGCCGCCATCTGCGGAGTAAACATGAGTGAGTGAAAGGCATCTAACGGCGAAAGGCTGCTTATGCCTCTTGGAGCAGAAATGGCTATCGCCAGTCAATCGATGGAAACTCTTCACCGCGAAGGCTCCCAACAGCTTGATCCCGAACTACTTCGCCGTCTTTATAGCTACATGCTGAGATGCCGGTTGGTTGAGGAACGCATCCGTGTTCTTTACCGCCAAGGCAGATTTGCAGGCAACTACTTTGCCGCCGTGGGCCAGGAAGCGACTGAAGTCGGCACAACGCTCGATTTGCTGCCGGAAGACACAGTTGGAGGCTCGCACCGCAATTTCGTCACGAACATCATGAAAGGGGTGCCGCTGACGTTGTTGTTCGCGCATATTTATGGAAGGAAGACGAGCCCCGACCAAGGGCGCTCGGCTCCCGCTCACTGCGGGTATGCACCTTTGAATGTCATTACGCCGGCCTCGACGATTGCCGCCCAGCAGAATATCGGCACGGGAATCGCCCTCGCATACAAGATGCAGAAGAAGCCGAACGTTGTTGTGGCGCTCACAGGTGAAGGCGCGACTAGCCTTGGCCTTTGGCACGAGGCGGTGAACTTCGCCGCAGTCCACAAACTGCCCATCATCTTTGTGATCGAGAACAATGGCTACGCAGAATCTGTCCCGGTATCGCTGCAAACAGCGATTGAGGACCTGAGTTCGAAAGCTGCAGGATACGGAATTCCGGGCGTCACGGTCGACGGAAACGACGTTGTGGCCGTATACACCGCAATGCGCGAGGCGATTGATCGGGCGCGCTCCGGCGCCGGCGCGACGCTGCTCGAATGCAAGACTTATCGCTGGTACGGACATTCCGAAATTGATCCAGCCAAGTATCGTGATCCCGCTGAAGTTGAATACTGGAAGTCGCGCGATCCCATTCCGGCGATGGAGCGTTACCTGGCAACGCGGAACCTCTGGTCGGATCAGTGGAAGCAGGAGCTGACAGCAGAGATCAATCGCGAAGTCGACGAGGCCATCAAGTTTGCTGAGAGTTCACCCAAACCGCAAGAGGATGAGGCGCTCGACCATGTCTACTCCTTTAGCATCCGGGACCGGGAGTTGAAGCGTAAGATATGGAGCCCGAAGCCGGAAGGGGGGACTTCATGGCGGTAATGACATACATTGACGCGATCAACTCGGCCCTTCACGAAGAGATGGAGCGCGATCCCAGCGTGTTCATCATAGGCGAAGATGTAGGAAAGATGGGCGGCGCCTTTAAAGCGACCAAAGGACTATTGGAAAAATTCGGCAGCGAGCGGGTCATCGATTCGCCACTCGCGGAAGGCGCCATTATCAGTTCCTCGATCGGCGCGGCGATGGCGGGAATGCGGCCGGTGCCGGAGATCCAGTTTGTTGATTTTATTACCCCGGGAATGGATGCACTTACACAGCAGGCGGCAAAGCTACGCTATCGCAGCGCCGGAACACAGACCTGTCCCATGACCGTGCGTGTCTGCTATGGCGGCGGCGTGGGAGGAGGACTTTATCACTCGCAGAGCAACACGAGCTGGTTCATCCATTGTCCGGGTCTCGTCGTCGTGGCTCCATCGACTCCCTACGATGCGAAAGGGATGCTCAAGTCGGCGATCCGCAACGACGACCCGGTCATGTTCTTCGAGCACAAGAAGCTTTATCGGTCGATCAAGGAAGAAGTGCCGCAGGAGGACTACACCGTACCCCTTCTGAAAGCCGCGG
>DATNFD010000014.1:0-17927 GCA_035606555.1 Occallatibacter sp.
CATCGCACAGTCTCATCGTGCGATGAGTGGGAGACCACGCCTACTTCGGCGCTTGCGCGGGGTGCCCCATTCATCGCACAGTCTCATCGTGCGATGAGTGGGAGACCACGCCTACTTCGACGCTTGCGCGGAGTGCCCCATTCATCGCACAGTCTCATCGTGCGATGAGTGGGGAGGCGACGCCTACTCGACGCTTGCGCGGAGTGCCCCATTCATCGCACAGTCTCATCGTGCGATGAGTGGGAGACCACGCCTACTTCGGCGCTTGAGCAGCATGAGGCAGGAGACCGCTTTCAACAAGAATTGGCGGTTTGCGATGATGCGTCTTCCGTTCGTAGTCATATGCCCAACTGATCAGATCGCCATCGTGCCATTTGCGCGTGCTGATCTCGATCCCGAACGGCAGCCCTGAATCATAAAACCCGCCAGGAATGCTGATCGCGGGAACGCCCAGCATGTTGACCCACGCAGTTGCCGAGTGCGGACCATCGCTGAGGTGCCCGTTCTGAGGCATGGTTTCATCGGGAGGTGGCATCTGAATCGCCGGATAGACAAAGCCGTCGAGGTGCAGGCGATCGAGTTCGTCATCGTACATCTGCTGCACCTTGCGTCGCGGCCCCAGCAGCGTGGCTTCGGCGTTCGGATCAGTTTCCAGATCGGCCTGCTGAATGTTTGAAAGTCTCGACATGCCCGTCTCATTGCCGCCGATGATCACGGCCGGCAGCGGATGCCCGATCGCCTTCTCATATTCAACCGGCGAGTGGTACTGCGCCGGACCAAAGTTGGCGAGAAACTTCTCGGTGCCTTCGCGGATGTATGGAAGTGTGCAAATATGAGCCGCGGCATCGGCAAAAGCATCCGGCAGAATGTCAGACTCGATCAACACCGTTGCTCCAGCCGCGCGCATCTCCTCCACGGCCTTCATAAACCTCGCGCGCGTCTCAGGTCTCAACGGCAGGTACGCTTCCTTCTTGGCCTGCGCGATCTGCTCGGATGTCGCGGTTGGGCAAGCTCCCTGGAACGGCGTGTTGTCTCCATCGAGTATGAAAGCAGGAACGCCGAATCTCTTGCCCTCCAGTGATCCAGCCCTGAGATACCGTGTGTACGGACCAGCCTGCGCTTTCGATTGCGAGCCGCTGGTTTCGGGATCGAGCGGATCTTCACCCGCCATAACGGTAAGCGCTAGGGCCGCATCCGCAACTGTTCGAGCAATGGGACCAGTGTTGTCAAGTTGCCAGTCAAGCGGCGCAATTCCCGCGATGCTGACCAATCCCCTGGTCGGAAAAATGCCCACAAGGTTGCTGGTAGCCACCGGCATGCGGATAGAGTTTCCTGTGTCAGTGCCGTTTCCAAGCACGGCGAAATTGGATGTGACCGACGTGACCGTACCACCCGACGATCCGCCCGGCGAGAAACGCGCATCGTATGCGTTGCCGGTACGGCCAAATGCGGTTGACCGATTCGTGTCGCTGGCTGCGAAATCAGGCATGTTCGTAACTCCGATGATGATCGCGCCCGCCTTTCGCAGTCTCCTCACGATGGTGGCGTCCTTCGGAGCAACAAGTTCGTGATCGGGAATCATGTATCCGCGCCAGCCATCCGTGGTGACCAGGCCTTTGATGCTGGTGTTCGCCTTGGTCACGATCGGAACGCCCCATAGGGGCCCGGGATGGAAGTCAGGCTGTTTTGCTTCGGTGTCCTCGTGTGCCGCCTCCGCCAGCGCCGCCTTGTCATTGACGGTCTGCACCGCGCGGTAAATCCCGTTGTATTTCGCAACGCGAGCGAGATGCCATTGCACAACCTGCGTGACGGTGTAGCGATGGGCTCTATAGAGCTGATGCAGGCGCTCAACGGTGACTTCAAGGAGGTCCCGATCCATCTGTTCGCGCGCAGGCTGACGAAAGCCGCCCTGCGCAAATGCGGGAACGGCGATGACAAGGAAGAGCAGCAGTCTTCGCATGTTGGCAAGATAGCAGGCTCAATCGCCACGAATAATAGACAAGCCGGAATCGCGGAGTTCACGTACAGAAACAAGAAGCCGCACGATCTCTCGTGCGGCCTCGCTCAAACTCGGGTCTGCCTATTGAAGCGCGTAAACCGTCTTCAGTTCTTTATCGATCAGTTCCTGCGGCAGCGGCGCATACGAGAGGAAGGAAACCTCGCCTTCGCCCGACTTCAGCATCCAGCTCAGCAGGTCCTTGATCACCTTGCGATTCTCGGCATTCTTGCCCTCTTTCGGAATCAGCAGGTACGTGAAGCTCGAAATCGGATACGCATTTGCGCCCGGAGCATTGGTAATCGACACGCGATAATCCGCCGGCATCGACTTCACGCTGGCAGCCGCATCCGTGACGCCCTGGATTGAAGCCGTGATCCAATTGCCCGCAGCATTCTTTACCGCACCGAATGTCATCTTGTTCTGCAAAGCATAGATCAGCTCGACATATCCAATAGCGCCCGGCATCTGTCGAACCAGTCCCGCAACACCTTCGTTGCCTTTGCCGCCAACGCCAGTGGGCCAGCTCAGAGCAGTTCCCTTGCCCGGTCCGCTCTTCCAGTCATTGCTGACTTTGCTCAGGTAGTCGGTCCAGATGAAGCTGGTTCCCGACCCATCTGAACGGTGCACCACGATGATTTTCTGGTCCGGCAGCTTCGCATCGGGATTGTCCTTGGCGATCTTCGCGTCATTCCAGTTCTGGATCTTCCCGAGATAGATGTCAGCCAGCGTCTCGCCGTTAAAACGGAGGTTCGCAACTCCGGGCACGTTAAATACCGGCACGACCGCTCCCAGCACTGTGGGCAGATGCAACAGCTTCACCGGCGATGACGCCAACATTTCATCGGTC
Organism: Occallatibacter sp.; assembly: GCA_035606555.1. Classification (GTDB taxonomy): domain Bacteria; phylum Acidobacteriota; class Terriglobia; order Terriglobales; family Acidobacteriaceae; genus Telmatobacter. The sequence goes on from DATNFD010000014.1 coordinate 2,847, forward strand.
ATCGGCATGTCCGACGCGCCAAAATCAACCAGTCCCTTCGTCACCTGGGCAATGCCGCCGCCCGAACCGATCGAGGCGTAATTGATCTCTACGCCAGGGTGCGCTGCGCTGTACTCATGGAACCACTTCGAATAGATCGGATACGGGAAAGTTGCACCGGCTGCGGTCAGCTTCTGCGCCTGGGCCGAGCCCATCGCCACAACCAACAAACCTACTGCAAGCAAGGTCTTATTCACTGATTTCGCTCCATGCAGGATCACTGCCGTAATTGATTGTCGCGAGCGAATGTTACGAGGATTTGAAAACCGCGCAGCTTTCAGTGCTTATTTAACCTAGATCAACTTATTAACGCGGCTTTAACCTTCCCGCGCGCTCGCAGGCGCATCGGAATGCTCCTCTGCAGCTCGCTTATCCGCCGCAATCGGAATCGTAAACAGGAACGTGGTTCCCGAACCGAGTTCGCTCTCTGCGCGAACCTTTCCGCCATGCGCCTGCACAATATGCTTCACAATCGCGAGCCCGAGACCTGTTCCGCCCGCCTCGCGCGACCGAGCCTTGTCTACCCGGTAGAAGCGCTCGAAGATTCGATCCAGGTGCTCCGATGCAATGCCCGGTCCGAAATCCCGCACGAAGAATTCAACCTCATTCTGCAGACCTCGAGCTCCCACCCAAATCCGCTCGCCGGCTTTTCCATACTTGACTGCGTTCTCAATCAAGTTGCCGAACACCTGGTTCATCTCATCCGGATCCACCATGACGGTCATTTCCGGCGCGCCTGCATATTGCAGATCCACACCCGAATCCACCACCAGGCCACCCAGCGCATCAATAGCATCCCGAACCATCCCGCTCGCCGTCGCTGGCTGCGTATTCAGTTTGTAATCGGGGCTCTCGATGCTCGCCAATGCCAGCAGGTCCTCGGTCAGCCGGTTCATCCGCGTTGCATTTTTGAGAATGACCTGCAGAAAATCCCTCGTCATCACCGGATCAGCCTTCGGCGCATCGACCAGCGTTTCCACATAGCCTTGAATTGATGTCAGGGGTGTCCGCAGTTCGTGGCTGACATTCGCAATAAAGTCTCGCCGCGACTGCTCTGCCGCTTCCACCCGTGTGACATCGTGCAGCACGGCAATCGCCCCGCCTGCCGGCAACGGTGCGGCGTTGATTTCGAAAATCCTGCCCGGCGCCAGCGAACTGGTTCGCCCGTATTTCACTTCGCCGCTCTTCTGCGCGCCTTTTACACATTCCAGCAGTTCCGGATCGCGCACCGAATGCACCAGCGGCCGTCCCGCGCGGATCTCCGTCCCCGCAATCTTCTTCATAACGGCATTCGACCAGCGCACCTGCCCATCACCGGTTACCGCCACCACGGCCTCCTGCATGGAATCGAGCATCGTCGCCAGTTCGCGCCGGCTGCTCTCAATCTCCGCGAAGCTCTGCCCCAGCCGCTCCGCGGTTTTGTTCAGCGCTGTTTCCATCGCGGAAATTTCATCACCACCGCCGTATTGCAGCCGTGCTTTCAAATCCCCGTCGGCGATGCGCCCGGCAAATTCCATTACTCGATGCAATCGAGCTGTGATCCGGCTGGCAACCCATGCCGCAATAGGCAGGGCGATCAGCAAAGCAATCACGCCCGACCAGATCGCGTTGCGCATCAGTTCGTGAAGCGCGTCTCCCGCGGAATGCTCCAGCATTCGGCGCAGAATCAGTTCCATTGCTGCAGTCTCAAACAACAGCAGCAGCACGAACAGAGCCATCAGTTTTGCAAAAACTTTGCGCGTCAATTCAGAACTCGCTCAGATGCTGTTGCACAGCTCAATGAACTCGTAGGTGGCCTTCGACAGGCTAACTTGCTGACCTGCTTGCGCGAAGCGCGCTGACATGCTGAGAACTTAACTATCTGCCGCGCGCCAATCGCTCAGCGGCTACTCGCCCTTTGGCATCTCGAAACGGTATCCCGCGCCCCGCACTGTTTTCAAATAACGCGGATTCTCCGGATCCACCTCGATCTTCTCACGGATGCGCCGAACATAAACGTCCACTGAACGCGGGGTTACAAACCGGGCATCGCCCCAAACTGAATCCAGCAGATGGTCGCGGCTGAACACCCGTCCCGGATGCCGCGCCAGGTAGTCGAGCAGCCTGAACTCCGTCGCCGTCGTGGTCGTCAATTCGCCACGGACCTTCAACTGCATCGCACCCTGGTCGATCACCACCTCTTCGAAGTTGATCACGGAAGGTGACGTCGGCCTCTCAAACCTCCGCAACACCGCCTTCACCCGCGCCACAAGTTCGCGCGTCGCAAATGGCTTAGTTATGTAGTCATCCGCGCCCAGTTCCAACCCCAACACGCGATCGTTCTCTCCGGCCCTTGCCGTCAGGAAGATGATGGGAATTGTCGAAAGCCCCGCATGTGCCCTCAACCTGCGGCACACATCCAGTCCATCGCCCCCCGGAACCATGATGTCCAGTAAGAACAGCGCCGGCGGATGCCGCTCCGCGTCAGAAATGATGTTGGTGGGGGTGTGATACATCCGGACCGTAAACGCAGCCGCCTCAAGATGATGCTGCACCAGCCGCGCAATGTCCGTTTCGTCTTCGAGCAGAAATACGGTTTGGCTCAACCGAATCGCCTTTCTCCGGCGGCCGTCTTGGATTTCCTCGGGTCTGAAGATGCTTCGGGCCACCCGGAATCGTTAACAGACTAATGCAGCAAGGCAAACAATTTGCAAACGTTTGATGAATTTGAAACCTGATCTTAGCCTCCAATTCATCTCTTGACGCGACGCTATGCCCTCTGACACACTCGCTGCGAACCAGCCACCGGCTAGATCGGGCCCGTATTCCTCCTCGGCACAGTTTTTGCTCATCCCTCAACCCCGCACGCTGGTGCCAGCAGCTAGGAGCTAGAAGCAAGTAGCTGGAAGCTGCCTTCGGAGGAATCATGAAAAAGTACTTCGCTGAACTCGTCGGCACCTTCATCCTCGTGTTCTTCGGTTGCGGAACCGCCGTCGTTGCCGGCGACAGAGTGGGCATCCTCGGCATTGCTATCGCTTTCGGTTTCGCTCTTATCGGTGCCGCCTACGGCATCGGGCCCATCTCCGGATGCCACATCAACCCTGCCGTTAGCCTCGGCGTTTGGGCAGCCGGACGCATGAAGCTTGGCGAAATGATCGGCTACTGGATCGGTCAGTTTGTCGGTGCGATCCTTGGCGCGGGCGTCCTCTCCCTTATCGTTCGCGGCACCAGTACCTACCTCCCGGGTCATCTCGGACAGAACGGCTGGGGCCTGGGCTATATGGGGGGTTACAACATCACTTCAGCCATTGTCTTTGAATTCGTGGCCACACTTATCTTCGTCGTCGTGATCCTCGGCTCGACCCAGGCCGCAGCTCCCTCGCGACTCGCGGGACTCGCAATCGGCATCACTCTCGTCGTCATTCATCTCGTCGGCATCAACATCACCGGAACCAGCGTCAACCCCGCCCGCAGCTTCGGACCCGCGCTCCTCGTGGGCGGACTGGCGATGTCGCAGATCTGGCTTTTCCTGATTGTGCCCAGCCTTGGCGGCTTGGTTGCGGGGATCCTCTTCCGAATGAAAGCTCTTGAAGCTACCACTGAGCCTGAGGTCAAAGAAAAGCGCCAAACCGTCGCAGCGTAGCCATCACGAGGCACCCGTCGCGGGCCGGCAAACCCGGCCCGCGCTATGCTACATGCGCGAAATGGCTCGCTCCGCTGGTAGGAAGCGATGCTGAGTGCGCCGTCTTCGGCTTACGATGCAAAGAGCGCTTCACAATAAACACTTCGTCAAGATAGAGCCGCGCATTCCCTTCTAAATCGAGGAATCCGATATTGTTGCTCCGGCAGAGCGCCTGCGCCTCCTCCGACAATGTTGGTGCAATCAGAATCGGCAAAACCACCACTCCGCGTTCCCTGTGGATCTGCTGAAGTTCATGGACCGCTCGTTTCATCCGCGGCACGTCACATGTGCTCACAACCTTGCAGGCAAGCAGATGAGCATGACCGTAGATCTCAATGTGGCCAAGAATCGTCTTCTCTCCGTGATGGCCGTGCCGGTCAACGGAAATGTCTCTCACCTTGATTACAGAAATCTGCCGTAATGTCTCTCGGAGAGCTTCTATCGCTTCAGACTCGAAATGCCTTTGCATGGGTTCCGCCTTTCCCGTGCACGGGTGCGCGGGTAACCTCGGGGACGCAGGTTGATCGGCAACTGAAAAGCGGTAGGCACCGCCAAAAGAATTCCGCGGTCTCTCGCAACACGCGATTCTGATTGGTGCTCCAGGGTTAGCCCCCGATCCAGTTTAGATGGAGAACCCAGACTCAGAATCGTCTTTAGGACGCGGCGACAGCTTCTATACCGGCAAATCGGTTTCTTTCAACTCTTCAGACCTCAACCGGAAAACGCTCCTGCCTTCCGGTATCATTGCCAGCTTCACTTGCTTTCGTTCACCCACCCGGTGAATAACCTTGAAATCCAGCCACTCGCAAAGCCGGGAATCGCGAATCTCCGGCTGCCCGTTCCAGAACTCCGGAGATAAGCCACACTGGATCTGCAATCCATCCAGTTCAAGCTCAATTTCGCGCATTCCTTTAGGGAAATACCGGCGCACGTTCCTCAAGCCGACATGCAGTCCAGTGATTTCACTACCTCGGAGCTGGGTCTTAACTACCATTGTTCGTCCTGAATCTCACGCGAAATTTCAGCCTTTTAGCTGGCTCGATCTGCTAATCGCAGCCGTCACTTCCCGCTCTGCATAGCCCCGATGCTGCATATGTTGGACCCATTTCTCCACAGCGTCAAGTGGTCCAGAAGTCCCGATTGAAAAATTCCTCGAGCTCGCCTCGGGGAATCGTTTACACGCGTCTAAACCGGAGCCCATGTGACTTTGTCGGGCGAAAAAGAAACGGCAGCTTCCGTTTCCGTGAAGCTGCCGCACTCGTCTTTTCAGCAGAGAAGAATGAAGCTACGTCATCCTGCCACGAACAGGCCCCCTACTGATGCGCCTGCGCCGACTCGATGAAAGCATCAACATTGTGTTTGTCGACTAGCGACGTGCCCGTATCGATAAACACCGGGAAGGGCGAAAATGCATCCTGGCTGTAGTCCTTTGCCAGCGACGACGGCGGATTGTGGAAGACCGCGTCCAACTCCTTCAACCCCACGTAGCCCATCGTGAACGGCTTTTGCGCGATGGTAGCGTTGATCGATCCCCCCTTGATCCCATCCAGTGTGTCCTGGTTCACATCCCATGCAATAACAATGCGATCATTTCCATTCGCCCGCTTCACTGCGTCAGAGACCATCTTGCCGGATGCCGATTCCAGGCACACAAACGCATTGATCTTCTTCGGACCGGTCAATGCCAGCATCTCCTGGGTCTTGTCGAACGCCGCTCGCGCATCGCTCTTGATGTCAATCACGTCCACGATCTTGATATTGGGGCGGCTATCCAGCACATCCTTGAAACCCTTCAGGCGATCCTCCATGTTCGGCTGTCCTGAGAGCGTGAAGAACACGACATTCCCTGAACCACCTAACTGCTCCACAACCCGGTGGCCGCCCATCCTGCCGGCTTCCAGGTTGTTGGTGCCGATAAAGAACAGCCTCTTGGTTCCAACTGCATCTGAATCGATCGTGATCACCGGAACCCCTGCTCCGATCGCGGAATCGATCGCCGACCCGAGTACCGAAACATCAGCGACGGAGATCAAAATACCCGCGGGCTTCGCTGCAACTGCCTTCTGCAGTTCCGCCAGCTCAGCCTGAGGATCATAGTTCTCAGGCCCCACTACCTTCGCGGTCACCAAATACTGCGCGGCAGCCTGGTTGAACCCCTTCGCTACCGTTTGCCAATAAGGCAGAGCCATGTTCGAGGAGACGAGATAGAAAACCTCCTTTTTCGAGTGCCTCTGGCAACCTGTCGTGAATGCAACTCCGATGAGCAACAATGCCAATCCAACCGATTTCATCGTCTTCATTCTTGCCTCCAGTCGACGTGAACAATCTTCCCAATGCGCGCGAAATTCAACCCCAAGCCCGCGCACCTGATAAAAACGGCAGGATGGTACTCCCGGATGCAGGCGATTGTCCATTCTGTCGCACCAAGAATTTATAGCATCTTGTGCTGGTCACATTAGTGATTCCCAACACGTTCAGGGAACCTTGTCACCAAACGCTGCGCCCCCTCATCACATCGCCACCGGCATTCCGCTGAGATATAACCAGACTGAGACACTGATCTGTTCAGGATGAGCGATCAAACGCACACCGGCTTCCTTCTACCGCCCGACATCGCTGTCCAGGGCGAAGGAGAGCTCATATCCCGTCGATACCCCGAACCCGACCATCCCTATCGATCCTCCTTCGCGCGCGATCGTGCTCGCATCCTCCACGCCCGCTCCTTTCGCCGCCTCGCCGGTAAAACTCAGGTCTTCTCCCGCCTGGCCCGCGACTTCCCCGCCGATCACTTCCGCAGCCGACTCACGCACACCCTCGAAGTCGCCCAGATCTCCCGTACCATCGCCTCCGCTCTCGGCCTCAACCAGGAACTCGCGGAAGCCCTCGCCCTCGCCCATGACATAGGCCACCCTCCCTTCGGCCACGCCGGTGAAAAGGCGCTTGATGAAGCCCTCCGCCGTTATGGCCTCGGCTTCGACCACAACCTCCATGCTCTCCGCATCGTCACCTGGTTCGAAGAGCGTTATCCCGCATTCCGCGGACTTAATCTCACGCTGGCAATGCGTGAAGGCATCGTCAAACACTCCCGCGACTACACCGCTGCCTCGCATCCCGAACTAGTCGAGTACTTCCTCGACCTCCGGCCTTCCCTTGAAGCGCAGCTAATCGATCTCGCTGACGAAATCGCCTACCTTACCGCCGACTTCGACGACGGCCTCGACTCCGGCATCCTCAAAATCGAAAACGTTTGCGATCGCGTTCCCCTCTTCCATCGCTTCCACAACGAGATCACAAGCGAATATCCCGGCGCCGCCGCCAAGCAAACCGTCTACGAAACCCTGAACCGCATCCTGAACGCGCTCGTCACAGACCTCATCGATGAAATCCATCGCCGCGTCAGCGAAATCGGCGCCACCACCCTCAACGACATCCGCCGCGCCCCCGGCAGAATTGCCTCTCTCAGCCCTCAGATGGAAGCCGATCGCGCCACCGCCAAGCGTTTTCTATACGAAAACTTCTACAACTCACCGGGAATGGAAGAAGAGCACCAGCGCGCCGCAGAGGTCGTCCAGCAACTTTTCTCAACGCTCATGAGCGACCCTAGCCTCCTCCCTCCTGACCACCAGGTCCAGATTCCCACCGAAGGCCTGGCCCGCACCGTCGCCGACTACATCGCCGGAATGACCGACAGCTACATTGAGCAACTCTGGATCCGATGCGTTCGCCCCTGACCTCCTGCTGAATGCGATAGCCGTTTCACAACATTTAATCCGGCAGACTGTTGACATCCTGAGCTTACGTTGATATCAACGAATCTGCTCCTCAGATGAGCCCTCGGACCGATCCTAAAGACAGGAGAAATTTCTATGTTTTCCCCCAAAGGCAAATTCGGCTGGTACGAACTGATGACCACCGACACCAAAGCTGCAGGCAAATTCTATGCAGACGTTGTCGGCTGGACCACCAGGGAAATGCCCAGCGGCAACGGCTCAACCTACACCACCTTCAACATTGGCGACGCAGGTATCGCAGGGATGTTGAACATTCCCGGCCACACCGGATGGATCGGCTACATCGCCGTCGACGATGTCGATGCTCACATCGAGAAGATCGTCGAAGCCGGCGGCAAACTGTGGAAGCCCGCAACCGACATTCCCGATATGCTTCGTTTTGCCGTCATGTCCGATCCGCAGGGTGCAGGCATTATCGTCTTCACACCCAATCCGGCCATGCGCTCTCCCAAACGCCCCGAACCGCCCGCTCCCGGCACTATCAGTTGGCACGAGCTCTACACCACCGACGTCGAAGCTGGCTTCGACTTCTACAAAAAGCTCTTCGGATGGACCAAGCTCACCGACATGGACATGGGCTCCATGGGCATCTATCGCCTCTTCGACGAGGGCGACAACAAGCCTATGGGCGACGGAGGCATGATGACGAAAGCTCCCCACATACCCGTTGCGTGCTGGAACTTCTACTTCCAGGTCGATTCCGTAAAGGCAGCCGTAGAACGCGTCAACGCTGGCGGGGGAAAGGTGTTGAACGGCCCGATGCAAGTTCCCGGCGGTGGCTGGATCATCAACGGCCAGGACCCCCAGGGCGCCATGTTCTCGCTCGTCAGCAGCAAGGAATAGCAAGCGAAGAAGTTGGACCCACTCCCTGTTCGCATTCGATCAGGGAGTGCTCCTCTTTCTCTACTCACGACTCACTGTCCCCTTGTCCCCTCGTTCCCTTGTCCCCTCGTTCCCTCGTCCCCTGCTCTACTGCACTGTTCCCTGCGGCCTCAACCTCCGAAGGTCAATCGCGCAATCCACCGCGTTCTGCGCCTGCAGCCTCAGGTTGTCCGAAGCTGCCCACAGCCACAGCCGCGTCGATTCATTCGCATTCCGCGCGCCCGGCTCCAGCCGCAGCCGCACCAGAACGTCATTCTGCCCCGTAGCCGCGAGGTTCGAAGGCGAATCCGTCTCCTCCAGCACAATATCAACGTGTTCGCCGCTCAATGCATCCTCCATGGCCGCCAAATCGACCGGCCGCTCCAGTTCTACAAAGATTGAGAAACTGTGCCCATGGAAAACTGGCGCGCTGATGGTTTGAATCGCCAATGCCGGAAGCCGTCTGCCTGCAATCGCGTTGTACTGTCTTCGAATTCGCGCGTCTATCTGCGCAATCCTGGCCTTCGCATTCTCTCCGAACCCGCTCAGCAGGTTGTAAGCCGACTGCGCGTCAAACGTCGCCTTTGGCAGCGACTGGAAGCTAAGCAGGTTCACCGTCTGCTGATGCAGTTCGTCCATTGCCGCGCGACCAAACTCGCTCGCCGGTAGCAGAACCGTGGCCGCTGCCTGTCGAACAGGCGCTACCTGCTGCACGCGTTCCATCAACAGCGCCAGAGCCAGCGCTGCTGGATTCGCCGGCTCCACTGCCGGAGTAAACAGATCCGCCATCACTTCCTGCGAAGCAATCCACGGCGAACGCACCAGCACGCCTGTCTCCGCATCCAGCGCACCCGAGAGATCCAGCACCGTCGACCCCGCACGCAGCGCTTCCCGCCAGTACTTCTGCGTTAGGGCTTCGCTTCCGCAGAAAAACGTGAAGTCCACATGTTCAAATGCATCCGAACTGATGGCCTGCACAAAGGTGACTTCGTCGCCTACCTGATCCAGTTGGCCGAGACCTTCATCTTCATCCATCAATGAGACATCAGAAGCCGCCAGCGACGATTCCGCAAGCGCATCCTTCACTTCTTTGCCCAGCAGCGTCGATGCTCCAACAATCGCAATCTTGTACACAGATTTCCTTCTTTTTAAGTCAGCACCCGCTCGTGACCGCTCCCCTCAACCAGGTTCTTTTGAGCTAAAAGCCAGGAGCTAATAGCTGGAAGCTTACGTATGATGCAGTGGATCCGCGTCGGGATCTGCGCCCTCTTGCAAAGGCTCCGCGCCGCCCTGCATACCTCTCCGGCGTCTGCGCGACCATCCATAGGCCGCTCGCGCCCAGATTCCCGAAAACATGTACAGCAGCGCAATCGGAAACAAAACGCCGTGCGAGAACCGGATCATGATATACAGCACAATCGCCATCACCAGCAGCAGCCGGAACGGGTGGGCTTTGCTCAGGTCGATCTCTTTGCCCGACCAGAACCGCCACGTACTCACCATCAAAAATCCGGCAAGCCCCACCAGGATCATCCACGGAATCGCAACCCACCACTCCGTCACCGGATACCCGCCGAAGAAGTGAACCGTCGACGCCAGCAGCGCAGCCGCCGCAGGAATCGGCATCCCTACAAAATATTTGCGATCCGGTCTCCCAGGATTCCGCGGCTTCGGATCGTGGCTGATATTGAATCGCGCTAATCGCGACGCACCCCCGATCACGAAAAGAAAGCACAAAAACGAACCCGCCTGGAGGATATGTTGCCGCAGCTCCGGGTTCATCGTCTCAGGCAGTGACCGGAAACCCCACACCCACGCCAGCAGGCTTGGAGCCACTCCAAACGTGATCACATCGGCCAGTGAATCGAGCTCTCGCCCGAAATCGCTCGCCGTATTCGTCATTCGAGCGATTCGCCCGTCAAGCGAATCGAAAGGGATCGCCAGCAGAATCGCAATTGCCGCAACATCCAGATGCGTCAGAGAACCGATCGCATTCAGATTATTCGTGATCGCATCCAGCGTCTGCGTAATCGCAAAGTAGCCCGCGCCGATATTCAGCGCCGTGAAGAACGAAGGCAGGATGAACATGCCGCGCCGGATGCGCGCCCGATTGCGTGTTTTCGCCTGCGTCGCATCCGCTGAGTTCACGCGACTTCTCCGTCTTCCGTCGTCTCCGGCTTCACGCTCGCTCGTGCTGACCTCTTCGGCTCCCTCACTCCAGCCATCGTCTCTGATGTCGGCATTTCTGCAATGATCGACGAGCCGCCCTTCACGCGCTGCCCTGTCTTCACCCGGATCTGCGCATCAGCCGGCAGAATCACGTCCGTCCGCGACCCAAACTTGATCAAGCCCACGCGCTGTCCACGCTCCACACGATCGCCTTCGCGATAATTGAAGACGATCCGCCGTGCGATGAGGCCGGCAATCTGCTTGAAGACGACCTCCATCCCCTCGCCCTGCACTGTCACAATATTCTGTTCGTTGCGCTCGGCGCACTCCTGGTTCATCGCATTCAGGAATTTCCCCGTCTGGTAACGCACTGCCGTGATCTCGCCCGCAATCGGCGACCGATTCACGTGCACGTCGAACACATTGAGAAAGATGCTGATGCGCTGCCGCGGACCATCCGGTGTGTCGATCTGGACCGTCTCCGTAACGACTCCATCCGCAGGCGACACCAATAGCCCCTCGCCTTTGGGAATCTCACGTTGTGGATCACGGAAAAACCAGAGAAAAAACGCTGCGAGCAGAACAGGCACGATACTCCAGTACCAGGCGCCTGTGGCCCATGCCAGGACTCCCGCCACCGCCAGCAGACTCAAACCGTAGATGTAACCGTCACGAACCATTGTCCCTAACGATTATACGGTCGATTCGACACCAACGTGACCGCGGCTAAGTCCCGCACTCCGCACGGCCCGGATGAGGCGCAAACTCCCCTCAAGGCCGTCCAATTCATCGTCCCACGGGCCCGATTCGCTCGAAACCTAGGCAGTGACAGGAACCTGATGCTCGAGAGCATAAATCAGGTCCTTGGCATGCAGTTTCAGCTTCTTCAGGCGAACTTCTTCGAGCTGCTCATCTTCAGAGAGATAAGGCTTCTGAACCAGTTCATCCAACCGCTGAGCGTAGCGACGATGTTCGGCCTGCAGACGGCCAATTTCTTCGCTCAGCGTGGCGGCATTTATCTCATCCATCCAAGCACCTCCGTGTTTCTTAGCCAATACATATAGTCCTCCGCCCGCACCCTCCGCAAGCGCGAACGGGACAGAATTTTCCAGTAATTGTGGATTTTCTAACCTTCACTCAACAAGCGTGACGCAGCGCACACGACCATCACTACGAACTGAAAACTGAAACCGGCAAGTGACTTCTTCTCACCTAAGGCCGAGCCGCATCAACACCGCATCCTCCACCGGATCGGCATAGTACCCCGGCCTCCGACCATCCTCCTGGAAGCCAAGGAACCGATAGAACCCCTGCGCTGAACGATTTGCCTCTCGTACCTCAAGCATCACTTCCCGAACACCCTGCCTGCGCAACTCATGCTTCAACGACGCGAACAGCTCCCGAGCTACCCCGCGCCTCTGATGCGGCAACGCCGTAACAATACTCTCCAGCTCTGCCTCTCCGCCCGGCAGAATCGCAGCAACCACAAACCCCGCCACCTTCTCTTCACGCTGCGCAACCAGAGCCACCCGCCTCGGCTGATTTCCCGAATCAATCGCCGCCAGGTAGGCCGCCCTCGCCCACCGCGGCGCGTGATCCGTCTTCTCCGCAATCTCCATCACCGCTTCGATGTCCGCATCCCCCATCCGCCGAATCCGAACTCCCGCTCCCTTCTCTCTCGACGCCCCCTTCGCCGCCTCCCCAAAGATCTCCGCATCTGACCGCCGCAGATAATGCCCATCCACCGTCGCCAGATCCGCGAATTCACCAGTCAGAATCGCGGGCACGCTAAGCCGAATCGCATCTGCCGCAGTCGGCGCCTCAACTCGAATCAACTCCGCCCCGCTCCACGCAGCACCCACCACCTCCCCCGCGGAATCATCACCGATGGCCACTACACTGGGTGCCCCACATCTCGATTCTGAGATGTGGGATAACTCCTCCGCTCCTGCCAGCAACTCCCTCGCTTCCCCATCCAACTCCACCCTCAAGAACACCTCATGTCGATGCGCATCCAGGGCAGCCGACCCCACCCCCGCCTTCGCCGCCAGAACCGCGAGCCGCGACACCGCCATTACAGGAATCTGCCCCGGCTCCGCCAGCCCTTTCACCGCGCTCAAGCCTACACGGATGCCAGTGAAACTCCCTGGTCCATGTACCGCCACGATCGCTCCGACGTCCGCCAGCTTCACACCTTGTTTCGTAAGCAATCGATCGATCCCCGACACCAAAGTTGACGAATAGGTTCTTCCTTCCAGTGTTATTTGCCCAAGAATCTTTGCTAGCTGCCCAAAATCCCGTGCACTAGACTGCGAATCCTCTGCTGAGGGGCGCTCGACTTGAGCCAGCGCCACCGTCCCCGACAACCCACACGTATCCACCCCCAAAACCAGCATCCCCGCGCCGGCCCCACTCCCCGCAACTGCCTGATCTCCCGTCATCTCTTCCTCAGCATGACACAGCACTTCCGACCCAGTAGCCCTTAACGCTTTCCAGCCACCACCAACTGCGAACTAAGACTAAGAACTGACCACTGCTTTTTCCGTTAATCTAATCCCAGCACTCCCACGCACCACCCCGCTCCCCACGGCGGCACAAACTTCACCCGAGAGGACCCCTGTGGCCGCCGCCGCTACCGCCGTGTCAACCGACTTCCACCAGACATGGCGTCCCCGCGCCAACCCCTGGGCTATTGCCATCACGGTCACTCTCGCCACCTTCATGGAGGCGCTCGACACCTCCATCGCCAATGTCGCCATGCCTCACATCGGCGGTTCCCTCGGCGCCAGCCCTGAAGAAGCCACCTGGGTCCTCACCAGCTATCTCGTCGCCAACGCAATGGTCCTGCCCATCTCCGGCTGGATCGCCAACCGCATCGGACGCAAGCGCTTCTACATGTCCTGCGTCTTCCTCTTCACCGTCGCGTCGCTCCTTTGCGGATTCGCTCCCACCCTCGGCCTTCTCGTCTTCTTCCGAGTCCTCCAGGGCGCTGCCGGCGGCGGTCTCCAGCCCAGCGAGCAGTCCATCCTCGCCGACACTTTCCAGCCCCAGAAACGCTCCATGGCATTCGCCGTCTACGGAGTCGCTGTCGTCACCGCGCCCGTTCTCGGACCCACCGTCGGCGGTTGGATCGTCGACAACTACACCTGGCGCTGGATCTTCTTCCTCAACATTCCCGTCGGCATCATCTCCCTCTATCTCTCCAACCGTCTCGTAGAGGACCCGCCCTACCTCGCCGAAGTCCGCAAGCGCCGCGAAGGCATCGACTACTGGGGTCTCGGCCTTCTCATCATCTCCATTGGTGCCATCCAGATCATGCTCGATAAGGGCCAGGAAGACGACTGGTTCGGCTCCCGCTTCATCGTCACGCTCGCCATCATCGCAGTCGTTGGACTTACCATCTTCTTCTGGCGCGAGCTCTCCATTGACCACCCCGTGCTCGACCTCCGACTCTTCGGGCGTCGCAATGTCGGCATGACGCAGCTCGTCATGTTCATGGTCGGCGTCGCTCTCTACTCCTCCACTGTGCTCATCCCGCAATTCCTGCAGGAGATCATGGGCTACTCCGCGCGCCAGGCTGGTATGGCGGTGTCTTCTGGCGGATTGGTTTTGATGGTGCTCTTCCCCGTCGCAGGAGCCCTCGCGCCCAAATTCGACCCGCGCAAGCTCGTCTCCGTTGGATTCGTCATCACCACATGGGGCCTCTACCGCATGTCCACGCTCAACCAGAACATCAGCTTCGGACAGGCCGTCAGCTGGCGTGTCTTCATCGCCCTTGGACTTCCCTTTCTCTTCATCCCCATCAACACTCTTTGCTACGCCGGCATCCCGCAGGAGAAGTACAACGAGGTAAGCGGACTCACCGCGCTCATGCGCAATCTCGGCGGCTCCGTCGGCATCAGCTTCATCACCACGCTCCTCGCGCGCCAAAGCCAGAAGCACCTCGCCCTGCTGATGCACAACACCACGCCCGGCAACCCCGCCTACGAAGACATGCGCAACGGGCTCGCCGGCGCGTGGCATCACCTCGGCTCCTCCATGCCCGACGCCATGCAACACGCCGGCGCCCAGATCTACGGCATGGCCCAAATCCAGGCCCGCCTCCTCGCCTACGTCGACGTCATCTGGGTCATGGTCGCCGTCACTGCGGTCCTCGTCCCACTCCCCTTCCTCATGAACCGCCCCAAAAAACTCGCTGCCGCCCCCATGGGCCACTGAACGACAAGCAACTTGGATGTGCTCAGCACGGCTAAAAACCTAACCACTCACTGTTTTTTGGGCTGTCATCCTGAGCGAACGGGGCCCCAAGGGTTTTCTTCAGGCGGGTGGCCCGTTCATCCTTTTCAAGACTTGCTCTGCTGCCTCGTAAGCTGTGCCCCGTTCATCGCGGCTTTATCGCGATGAGCGGGTCTTCAGATCAACATCGAATGGATATTACGATAGGGCCATGCCGTATGGTTTCAAGCGGGTGCCCCAGGTCCGTGTGTCCGGACCTGGGAGACCATGAACCCTGGAGGCTCTCATCACATACTCCGACCATGGCAGGTGGCCCGTTCATCC
>DATNFD010000015.1:0-21258 GCA_035606555.1 Occallatibacter sp.
GCTAGGCCAGCCTTCTTCTTCATCGAGAGCAAGCTCAGGCGGCTTTCGCGAGCGCCAGGAATGCCGCTCGAATCACCTCGTCAGGCATCAGCTCCGGCGTCAGCAGCCTCTGGAATGTGAGCCCTTCGATCATCGCGTGCAGCACTCGTATCAGTTGGGCCGCGGGCATCGGTAGATCACCGTGCGGTACGACAGAGGAGAGCCACTGTTCGCCAAAGGCGTAGCTGTCCCTGGTGACTGCGACAACGCGTTCCCGCATCTCATCGTTTCCGATCGCATATGCCATGCCGGTTAAACGTCCGATCACGACCGACTGGCGATCAGGAAGCGCTGCAATCGTGGCTTCGGCGATCGCCGCCATCACATCCGCGAAGCTCGCTCCCTCTTTGACCTCCGGCCTGATGGGCGCCCAATAAGCATGCGCGAGAGCAACGAAAAGGTCTTCGCGGTTTCTGAAATTGCCATAGATCGCTCCCGTCGTCATGCCCGCGCGTTCGGCAATGGCATCCAGAGTTGCGGCTTCATGTCCCTTCTCGCGTATGAGCGAGCGCGCCGCATCCAGCAACTTTGCCCGGGTACGCTCACGCTTGTCGCCCTTGGTTTTCAATTGCAGTTCGCTCTTCGAGTTCATGGTTTATCATCTCTCTCGATTTTATAATATAATTATTTTATAATATAATTATTAAACAAGGGGGTCTCGATGATCAGAGAAGAACAGTTTCAACAGGTCTTGCAAAAGACCATCAACGCAGGCCAGCTCGCCGGCGCGGCTGTCCTTGTGCAGCATCAAGGGCACACGGACTATGCAGCCGCCGGTTGGCGCGACATCGAGAACAATCTGCCGATCGAGCGCGACACCCTCTTCCGGATCGCCTCGATGACAAAGCCAATCACTTCTGTCGCCGCGCTGATGCTGGTCGATGAGGGCCGGATTGCCTTGAATGATCCCATTTCGCACGTCGCGCCGGAGTTCTCGACGATGCGAGTCCTCCAAACGCTCGATAGCCCTCTCGACGATACGCATCCTGCGGATCGCCCGATCACATTCGACGATCTGCTAACGCATCGATCGGGCCTGACCTACGGAGACCCTCATCGCAGTCCCCTGTCTGCCGCCTATCGCGAAGCGCTCGGCGGCGATGTCGACAGCGAGGTCCCTCCCGACGAGTGGATTCGACGGCTCGCTCAGTTGCCGCTGATCGCGCAGCCGGGCAGCACTTGGTCCTACGGCAATTCCACCGACTTGCTCGGTCTGCTGATTGCACGCATCGAGGGCGCTCCGCTCTCAGTGGTGCTCAACCGGCGCATCTTCGCGCCGCTGGAAATGCAAGACACTGCTTTTTTCGTTCCTCCGGAAAAGAGGAACCGCCGTGCCGCGGCATACGGATTCGACCAGCAGGGCCGCCTCATGAAACGCCTGACGTGGGGTGGTGTCGTTGTCGAAGAACGACCGCACGATATGGCTTATGAGTCGGGCGGCGTCGGTTTGTGGTCAACGCTCGACGATTATCTCAAGTTCGCCCGGCTCTTCCTGGGAGATGGCCAGGTGGATGGAGTCCGTCTGTTGCATCCCGGGACGTTGGCGAAAATGATGACCAATCAACTCACCGATGAGCAGCGCGCCAACTCCGTGATGCTTGGTCGTAAGCCCTTCGCGGTTGGGCGCGGCTTCGGATTGGGCGTCTCTGTTGTGCTCGAGCAGGATAGGACAGACATGCTTCGGCGCGGCAATCCCGGCACCGTCAGTTGGCCCGGCGCCTGGGGAGGCTGGTGGGAAGCCGATCCCGTCGCGCAGTCCGCCTTTGTCTTCCTCGCCCACAACATGGTCGACCTCCCGCAGATGGCCAAAGGAATCGGCCTCGGCGTCTGGGCCCTTATCGACGATCTGCAAAAGTCTATCGCTGAAATCTAAACCGCTCACAAAACGAAACGTCCCGGTCCCTGCTAGCCTTCCTGCTGCTTTGGTTGAACAGAGACACTTCGCATTCGCAAAACAAACGATCTGGAGGACCTCAAGCGCGGGTAGTGGGTCAGTTTGAATCAAACTGACCCACTACCCAATCGCGAATAGTTTGTCTAACCCCGCGGATCCATTGGTAAGATCCATGACCAGAGATCAATCGTGGACAACTTTCTTCGCTTGGAGAACCGCCATAATGGCGAGATTCTCCTCATGGGCCGCATTCGCGACGGCGTAGGGCCAGATCGTCCTTGGCCCTCGATGGCACCTTGCCGCCAGGAACAAGCGGGCCGCCTCCGCACATGCATCTCCAGGAACAAGAGAAAGGCATCGTGAAAGCAGGGACTCTCGGCGCTCAAATCGGGACGGAGAAGATCGTCGTACCGACCGGGCAAAATAGTTCTGCGCTAAGGCGTTTCTCACAAATGGTGGAACGAGGGAGGCTTACCGCGAGACTTTGGTTAGTTCACGATGCCTCCCGCTTCTATGGTTTTGTCGCAGACGCCGCTGGTTGACTGCGTGGGCAGGAAGGTGGTCCAAGCGGCTCCTCCACCGGTGGAGTTGGGCGGGTTAAGATCGGCCGGAGTGCTGAAGTCGAAGAAGTCACTCATGTCTCCATTCTTCAGCCAATAGGCGTCCCGGGCGGTGAGGGGCGGGACGTTGAAGGTCTTCTCAATGAAGGACAGGATTGCGGTGCTGTCCATGGGAACGTGTGAGACGTAGTGCGGCTTGACGTAAGGCGAAATGACGAGCACCGGGACACGCAGGCCAGTGATATTGAACATGTTGTATCCACCGTTTTGCGGGGTGGGAGCGGTGAAGTTGGCGTTCGGGCCGGCGTGGCAATAGCCGTAGGATCCGTTGTTGGGGTCGGGACACTGACCCTGCGCATAGGCATCCGGGGGCGGGACGGTGAGGGGCGGCACATGATCGTAGAGGCCACCGGACTCGTCGTAGGTGAGGATGAAGACGGAATCCTGCCAGGCGTCGCTTTTCATCAGCGCTCCGATGATGGACTGGATGTAGGCGGCGCCTTTCTGGAGATTGTTGTCGGGGTGCTCGTCGAGGCCGCTGGAGCCAGAGGCAGATTCGATGAAGACGACCTGCGGCAGGGTCTTGTCGGGATCGCAGGGCGAACCGTTGCAGGTGCCGGCCAGCATGTTCAATAGAGAGCTGGTGCGGTAGGTCTTGTCCTGGACTGTGGGATCGGTGTAGTCCTGGAAATTGGGGAGGAACATGCCGTCCTGGTAGTAGTAGGCCCAACTGACGTTGGCCTCATTCATGGCGCGGTAGATAGTTTTGGCGCTGTACCGGGGATGAGTGTTGTCGGCGTCGGGATACTCGTGACCGAAGGAGCTTGCGGCCTCGATGAACATCCGGTTGGGATAGGTGGCGGTGAGTTCAGGCGAAAACCAGCGGTCGCTGGTGGCGAAGAAGCTTGCCAGGTCGTAGTAGTAGGGCAGGTCCGTCTGATCGTAGTAGCCCAGTACGCGCGTGCCTTCGGGATCGTAGTTGGTTTCATTGGCGCCGAGGCCGCCGTTGGGAGTGTCGAGGAAATTGTTCATGGCGAACGAGCCGGCGGGATAGGTACTCGTCGTGAGCCATGCTTTATCGCCGCCTTTCAGGGCGAGGTTGTGGTGGCTCTCATCCCAGGATGGGGTTGGGTTCTGGGTACAGACGGTGGTTTCATGGAACGGTTTGACCTGGGTGCCGTCGTGGTGATTGGTGAGCACCAGGTTGGGGTCGAAGCCATCAATGTCGGTGGAACTGGCGGTGATGCCGAACGGCAGGAGACGCTGCGCGCGATAGGCTCCGAGGACGCCGAAGTAATTGTCGAAGGAACGGTTCTCCTGGAGCATGAAAATAATGTGCTTAATCTTGCCGGCTGCGGCGGAGGCAACGGTGACGGTTATGGTTTGATTAAGCTGGGTGCCATCGGTCAGCGTTGCGGTAGCGGTGTAGGTAGTGGTGGCAGCCGGCGTCACGGTGATGGAGCCTTTGGGCAGCGGAGTGCAGGGAGCGCAGCCGCCATTGTCAATGGTCAGCGCCGTCACCGAGGGATCAACCTGCCAGGACAGGGCCACCGGCTGATTTGCCGTGCTGTTGGCCGGGGTCGCGGTGAGGTTGATATTGACGGCGTTGATGGTAACGCTGGCCGGCTGACTTTGGCCACCGGAGCCGGTGGCAACCATTGTGTAGGTCACGGTGCTGGGAACGGGTATCTGAATTCCGGCGGGCTCCGACACAGGGAAGGTGCCGCCCTCTTCGGGATCGCTTTGGGGAAGAGCGGGGGTAAACGTGACGGAGGTGGCGTTGGTGGTCTGCCAGCTCAGGGTCGTTGAGGAACCGGCCACGACGGTGATGGGACTGGCGGTGAACTGGTTGATCTGCGGCTGACCGACTGCCACAGTGACGGCTACGGACTGGGGCTGCGTACTGCCGCCGGGACCAGTGGCGATAGCGGTATAGGTTGTGTTTTCAGTCGGCTGATCTGTGGCTGGATTAGTGGTTGTGGGGATTTGCCTTGTGACGCCATCGGCGCCGACCGCGGTGATCGCGACAGAGGTGGCGTTTGTGGCCTGCCAGCTCAGAGTGACCGTGTCGCCTTTGGTGATGCTGTTGCTCGAGGCGCTGAAAACCAGGGTGGGCGCGGTTGGCGGCGGCTGAGTCACCGCGACTTGGACTTGCTGCGGCTTGCTGTCTCCGCCTGGACCCGTGGCCGTGGCCGCATAGGTGGTGCTCTCGGTCGGCGAGTCCTGGGTGGAGCCGCTCAACTGGGCAGTGGGGATATTGCGGACGGTACCGTCGCTGCCGGTAGCGGTAATTGTCAGGGTGGTGGCATTGGTGGTTGTCCACGTCAGGGTCACCGACTGGCCTGCGGTGATGCTTCCGGCGCTGGCGCTGAAGGTTACCGTCGGCGCCTGAGGAGGAGCCGCCGTCACGGCGACCTTGACCTGCTGCTGCACGCTGGGGCCGCCGCTTGCGCTGGCGGTCGCAGAATAGGTGGTGTTCTGGGTGGGCGTGTCCTGGGTGTTGCCGCTGAGCTGAGAGTTGGTGGAGATGGCCCGACTGGTGCCGTCAGCGCCGGTGGCGGTAATGGAGACGGAGGCCGCGTTCGTGGTTTGCCACGTCAGCGTAACTGCCTGGCCAGATGTAACGCTGCTGCTGCTTGCCGCAAACGTAAGAGTGGGCGCCAGCTTCGACGACGAACCCTTAGAACTGGAACCGCAGCCGGTGAGAGCGAAAATCACTGAAACTACAGCTATTCCAAACAGAGCGTCGAAACGCGTCATGAGCGGTCCACTCCTGTTGAACAAAGGAAATAAAACGTGAGATTCCTGGCTGCTGTTACGCGTCCTGCTTTCGGTTTTTCTGTCAGGGATTGTGTAGCGCATCGATAACCAAGAGAACGATTCGGCAAAGATCAAAGTCGAACAGCATCCGCACAAGGCCCCCTCGCCAACAATCGAATCGTTCTTGGTTTGCCGCGATTGGCCAAATTCCTGCCGCTCTAATTACGTCAACTCAGTTAGATTGCTCGGAGCCGCGGGACGGCTGCCTCGAGTGACAATAATCTCGGGATAACAACGTCCCTTCGGGGAGGCTCCGGCTCGGGCTCCGGCGGATTCGGGAGACGTAGTGCCTGCCGATAGAGACGAAGGAATAAATGCCCATCAGCCGCTTCGAGGCAGGTTCAACATCCTGGAACAGTGAAAAGTGTACGCGGTGGTGGCAGCGGACATGCTCGACAAAGCGACGGAGCTAAGGCTCTCAGCTGCCGAGGTGCGTGGTCTGAGTGTTACTGGAGTCCTTACATTGAATCGCTTTGATCTCACTGCCGGTGAGCTCGGCTGACAGTGCTCTTTGTAATCCCCGGCCAACATTCCAGGGTATAAGATTCCTCTGCAAACTACACTCTCGATTGCAGCGTGAGAATGCCACTTTTCTCCCCATTTCTGAAGAACTCCTGAGTCACCGGCCACACTCGCTTTGAGAGCAAGAAGTTGCCAAGTTCACAGTTGGGGATGACTCGGGACTTCGCTCACATTTAGAATCACCGCGGGCACAATCCGCTCGGAAGAACAGCAGTCAAATCGTCCTTCGTCGTTCTCCCCTGCCCCGCCGCTACCTTGTTGATCGCGAGGCTCTTTTCATTTGGAAGGAATGCACTCACCACTATGTTTCGGGGCCTCGATAGCTTGACCGCGCACGACTAGCCGGAAAATTTCCGACAAGTGAAATTGATGATGCAGGTAAAGTAGAGCCCTAAATAGTCAAGGATTCGAGTCGCCGGCAACTCTTCCCCTGAGCAAATTTCGGTCAAGTTGCAAGGCAAGGACCTCCCCAGAGTATAGTGGCGGCCCCTCGTCACTCCTTGAATTAACCTTAAGCTCAAGCGAAATGCGTTATGAAGGACGTCTCAGGACGCTTGAAATCAAAGTGAGCGCGAGGGGATTCTATGGTTTCTTTGTTGCCCAGGAAGAGCACATTCTTTGAGCTTTTCAGGGCTCAGGGAACAGTGATCAAGAAGGCTACGGAATTGTTCGCGGAATTTGCGAACAGGTTCAGCGATTTCGACTCGTATAGCGCACGTTCGAAAGCCCTCGAGCGAGAAGGGGACGCGGTTGTCCGGAAACTCACCTATGAGTTGGCGGAGGCGTTCAACACTCCACTGGACCGGGAGGATATTCATCCTCTCATGCTGGACCTCGACAGAATCGTGAACCTGATCAACCGGGCCGTCCAGGATACATATCTATACGGGATCACGGAGAAGCCGGCGATCATGGACGCGTTTGTCTCGCTGATGCAGGGAGCTGCAGGAGAACTTGAGCAGCTGCTCACCGTCTTCGAGCGGCGCAAGTACGTTGCGGAACTCGCGCACGCGGTGGAGAAGATTCGCGGCATCGAACATCAAGCAGACGTTCTTTATAAAGAAAACGTCCGTGCGCTCTTCACAAGCGATCGGGAACGTCTCCGTACCTTGTTTCGAGATGATTCCGATTCTGTGATCACGCTGAAGGTCCTTGCAACTAACCGCTTCATGACCAATCTCGAGAAGATCGTAGACGCCTTTCAGGTGGCAGCGAACCGGATCGAGGGCATTGCCATTAAGTGGAACTGACGCATGAGCCATGAGATCTTGCTTGTCGGTGTCATCGTGGCCGTGGCGCTCGGCTTCGACTTCACGAACGGCATGCATGACAGCGCGAATTCCGTCGCAACCATCGTCGCCACGCGGGTGCTCACGCCAATCCAGGCGGTTATCTGGGCGGCGTTCTGGAACATCGCCGCATTCTGGCTGTTCGGGACGGAGGTTGCGAGGACCATAGGCAGTGGCATGATCGACATTCATGTCGTGACCCCGTTTGTGGTGCTTGCCGGGCTTTTAGGTGCTATTGGGTGGAACATCTTTACACTCAAGCTCGGAATCCCGACCAGTTCGTCCCACGCGATCATCGGCGCATACGCCGGGGCGGCGGTGGCCAAAGCGGGGTTCCGCGTTCTACTGCCGGCAGGGTGGACGAAGACCCTACTTTTCATCGTCCTTGCGCCGCTCATCGGGTTCTTATTGGGCGGCCTCCTGCTCATCA
Organism: Occallatibacter sp.; assembly: GCA_035606555.1. Lineage (GTDB taxonomy): Bacteria > Acidobacteriota > Terriglobia > Terriglobales > Acidobacteriaceae > Telmatobacter. The sequence goes on from DATNFD010000015.1 coordinate 7,555, forward strand.
TCACCAGTTGGATTCTTGAATGGGGCAATTCATCTCCAGGACGCGTCGCCCCTTGGCTGAAGGGCGCTCGCCTGCTTTCTGCGGCAGCTTACAGCCTTGGACACGGCGGAAATGACGCGCAGAAGACGATGGGCATTATCACCGGGCTTCTCTTTTCCGCAAAGCTTATTCCCGCATTCCGCATCCCATTGTGGGTTGTTCTTTCGGCTTACGGCTCGATGGGGCTGGGGACGCTTTTCGGAGGATGGAAGATCATGAAGACCATGGGCCACGGCATTGCGAAACTTCGGTCCCTGGATGGTTTTTGCGCCGAACTTGCGAGCGCCGCCAGCATCTTCCTTTCCACCCTGCTCGGCATCCCGGTCAGCACGACGCACGTGATCACCGGCGCCATCTCCGGCACCCGGGCGGTGAGCCGCGTCTCTGCCGTGCGCTGGAATACGGCATTCAGCATTGCGTGGGCGTGGGTTTTCACCATTCCCGGCGCCGCCATCCTTGCATGGGGGCTGTATCGCTTTGCAGCGCTATTTGGAATCCACTCTTGACGGAATCGCATGGTTCACTGGCACGCAGGTAAACGTGCTCTTCTGCAGCTTGCCATGCTTGTCAAGTCGAGAGACGAGGATTCACCGGATACCAAAAATTCCCATTTGTCGGCCCCGCGCGAAGTTGAGAGCCTGAGACAGGCTGAAGGCGCCAGAATTCTGCGACCTCCAAAGCACTGGCGGCATTACTTCGGTTCGCCAGATAGCGTGGCCCGACTAGCAGCAATCAGTTGCATTGCTTAATCTATCTAGCCAGATCCAGACAATCTTGGTGCTGGGTTTGGGCCCCTGTTGGCAAGCGGAGAATCCTGATGGTTCCTGGGACATATCAGATTTCGAAGCAGATCCTGGTCGATCTCAGCGCGCCTCCAGTGATAGCCGGTATTTTCTGGCTTACGGCATGCGGATGGGTTGCCTCGATCGGACCGGACGGTATAACTACACTGACGAAACAAAAACTGAAAATCGAATTTCGAATAGTTCTCGTCCTGCTGTATCTGGTCGTATTCGGGGAGACGGTCTACAGTTTATTGACTTAAGCAATAGCAGTTTTCAATATTCGGAAGCAATTTCCCACCGACAATGCTCTCAACTGAGTGATCGTAATCGATCAGAGTGCGAACTGAAGCCGTTTTCAATTGATCGAACTTTGGCTGTCGAAATGGCGGCAGATGCACCCAAGTTCCAGTTCTTCCCGTATTACGGCTTTACGGACACCAGATCAAAAACTTGGCAGATCTCGATCGTAGAGGAGGCTGGAGAATCAGATCCACCTCTCTGCCCCGGAGATGATGCCGCTTCAGCAGCCCCGCCGTGTGGGGGATTCGTTGTACAGCGTGGAGCATAACTCTGTATTCAGTGGGGATTCGTTGTAATGCGCAGCTGGCGAATGGCCAAATAACCAGAACCCAAATTCACCTTCCGCTATCCGAAGACGAACACATATCCCATAATCGGTAACATGCGCTCGAGAGCTGATCCAATTGCCCGAGGAGGAAACCAGCGAGATCATGGCAGACAATGGAACCCGCTCACGCGTCACTCTGCACATGATCGCCAGCCTCGATGGATTTATCGCGAGAAAAGATAACAGTGTCTCTTGGCTCGATGAGTGCGAGGGAGTCTACGACGCGGGCGTTTCGATCACCGAAGAAGAACTAGCCGCCTTCGTCAAAAGCGTCGATTGCTATTTGATGGGCTCCCGCACTTACGAGCACGCTCTTCAGTTGGGCTGGCCTTATGGCGATACGACCTGCATCGTCTTGACCGGGAGACAACTCCCATCTTCAAGACAGAGCGTCGAATTCTATTCCGGCGATCTCAAACAGCTTCTGAACTTGAAGCTCGCACCGCGCTTCCGGAATATCTGGCTCGTCGGCGGCGCGCTCCTGTCTCAGCGTTTCCTCGACCTTGGACTTGTCGATGAAATCAGGCCGACCCTCGCGCCTGTTCTTCTCGGCGATGGCCTCCGCCTCTTCGGCCAACTCGCCTCCGAAAAACCTTGGGATCTAAAAAATATCGCCGCGTACAAAAACGGCTTCGTCGATCTTCACTACATCGCTTCCGCCCAGTGACGACGGCGAGTAGCCCAGCTTCCACCGAAGAGCTAAATCACGAAACCTCATCCCGGTTTGCAGGGAATTAAACGTCAAAAGCTCACAATAAAACGGAGTAGTTCATCTGTGGCTCGAATACGCGGCCCCGTTCGGTGTGCGGCACAGTTCCCAATTGCCACCTCAGGCACGGCTAAGATTCCCCGCTAAGCCATTGACCCCAAATATCTTAGAAATATGTTGTGTATTTTGAGATACATGGAAAGGTACCAAATTTACATGTTGATTAAAAAAAATGACTTAAGCGGCATCCTCTCGGGGGGAGTACCGTGGTCCGGTACAGACCGGGCGGATAGCTGACACACCAACCGGGAGCATTCCTGACACTGCAATGGGGGCCTGAGGCCGTAGAAGGTGACTCATGCCTTGGAGAGCGAGCAGTGTGATGGAAGAGAAGCTGCGCTTTGTCTATGAGTATCAGCGCGATGAGGCCGTGTGGTGGATCAAGCTCGGCATTCAGCATGAAAGCATCCAGGGTACAGACCGGATCAGAGGAGATCGGTATGCACCTAACGGGCGGCTGGGTTCTAAGCGAACCAGTTGATACCGCTTCAAACTGATTCGCGAAACTCCTGTTTCCAAAGCTCTGATTGCGGCTGTACACTCCGCTCCGGTCGGTAATTCCCCCTGCTCACCGGCTAGAAAGCAAGACCGGGAGAAAACGAATGACAAGCAAGAAACAGACGATCACGCGATTGTGCGCGATTGCGCTCACAGCGGCGTGGTCAGTTGGGTCATGGGCCCAGGCTCAGGAAGTGAAGCAGAAACCGCCGATGTACACGTACATCGCCAACTGGGAGATTCCGCGTGCGCATTGGCCAGAGATGGCCAAGGCAGCAGATGCTGACAAGGCCGTCCTCGACAAGGCACTAGCAGATGGCACGCTCGTCGGATATGGAAACGATGAAAACCTGGTGCACACGCCGGGTGAATTCACCCACGATGACTGGTGGTCCTCTACCTCAATGGCTGGCTTAATGAAGGTGCTGGATCAGCTTTCGGGAGCGGGCGGAACCAGCACGCCAGTTCTGGAGAGCGCGACCAAGCACTGGGACTCAATCGAGGTGAGCCGCTACTACAACTGGAAACCCGGCGCCTACAAGAACGGGTACGTGCAGGTTGCGATCTACACACTCAAGCCCGACGCGCCTGACGACGCCATTGAGCAACTCAGCAAGAACTTCATCGCGCCGCTGCTTGAAAAGCAGTTGTCTGATGGCACGATCACAGAGTGGGAAATCGACGTTCCGGCCGTACACACCAGCGCACCAGGAACATTCGCGATCGTCTGGGTTTCTCCTAATGCGGAGGGAATCGACAAGGTAGGAGCGGCGATTCGTTCCACCAGAGAGGGTGAGGCACTGAGCAATGCGGCGTTTCTCTCCATGGTCGATTTCAAGTCGCACCGCGATGAGTTAAACAAGGGCAATGGAGTGTTCAAATAGTCCAGAACGTTCATCAAACAAAAAGAGCGGCAGGCTCCACAGTCTGCCGCTCTTGTTTCGTAGTAGCCAGGCTTAGCGATGATGACCGCCGCCGTGACCGCCTCCACCATGGCCACCGCCGGAGTGTCCTCCACCAAAGTGGCCTCCGCCGGAATGTCCTCCTCCGCCAAAGTGTCCACCTCCACCCCCGAAATGCGAGCCACCTCCGCCGACGTGGCCTCCACCAAAGTGCGAACCTCCTCCGAAGTGGCTGCTTCCCCCTCCGAATTGCGATCCACCACCGCGGAAGTGGCTGCCGCCTCCGCCCCATGAGTGGCTGCTGAAGCTCGGCGCTTTAGGAGCTTTGAAGCCGCCGCCGCGGTAGCTGTAGTTGCCCGAGGAGTGTCCTCCACCGAAGCCGCGGAAGCTTCCGCCATTTGAGGGCAGGCGAGCTATGCCGGACGATCCGCTATAGCCATACGAACGGCCGCCAGAATTGAACCCTGAGCCGGGCGAACGATAGCTGCCGCCAAAACTCGGACGCGACCCGTACATTCCAGAGCTGCCGTATTGCCGTCCGTAGCTGCCGCCGTAGACGTGCTGAGGAGCGCTGGAACTGTAACCCTGTCGTCCCCGCGAGAACTGCTGCGGACCGCCATATTGCTGAGGGCGCCCAACCGGCTGCGGACCGTGATTGTATGCCTGCCAGCTCTGCGAACCTCTGCCCTGTTGTCCGTAGCCGCTGTACTGCGATCGTCTCCCTTGTTGACCGTAGCCACTGCCAGGAGAGTTGCTGAATCCGAATCCGCGGCCGTTCTGCATGCGCCCTTCGGCGCCACCATTGCTATATGCGCCTCCGCGAGGCATACCGAAGGTGCCGCGTCCATAACCGCCATTCTGGCCATTGCCGTTGTGCGCCCACTGACCGCCATTCTGCCCATAGCCGCCTTGACTACCGTTGCCGTTGTGCCCGCCGTAACCACCTTGCCCACCGTTGCCATTGCGGCCCCAGGCGCCTCCGTTGCGGCCGCCATAGCCTTGACCGCCGCCATTTCGACCCCAGCTTCCGCCGTTGTGTACACCATAGCCACCGCCGTTGCGTCCCCATGAGCCGCCGTTGCCGAAGCGGCCACGATCAAGCCCCGAGCGGAAAGCATGTCCCTGCCAGCCACCACGACCACCCCAATTGCCGCGTCCACCCCAACCGCCGCGATCGCGCCAGCGGGCCATCTCGCCGTGATAGCCCCAGTAGCGCGCACCGCCATGCGCGAAGCCCCAGTCGCGCCCTGCATAACCGCGCGGGCACCATACGTCGTTGCCAAAGAAAATTGCGTGTGAAATCCAGTCAAGTCCCCAGCCCAACCAGCCGAATGGGGTTGCAGCAAATGCCTGCATGGCGATGCCAGGTCCCCATCCGATGAGTGCATTGCCTATAGCTGAGCCGACCGCACCTACCCAGTCGAAGCCTGGATAGGGATCCACAGGCTGACCGTAGACAGCCCACGGATTGTACTGAGGCACATAGACAGTCTCGGGCGTCGGAGGAGCGATCTGGATCTCACCCTGGTCAACGACCACTTCCTGCTGGGGCGTGTCCTGGAGATTTCCGGCCGCTTGCGCACGCGAGCGCATCACCTGGATGGTCTGCATTACGTCTTGCGGCTGGTTGTAGTAGGCGTTACCCAGATCGGTCGTCCACTGGAGGCTTTGCGCCATCGTGTCGAGAACCTCCGGGAATGCCGTGAGCGCCTTAACGCTGGGATCCCAGCTGGTCTGCGTGTTGGCTCCTGCCGCGATCTGCTCTGGAGAAGCACCGCCCTGCATATGCAGCCACTGATCGGCGCTGGAGACTTCCGCGGGATAAGTCGAAGCGGCGAGGATCATGGAGACGAGGTTGTCAGGGTAAAGCGCGATCGGCGCGACCATCTGCTCTAGACGGTCCGGGCTGAGTGCCTGCTGTGGTTGGTATGTCGGAGCTGGCCCTTGGTCTGGGACGCCCCATGCCTGTTCGGAACCCAGGTCAGGCGTCTGTTGATACTGAGGTTGGCCGTATTGCTGCGGATAATTCGGCGGCTGTTCGTAAGCTGGTGGCTGTTCTGTCTGGGCCTGATCGTACGGCTGACGGGCATAACCGTACGCCTGATTCGGGTTGGAGTCCTGATTGGGGCTGTATTGTCCAGCCGATGTCCCCGGGGACGAAGGCGTCCAGTTTGGAATCGGGGAGGGCTGCTGAGCGATGCTGCTGGAAGAGGCGAGGACCAAGGCAACGATTGCGAATGCCGAACAGCCCACCTTCCATACCCGGGCGTGTGAATTCGAACTGGAACGTGGAAGCAGGATCGGGCGCAGAGAGTCCAAATCGGATAGGGGTGACATTATCCCTCACAGAATTCGGACGATGCGCTGGTTCTAGATCGACGGAACCGCCAGCCTTTGTCGTCGCCGAATGCTCTTGTGCCCAGACTCGGTTGCAGCGAACTCTAACCGGACGAGGGTACCTAACTAGCAACCCTGAACCGCTGACTTAGTTTCGCGAATGTAACGAAATTGTTGTGGTGCGAAGAGGTAAAGGCGCTTCATTGCAGGCCGGGCTTTGTAGATCAGAGCCGAACTTCTTTGTTCTCCTCATGCGGATTCGGGAAGCCAAGCTGCTCGATCCGGGACTGGAATCCCGCAGAAAAAGGCTCTTGAGACGTCGCCACCGAATCCAATGAGGAGCGACCCTGATCGCACGAGAATTCAGCCCGAAGGACTACAATCGTTTTCGCTATGGCAACTGTGACTCTCCCGACCGAAATACAGCCGCGCTCGCCCCAGGGCGAGTTCCGGAATGAGCCGTTTACAAATTTCAAGGATCCCCAGACCGCCCGGAGCATGAAGGCGGCACTGGACCATGTCGCCAGCCAACTGGGACAGGAATATGACCTGATCATCGGCGGTCATCGCTTGCGCACTGAAGGCAAAATCAAGTCTTTCAATCCGGCACGGCCTGCGCAGGTGGTCGGCATTCATCAGAAAGCGGAAGCCGAACACGCAGAAAAGGCGATGCAGGCGGCCCAGGAAGCATTCGAGAGTTGGAGTCGGACAAGCGTTGAGACTCGCGTCTCGCTGCTGCTCAACGCTGCTGCAATTATTCGCGAGCGAAAGCTGGAATTCTGCGCATGGCTGACGTATGAGGTCGGCAAGAACTGGGTGGAAGCTGACGCGGACGTGGGCGAGACGATCGACTTTCTCGAGTTCTACGCACGCGAGGCGTTGCGGCTGGCGAAGTCTGAGACGCCGATTCAACTGCCGGGCGAGCACGATCAGCTTCACTACATTCCACTGGGAGTTGGAGCAGTGATTCCGCCGTGGAATTTCCCGTTCGCGATCATGGCGGGGATGACCGTGGCTTCTGTCGTTACCGGAAACACGGTGATCCTGAAACCATCGAGCGATTCGCCGACCATTGCGGCGAAGTTTATTGAAGTGCTTGAAGAGGCGGGCCTGCCGGCCGGTGTTGTGAATTTCTGTCCTGGATCGGGCGCAAGTTTCGGCAACGCGATCGTTGAACATCCGAAGACGCGCTTCATTGCGTTCACAGGGTCCCGCGACGTGGGGCTCGAGATTCATGAGCGCGCGGCAAAGCACCAGAAGGGACAGATCTGGATCAAGCGAACCATTCTGGAAATGGGCGGTAAGGATTCGACGGTCGTGATGGCGGATTCGGATCTGGATGCAGCGGTAGATGGAGTGGTCGCGGGCGCTTTCGGATTCGGCGGGCAGAAGTGCTCGGCGTGTTCGCGTGCGATTGTCGACGCGCCGGTATACGACGTGTTCGTGGAGCGCGTGCGCGAGAAGGTGGCAACACTTTCGGTGGGCGATCCGGCAGCGAATTCCAACATGGGACCGGTGATCAACAAAGCAGCGATGGATTCAATCCTGAAATACATCGAGGTCGGCAAGAAGGAAGGTCGTCTGGTCGCAGGCGGAAAGGCCGTCGAGACTGCGGATGGTGGATTCTTCATCGAGCCGACGGTGATTGCCGATATCGCACCCGATGCAGTGATCGCGCAGGAAGAAATCTTCGGGCCGGTGCTGGCCGTGATCAAAGTGAATGGCTTCCAGCATGCGCTGGAAGTTGCAAACAATACTGAATACGGATTGACGGGCGCGATTTATACGGGATCACGCGAAGCGCTGAATGTAGCGACGCGCGAATATCACGTGGGCAATCTGTATCTGAACCGCAAGTGCACCGGAGCGATGGTCGGCGCTCACCCGTTCGGCGGATTCAACATGAGCGGCACGGATTCGAAAGCAGGCGGACCGGACTACCTGCTGCTGTTCACGCAGGCGAAAAGCGTGGCGGAGAAGCTGGGCGGAGCGCCTTCCCGGGTTGGCATTTAACCAATTCTGGCATTTGAAAACTGGAGCGGCAGGAGACCAGCCTTCCTGCCGCTTCACTTCGCAAGAGGATCTTTACGCGAGAATCTCGAAAGTTGGAAATGTTTCGGGGAAGTCGGTGTTGGGGCTTTCGAGCACTTGGAGCCATTGACGCGACTGATCGCGTATTGTCGCAACGCTAAGACCGCAGAATTCAGCCGGAGAGCGATCGAGCCGGCGCAGAGCACGTGCAAGTAATGAGATTGCACCGGCACGGTTCCCTCGAACTAGATGGTGAAAAGCCGCCGAGATCTGCACCAGAGCCTGCAAGAAACTCTTTTCTGGCTCCTGCAGCGTGAGCCAAACACACTCCCAATGCTCATGAGCTTCAAAGAACTGCTGGCAGCGGTAGCAGTGCAGTCCGTTAGCGAGGTAGCCGGTGGTCCAGTCGAAATCTGTGCTCATTCTGAAACCAGCGAGGCCGCTGATTGAAATCAGCGGCCTCCGTTGGTTGAATTCGTTGGAACTACGATTGAGCAAGTGCTGGTGAACCGGAGGCGATGGGAGCTGGGGCCTGCTGCATCTCGGCTTCGAGTTTGCTGCCCACCTCGGCCGCCGCTTGGGCGAGGACGCGGTGATGAATCGTGAACAATGCGAGTTCGAGACGATCACTGACGCCAGTCTTGTCGTAGATCGAACGCAGATAATTCTTGATGACCTGCTCGGTGGTCTTTAGTCGCAGCGCGATTTCGCGGTTCTTGCAGCCCTGAACGATGAGCGCGACAATGCGCATCTCTTTGGGGGTAAGACGATCGCGAACGCGGGTCCCGACCATATCTTCTTCCGGCGAGTCAGGGAGCTGAAGTTGTGGAGGAGCCCACGTATCGCCGGCGGCGACGCGGCGCACGCACTCGACGAGAGCTTGCCCTGTGACGTTGCGGAACACAACGCCTCGGAATCCCTGCTGCAAGTAACTGGACGCCGTCTCGGTGTTTTCCGCTATGACGATGCCGCGGCTATTGGACGCCTCAAGCAGGGTGCGCAGACGAGCCATGTCGGGACGCAGGGATGCGGCAAACACCACAATGGACCCGGGGAACGTGGTGATCGCGTGCATCATGCGGTCAAGATCGGTGCATTGGGCGATGATCCGCAGATCTTCGTCCATTGCGAGAACCTTGGCTGTCCCCGCCCTGAAGATTGCCTGTGAATCCGCGAGAATGACTTTGTTCATGATTTGCGCCTCTTCGCCTGATAAACCAAAACTGCTTTGGGCCGAAACCGGCTTCCCTTCTCTCACGGGCCGGGTGCTGCCAAACATCGGACGGTACTTCTCTGCCTCACTTCGGTTATCGGCAGACGCCCAGAAATCCTTGGGAGAGACTCCCACTACCTGCATTGCAAATCATACACAGGACTTTCGTCACCCCCCTTGCTCGGAGGTACCTGCACCTAAGTAATACCCCGAAATTTAGATTACAGCGCAAGTGACTAAATCGTCACGGAGAATCCTGCGGGGTTGCTTATTCATCCTGTTTACCTACTTGGCACAAAGTGGGGTTAGTGTGGTTTATTGAAACCTAAATTGCGACCATTTCGCTCGTAGAGAGCGGAACGGCTTTGATCTGGATGAAAGCTGATGAAGCTTGGCGAAACATTAGACTGGAAAGAACATGGCGAGGCCGAATTTACTAGCAGTAGACGATGATGTGAGCGTACTGGAAGCGGTGGTCCAGGACCTGCGTCGGCAGTACGGAGCAGATTATCGGGTAATGCGAGCAGCCAGCGGCCAGGCGGCCCTGGATACTTTGCAGCAGCTTAAGGCCCGCGAAGAACCAGTGGCTCTGCTCCTGAGTGACCAGCGCATGCCGGGCATGCCGGGTGTGGAATTCCTGGAGCGCGCCCGCGAGGTCTATCCAGAGGCGAAGCGAGTCCTTCTCACGGCCTATGCGGATACGGAAGCGGCAATTCAAGCCATCAACACAGCCCGCATTCATTACTACCTGAACAAGCCCTGGGATCCTCCAGAGGAGAAGCTCTATCCGGTCCTGAATGACCTCCTGGACGACTGGAAAGCGGGTTACCGACCGCCGTTTGAGGGTTTACGGGTGATTGGGAACCGATGGGCGCTGGCCGACTACAAGCTGCGCAACTTCCTCTCGCGGAACCACGTGCCGTATCGGTGGCTGGATGCCCCCACGTCAGAGGAGGCGCAGAAGCTACTGGACGAGCGGAAGTTCACGCCCGATCAGCTTCCGATTGTGCTGTTCAGCGACGGGAGCGTCCTGTCAGAGGCAAACCCGGATGCCGTAGCAGCCAAAGTAGGTCTGAGCACCCACGCTACGCAGGAGTTCTATGACATGGTCGTGGTCGGCGCAGGGCCGGCGGGGCTCGCTGCTGCCGTGTATGGGGCCAGCGAAGGGCTGAGGACGCTGGTAATTGAGCCAGAGGCTCCAGGGGGTCAGGCAGGATCGAGTTCCCGGATCGAAAACTACCTTGGCTTTCCTGCAGGAATCACAGGTGCCGATCTGGGCCGCCGGGCACATGTGCAGGCCTCGCGGTTCGGAGCTGAGTTCGTAACCCAGAGGGCGGTGGGCCTTCGGATCGAAGGGCAGTATAGATTTATCCAGCTTGGGGATGGGCGCGAGGTGTCTTCGCACGTCGTGCTGCTCGCGCCCGGCGTGCAGTACCGGAAACTTGGGATTCCGGGATCTGACCGGCTGACCGGGCGAGGCATCTACTACGGAGCCGCGCTCGTCGAGGCAAGTTCGTGCAGAAACGAAGAGGTTTTCGTTGTCGGGGGAGCGAATTCGGCGGGGCAGGCTGCACTGCACTTTGCCAAATTCGCTCGCAAGGTCAGGATGCTGGTGCGCGGAAGAGGGCTTTCGGCAACCATGTCGAAATACTTAATCGATGAGATCGAGCGCACATCCAATATTGAGGTGGAAACACAAACCCAGGTAATCGCAGCAGAAGGCGAAGAACGGCTGGAAGGCTTGCGCTTGCGTGGTCCAAAAGGCGAGTATTGCGTACAAGCAAGCTCACTATTTGTATTTATTGGTGCGGAGCCCGGCGTGGAGTGGCTTCCGGACAGCATTTTGCGGGATGAAAAAGGGTTTTTGCTGGCTGGTCCTGATCTGAGGCAGGACGGAAAAGTGGTAAACGGTTGGAATGAGCCTCGTGAGCCATTTTTGCTCGAGACCAGCGTTCCTGGGGTATTTGTTGCAGGCGATGTGCGGCACGGATCAGTGAAGCGAGTCGCATCAGCAGTTGGTGAGGGATCGATCGCGGTTCAGTTCGCGCATCAGTACCTCGCGGGGTTTTAGATGGGGATCAAAGCAGCAGAGATGAACGAGGGCGGACAAACCATCAGCGTCAACGCGGTCCCGTTTCGGGAGATTGCAGCGGAGCTGACGAAGACTCGTCCTTTCTCGACCACTGCCGCCGACGCGTTGAACGGGATCGATGTGGTGGAGCGCGTGACTGCAAGAGCGGGCACCACGCTTACGGAACCCGGCGACACAAGAATGTATTACTGGCTTTTGATGAACGGCAAGTGTCAGGCAGATCGCGTCGAGCCTGATGGTTCGCGCAGCACAGTCGGAACGGCTCAGGGCGGCGAGGGATTCGGCGAAACTCCATTTCTCACCGGCAAGACTCAGGCGGCATTTCTGATCACAGCTGTAGAAGACTCCACCCTGCTTCGATTCACCACAGAGCAGTTCTGGCAACTAATGTCGTGCTGTCCCGGAGCACGCAAAATCATCTTGTCGGATATGGCAGCAAGGCTCTCGGCTTACCAGGCAGAAGCACTACATCGCGAAAAACTTATTTCGCTCGGAACCTTGGCCGCCGGTCTTATGCATGAGTTGCATAATCCCGGCTCAGCGGCAAAAAGAGCGGCCTCGCAGTTGCGCGAAAACATGCTGAAGTTGCAGGACCTCAGTCTCCGCACATCGAAAAAGCCGAAGACCCCCGAACAACTGGAATGCATGCACCGATTGCTGAAGCATGCCGTCAAAGGCTGCCAGTGCAAAGCCCTCGGCTCTCTGGAACAGGCAGATGCGGAAGAGAGGCTGGGGGAATGGTTACAGGAATCCGGCGTGGAGAACGCATTTACTATCGCCCCGGCGATGGTGGCAATTGGCTTCGAGCAGGAAGAACTGAGATGCGCGAGGGAGTTTTTCGATGCGCAGAGTTTCTCAGACACCCTGAACTGGCTAGGTGCGCTGGTTTCGAGCGTGTCGCTTGTGTGCGCGATTGAAGAGAGCATCTCGCGTATCTCGGACCTGGCCATGGCGGTGAAGAAGTTCGCATACGACGACCGTTCGCCGTTGAAAGAACTGGACGTACACGACAGCCTTCAAAGCACGATCACGATTCTCGGACATAAGCTGCGCGTTAAACAGATTTCGGTCGAGAAGAAATTTGAGGCGTCGCCGTCCGTCATTCAAACGCGTGGATCGGCCCTGAGCCAAGTATGGACTAATCTTATCGACAACGCCGCAGATGCATCTCCCGCACAGGGACATATTGAGATCGCGACCTGGACTGAGTCCGCGAATGGCAATGCCGGCGACCCAAGCTGGCTCGCGGTGAGCGTGACCGATCATGGGCCCGGGATTCCTGCCGATGTTCTTCCCAGAATCTTCGAAGCCTTCTTCACGACAAAGCCCCAGGGATCGGGCACTGGTTTGGGACTCGAGATTGTTCATCGCATCGTGACCCAGAAATTTGGCGGCAAGATCGATGTGACATCCAGTCCGGGTGAAACACGATTTGAAGTGCGACTCCCGCTGAACGGAATCGATACCGCAGTTGCAAAAAGCAGCGCTGTCTCCTCATAGTTTCCACGTGCTATCCCTTCTCCCTTCCTCTCCTCCACAATCAAGTTGAGTCGTTCTGCGCCGATGAATGAGCCAGAGGATGATGTGTGGCTGATCTTGGCAAGCTATTGGAATCTGCGCTGGACGCAATCCCGGAAGGCACAGCTCTGGCTGGCATGGATGGGAAGGTCGCGTTCTGGAACTCCGCGGCGGGAAGCATCACCGGTTGGAGAGCAGGAGAGATAGTTGGCCGCGGCGTGCGCGAAATTCTTGATGCGATCGTTGTGGGCGGCGTATCGCATTGGATAGCTCTTTCTTCAGCTGGAAAGGCGATCGAACACGGCTGCATGGTCAAGATTAGGCACAAGCTTGGTGTCGAACTTCCGGTCGCATCGCGAACTCTTGAACTCCGCGACGAGTTTGGAAACCGCTTCGGAACCGGCGTGTTATTCCATCCAATCGAGAAGATCGATGCGCTTGCGAGCGGAGAACCTTCAAGCGATCTAAAATCCGGTGAGAGCCGCATGGAATTGGAAGATCGTTTGGCGCGGTTACATGAAAATTTCTGCGACGGAGATGCACCGCTAGGACTGCTTTGGGTTGTTGTCGATCAAGCACTGAGACTCCGGAGATCGCATGGAGCCCGCGCCTGCGAAGCGATGCTGGAATCGGTCGAAAAGACTCTCGCGAGCGGCTTGAAGCCCGCTGAGGAGATCGGTCGATGGAGCGACCAGGATTTCCTGATCCTCTCGCACGAGCGGAGCGTTGTTGCGCTGGCTGCTCATGCACAATGGCTTGCTGGCCTTGCTCGGACAACCGATTTTCGATGGTGGGGTGATCGCGTTTCGCTCACGGTGAGCATCGGGGCGGCGCAAGCGTTGAAAGACGAGAGCCTCTGCACATTACTGGAACGCGCAGAGACTGCCGTGCT
>DATNFD010000016.1:0-55335 GCA_035606555.1 Occallatibacter sp.
TCCGGGAATTTGTCCAACGATTCTGGAATTCTCACCAAGGCACGGTTCACTAGTAAATAGAGACTCAAATTGCGTTTTGGGGCCGGTAACCGGCGATGGTCGCTTTGAGGCCAAAAACTTGTCAAAGCGACAGTCGGCGACGACTGGGATCCAATCAAGTTTTCGGGTGATGAATGCCGACCCCGCGTCGAGCCTAGAGCGTTCTATTGCTTCTCATAAACGAAGGAGTCTCTTTCGTTTGAGTGTCCCGGTATCCAAGACTCGAAGACGATCGTACGACCATCCTCGCTGAGCTTCATTGTTCCTTCTCGGATGACCCGATCTTCAAACGAAATCTCTCTGTGGAATTGCTGAGGTCCTTCTCGCTTCATTGAAATCGAGAAGCCGGGCTTTGCTCGTGGAGCATGCCAGGGAGCTTTCGTACCGTCGAGAGGAGCATCAGCAAATTGACCTATGTCGGGGTAAGCGAAATGAATTTGCGATCCTTGGAGCGACAGAGTGAGGAACTTCGGACCAGAGTCCATAGAATCGGTCTCTTGCCAACGGCCAGCAATCCCGGTTCCGCTTCCACTGCGCTTGTAAACATGCTCAAACGCCTTGAAGGTGCCATTCGGCTGCATTGATTTGCTGTGGATTGCTAACGTGGCGTCATCCTGAGAAAAATCCCACGCAGCTTCGCTCCAGACCGTGCCATTCCGCTTATAGGTCAAATCCCAGTGCCCCGTACCCACCGACGTGCAGGAAGTTGTAAGGTCTCTTCCGTTCGGATTGGGATAGTCCTTCCCATCACAGCGAAAATCGAAACTAAATGCATCATTTGTCAGGCGTATTCCGCCGTCGGATGAAGTTGAGATCGTGATGTAAGCGCCCCCCACCACGCTGCTCTTGGCTGGATTCAGTTTCCAAGTCCCGTTCCAGCCCGTATTCGATCCGTGGCAGCCTGTCGCCCCTAGCAACACGATAAGAGGAAACATTCTAAGACCAGAAAAGGCATGCTTGATCATCATCGTTCCGTTTCATTGAAAAGTGGTCTTGTCCAGATTCTATGCCAGTATTAGCGAGCCCTCAGCGCAGCTACGAGCCAATTGCCGGCCACACTCGCTTTGAGGGCAAGAAATTGTCAGATGTGCGGTGCCAGGTCACTCCAGCTTCATATGCCAGGCCTTAATTCAGCCACAGCTCTGCGATTCTAGCTATATGAAACCTTCGATCAGTTCGCGTCTTGAAGACTACAGTCGCTTACGACCGAGACATCTGCGGGTGCTCGCCTTGTGCATTGAGCAGATCCCATTTGAACTCGGTGAGCCTCGTCAATCGATCCGTCTTGAGTTGCTGAAGGAAGATCGCTCTGGGAGAATCGTGCTGCGGTTCTCTGGCGTCCAGGATCTCAAGACCGACGGAAGAGTTCATCCGGGCACGTCCTGTCGTCTTGAGATTGTCTCTGTAGCAGACCATCAACTCGAAGGCTCAAGATTTCGTGTATTCAACGACGAGCCACAAGACTTCGAGTTCCGCTTTTACTGCTCTGATTTTGAAATCAGCGAGCCTCCGCTGGATCGGCTTCCAACTGAATGATGGCGGTGCGTTGAGAAGCAATAAGCAGCCTTGTTTAAGCACACTGGCTGAGTAACCGGCCATCGTCGCTCTGGGAGCATTTTCTTGTAAGAGTCCGGATCGCCAACAATCCTCTCAAAAGGGCAGTAGGCATCCTTTGCAGATATAGTGAATCGCAATGAATGCCTTGGAAGATTCACCGACCAAAGGGACGAAAGGGCGGATGGTTGTCTTCAGCATTGGCGTGATTGCCGCACTGCTCTCCGCCGTTGCTGGTGCTTATACTTGGCTCTATCATTTCCGGTTGATCTCAGATGGGCAGGGTGGCTACCGGCTGAACCCTCTCGAAGACAGGGTCTTGGTTGCCGGTCTGCTGACAGGTCTCGTCAGCATGATTCTCGGAGCTTTTGGAAAGCGCGTGAGTCGCGTGCTGCTCATCGTATTTGGATTCCTACTACTCATCGCATTCAATGTGTTGGGCTGGTTGGGTAACCACAGGTGAGGTGCTGCGTTCCACACGTTGCGGTTGGATGACCGGCCACCATCGCTTTGAGGCCAAAAAGTTGCCAACTTCACCATGGCCGACCACACGACGCCGCCACTTTCGAGATCATTCGATCTGCGCTAGACCAGAGAGCACCAAGACTTGGTTCTCCCGGTGCTCCTGAGGTCCGTTTAAAAGGGATCGTGTCAGTTGATAGTGACGGCGATTGGTAGCTGGACTGAGCTACTGCCAGAAGTCGCAATCACTTTGACTGTGTAGGCACCGGCGGGAACAGATGTTACGGTTTCAGAAGGAACAACCGCCTTAGTTCCCGATCCACTGCAGCCGACCAGTCCCGTGCTAAAAAGCGCGCCGCTCACTGCGAGTAGAGCGACCCACAATGCTCGATGATAACGCTGGTTTCGGATTCCAAGCAGGAACAGCGGGAAGATGCCAGCCAGTACAAGGCCGCCCGGAAGAGCAGAGTTAGTCTTTGCTGTTGTTGCGGCTGAGGTCCTCACACTGAGCGTCACCTTTGATTGTGAGATGCCATTTGTTAACGTCACTGAATTGGAAGACAACGAGCATGATCCTGGCGAAGGCATTCCAGTACAGGAGAGATCCACGGTGCCAGTAAAGCCGTAAAAAGCTGATGCGTTCAGCGTAAAATTCGCAACTTGGCCCTTCGGCAAGGAAATGCTGGCTGGGCTACTCGATATGGAGAAGCCAGAAACATGGAGGGCGAGCGTCCCGCTGCTCGAAGAGATCGTGTTCGCAAATTGAGCGGTAATGACCTGATCACCGCCGTTCCCAAGAGTGGCTAATACCGTCGCTTCACCATTTCCATTTACGGAGGATTTACCCAGCGACGTGTTGCCACTGAAGAACGAAACTGTTCCGGACGTGAATGGTGCAGCTTGGGCATCAGCTACAGTTGCCTTCAGACTGACGACCTCGCGCATTGTCGGACTTGGATCTGATGACGACAGCGAAACGTAAGCTGCGTTGCCGGGTGCTACACCGCTGCTCACGAGACGGATGCGGAAGTTCTTGGTGTCCGCTATGTAGAGGTTGCCATAGTTGTCGATCGCAACGCCGAAATTCTGGAACATCTCCGCCCCCACTGCCGCCGCACCGTCACCTTCATAGCCACAGGCGCTAGTGAGCCGACCGTCGATCAAGGCCACCTTTCCTGCGATTGTGGTGATCACGCCAGTTGAGGCATTCACTTTACGGACGGTACAGTTCGAGTAATCAGCAATATAAAGATTCCCGCTAAGGTCGACGTTGACGAATTCCGGCCATTTGAGTCCTGCTTTGGTTGCCAAGCCACCGTCTCCGTCATACTCCGGTTTACCGTTGCCCGCCACCGTCGTGATGATCCCAGTCGAGACTGTCACCTTTCGAACGACGTTGTTGTCGTAGTCGGAGAAGTAGATATTCCCGCCGGCGTCGACCGCAATTGATGTGGGGGTTCCAAGCTGTGCATCGATTGCCAGACCACGATCTCCCGAATACCCAAAGGTACCGTTTCCCGCTATCGTCTTGATTAACCCGGTCTCGGCAAACACCTCCTGGATGATGTTGCCTTTGCCCTCGGCTATAAAGATGTTGCCCAAATCGTCTACAGCGACATCGTAAGGCTGCGAAAGTACCGCATTGACGGCCAGGTTTTGATCCCCGGAACCTGTCCAGTTTGGATTGCCTGCAACGGTCGTTATGATGCCTGTCGCGGCAGTCACCTTGCGAACGACCTTGTTTCCCGGATCCGTGATGTAAAGGTTCCCTGCTTTATCGAGTCCGATACCCCATGGAGCATTGACGATCGCATTGCTTGCCGGACCATTGTCACCCCAGTTGTTCCCACGACCGAAGACTGCTCCGGTTCCGTTTCCCGCAACGGTCGACACGGTACCAGTCTTTGCGTCGATCTTCCGGATCCGGTTGTTCGAATAGTCCGCGAAGTAGACGTTGCCGGCAAAATCTACCGCAACGTCAGTCACAAGACCGATCTGTGCACTTGTGGCAAACCCACCATCGCCGGAGTATCCCTGAGTTCCAATGCCTGCCACTGTGGAGATGTTCCCAGGAGATGGCACAGCAATCTGGCCGAAGGCAAGAGATGCGAATGTCAGGATTGTTGCGGATAACGAAAAGGAGAAACGGCATTTAGAAGACATCTGGCCCTCCGGAAGAATCAGCAAGTGAACGGAATCCCTTCCGGTCGTAGACGTGGTTCTTCGCTCAGTTCTGAACTCTTAAATATCGGCAGTAGAAGCAAATTGTTCAGATTGAGAAGGCAAATAGTCTCGGTTTGTGATCGTTCACCTGTTTGCTCGCATGGCACGGAGCCAATCGCCGCAGGCGATCAGTCAGATGGACGCTCTTGCAGGAGACAGCTATACCGCGAGGTTGGTGTCCGATTTTCGCGATGTTCGAAATACGGCATTTTTAGCGTAATGGACACTGAGCATCAGGCCCAATCGCGCCAAAGGGCGGCGTGGTCCCCAACTTGGTACAGACGTCATACACGCGTTTCTTATAGGAGCGAATCTTATGAATAGAACCTACGGCCAGCCCGGCGACCCGATCTGGAAGATCGGCGAGTCCAACCCCCTAGGGCTTCAGAATGAACTGGAAGGACCACTCGATCCCAGACATCCGACACCACACAACATCATCACCGCGGTCTTCGATCCGATGCAACGTGAGTTGTATCGCGGAGACAGGCTTCGTCTTGCGGACAGGTCTGACGTCCGAAACGCGATCGAGGACCCGCGCCACATGAAGAATACTGGCCGTGTCGCCACCGAAGTCGCCATTCTGCGCGATCTGCTGGCTGCCAACGCCCCGGTCATTATCTTCTGCTTCGGCCAAGTCTCTTATGAGGTCATGAGGATAGCGGTCGGAGAAGCGCCTAAGAAGTCCTACGAAGACTGGACGATCAAAGCATTGGATCAGGAGTTCAAAAAGAGGATGGAGAAGTTCGATCCCGATCGAATCAATGTCGTGCCGCTACTGCATGCGATCGTTACCCGCGACTTCCTTTATTGCCGCAAGCACTTCTCAGGTGGCACCGGAAATTACTTCGAATACGCCGGCCGCGCACTCGCGGAAGTACTGCTCAAGCACAAGGATCACCCGAGAATCGTGCCCATATGGATGTGAGATGGGTAGGCGCGAGGGCATCGAAGCGGACGTTCAGGCCGCTGTTGATCTTGTTTATCCGCAGGCCAGTTGAAGCTTCAGATCAGAACTCATTGCGTTCGGACTTGTCGAAGATTTTGGTCCGCTTTTAGTCCGCCCTCGAGAACGCTTAGGCGCGATTTTGGACGATTGGGCACGATTGAGTGCGCAAAAGACACGCATGTGCAAAATGCGGAAAACTCGGTTAGCTATCTCGAAAGTTTGAACTTATTTGTAAATTTGGAGGCGCGGGCCGGGATCGAACCGGCGCATAAAGGTTTTGCAGACCTCTCCCTTACCACTTGGGTACCGCGCCTTTGGCAGGGCTGTCTTGATTTGCGCTCCAAATCGCCGTAGCCAACCCGGCGGGCGCCGGAGGGCGATTGGAGCGGGAGACGAGATTTGAACTCGCGACCCTCGCCTTGGCAAGGCGATGCTCTACCACTGAGCTACTCCCGCTTACTGCAAATCTGAGTATACCGGGCCCCCTAAACCGGGTCAAACAGCCGAAATACGGCGGATAACGCCAGATCTAAACGTGCCCGACAGACCTTCAGCCAATCCCTGAACCCGACTCAACCTTGATGATTTCCCCATCGCGCATATGCAAAATGCGGCCCGCGATCGAGGCTGCCTCGGGATTGTGCGTGATCATCAACGTGGTCTGACCGAGCTCCCGGTTCGATCGCAACAGCATCTTCAATACGGCATCCGAATTCTTCGTGTCCAGGTTACCCGTCGGCTCGTCCGCAAGCACGATCGCCGGCCTCGTAATCAGGGCTCGTGCAATCGCCACGCGTTGCTGTTCCCCGCCGCTCAATTCTGAGGGCCGATGCTCCAGCCGCCCCCGAATCGACAACAAATCGGTCAAGTGCTCCAGGTATTGCCGGTCTAGCTGTTCAGTGCGGCCGCTGATCTTGTAGGCAATCTCAATGTTGCCCATTGCCGAGAGCGTGGGTAACAGGTTGAACTTTTGAAAGACGAATCCAATCCTGTGCCGCCGCAGACGTGTCCGTTCGGCATCGGTGAGAGTTGCAAAGTCAACGCCGTCAATCAGAACTCGACCTTCGCTAGCCCTCGTCAGACCGCCCAGCAGGTAGAAGAGGGTCGACTTACCTGAGCCAGATGGGCCGACGATCGCGACGAACTCACCCGGTTTCACCTCAAATGAGACTTCGCGAACGGCTGCCACCATGATGCGGCCTGCCGCGTACACCTTGCTCAAATTATCAGCAAGAATAATGGGTCGAGATGCTTCTGCCTGCACAGCACCCATTGTAAATGTCACGCCAGAATGCACCTGAAGGCGCCGTCAGACCAGCGCCTCCTGCCTGGCATAATTCAGCAATTCAACCCGGAAGCCCATCGGTGATCGAAACCCGAGATAGCCGTCTGGTCGGAGCACGAAGATCTTGCCATCATCCCCGAAGAGTTTGCGTCCTTCATATTTCAGATCGGTCGTGGCGAGGGACACAACGTCCGCATTCGGCAGATCTGTCCTCATTGTTTGAATATCGTCCTGATCCAGGTTCAGCCCCAACACAAGATGACGTGGAGTCGTCCATTCTTCCAGCAAACTGCCCAGTCTGCCATGAGTCAGGCGCAGATCGGGAACCCGATCCCCCGCCCGCAGATGTCCATCGCCTCCGTAGTCGTGGACAATCGACGAGGAGCGGTATTCAATGGCAGTCTCGGAGATGAAGCCCACTGCCCGATGCTGTACAGGGTCGAGCATCGAGAGAACCGGAGCCAGCATGTCGCGCATCCCCTCCACCATCGGATTGGACGTGGTCGCCAGCTTCAGTCCGCGCTCGGTGAACCGCAGCAGCGCCTTGCCTACCTCGCCGCGCTCCTCCTCGTAACTGTCCAGCAGGATGTCACTCGCCCCACGTGATACGGCCGCTATCTTCCAGGCCAAATTGGCCACATCCTGGATCCCGGTGTTCATTCCCTGGCCGCCGACGGGCGAGTGAATATGCGACGCGTCCCCCGCGAGGAACACGTTCCCCATCCGATAGTGCTTCGCCTGCCGGTCGTTCACGTGAAACGGTGTCAGCCATTCAGCGCGAGTGATCTTCGCACGAACACCCATGCGATCCATCGCACCCTGTAGATCTTCGATCGTGATTTCACGTTTATCCGCAACCTGCTGTTCGTGGGTCGCCACAATCAACCGGACAAGTCTGTCAGTAAGCTTCGCCAAGAAGAGCACGTCCCCATGGTGCACGTGGATTGCGAGCTCATCTTCCGGGACGTCCGGCCCTTCACATTCGCAGTCGCCGAGAAAAAACGACAGCCCGACACCGCCTCCCTCGAACGGAACGCCCATCTTCTCGCGAATTGTGCTGTGCGCTCCGTCGGCTCCGATCACCCAACGCGGTGCAATTTCCGCCGTGGTGCCATCCGGATGTCGCAGCGTCGCGTGTAAATGGGGATCCTGCTTCAGCTCGAGCAGTTCCACTCCCCGCTCGGCCCTCGCTCCAAGTGACTCCATATGCGCGTTTAGCAGTTTTTCTGTCTCCGACTGGGGAATGAACAAAGCGAAGCGATAGCGCCCATCCATGTAATCGAGTTTGAAATCAACAATCTGCTTTCCCTCACTGAAGAACTTCGCTTCGTTCAATGTTCGACCGCGTGCAATTGCCTCTTCGGCAATCCCGTAGCGTTGAAATTGCTCAAGTGTACGGGCCTGTACGACCAGAGCCTGTGAGTACCGCGCCATATGATCGGCCTTGTCGACGATGCGCAGATCCATCCCCATGCGCTTCAATTCGATGGCCGCCGTCATTCCGGTTGGCCCTGCGCCAACAATTAGAACCTGCGAATCCGGCATCTCCTTCTCTCCTCAAGGGATCTCGTGACGTAAGATGCACAGCTAAACGCCCAGGTAGGTTCATCGACGGCACGAGTCACAAGCCTCCGCGCTTTGCCAATGCTCTAAAATCGAAGGTGCAGCATTTTCTAGAGCAGGTTCCTCATGACAACGAAAGCATCCCTCGTCACTTCCATCGAAGCGGCCGCAGCCAAAGCCGGTCTCAAACTCGTCTCCACTACTGAAGCCGAACTCAACGGCCAACCCACCCAGATTTTTTCTCTGGGCTTGCCCGGGAACGACGAACGCCGGCTTCAACTGGAACTGACTGAGTCCTTCGACTTCAACAAGCCCAACCTGCTTCCCGAGATGACCTCTCACCTCGAGGCCGAGGCCAAACGCCTGCGCAATCCCCGACCCGAGTGCTACGTCACCCTCGGCGGCCTGCCGCTCGCCTTTGGCAAATTCCAGTGGCCATTCCACCGTTCCACCTCCGGAGCAGACACCTATATTGTTCATGGCGAGATCAGGATCGAGGACGGCGGCACGCACAACCTCCATGCAAAGGTCGCTGCTTCCGTCACCGTGACCTTCGCCGAGATTGTTCCTGCCATGGAACAGCCCTACGCCGAGTCCTTCATCTACAACGCCATCCGCAAAACGGTCGACTTCGGCCAGCTCGAGTTCCTGAAGTCCGGCAACCGCCAGCCAGTCCCGGTCACAACCCGCTTCTACAGCCGCTGGCAGAAGAAGTTCGTCTTTACCGAAACCGATGACCAGGAGCGCCTTCGTTACCTTCTCAGCAAGGTGTATTGGCTCTCTGGCGTCCTGGGCAACAGCAAGCCCGTTTGGATCGCAGATCCGCGCGATGCACAGTATCTAAACACGACGGAAGCCGATCTCCTCCGCATGGCCAGGGACAAGGCTGGTGAGGGACTCGTCGCTCTCGATGGTGAGTTCGCTGCAGCCACGCCCGCTTTGGTCGCTCGCGCCGCCGAATACGAGGCCCTTCGCGACTCCGCCCTTAACTTCACTAAACCACAGTTCAACGAGTCGATGCGGTCCGGCCACGCCAATATGTAACAAAATCAGGCTGACGTCGGAGCTCGGCTCTCCGCCTGTGTATCAAAAATACCCGATGAATACGGCTCTAGCAGTTCACGCCCGCCTGTTAACCAATAAGTAGCCGCCGAGTGGGCGACGACTCGGGGATTACACTGTCTCACGCATGAAAACGACAGGGATCGTGCACCGATTCATGATCTTGCTTCTGTTCCTCGCGACGTTGGTAGCGACGTGCGATGCTGACGTTTGCGTATACAAACCACCGGTTGTGCGGCAAACGGTCGGTACTGTGGTTGATTCTTCGGGTCAACCCATTCCCGGTGTGAATGTGGTAATCACTGAAGCTGGTGCGATCGTTGCGAGTACTACTACAGCCGATGCTGGCAGTTTCAGGTTCGACACTCTGAAGGAGGGAGCTTATGAACTCGCAGCCACAGCAACGGATTTCAGAGAGCACGGTACAAAATCGTTCTACATCGTCCGTCAACACACTGGAACAGGTCGTTGCGGATTGTACTTGCAGTTGGACAGCCGCATTGCGGGGGAGAAATCAGAGTAGCTAAGTTGAAATAGAATTAAGCGGGAGTGTCACCGGCGACTCTGAAGTGACATAGAGTAGTTCATTTCCGGTCTCAGTCGATCGCGTCTTCGGGACGGGGAGGCTCTCCGCCTCTGCGGTTCAAGATGCGTCGGAAAGCCTTACGATCTGCACGACTTTTGCGCTCCTCGAAGAAGCGCTCCGTCTCCATCGCGGCGATCTTCTCAGCTGCCGCGATCACCAGAAATTGGTTCAGGCTGGTCCCGTCACGCTCGCTGATCCTTTCGAGAGCTGCTTTCAATGACACCGGCAGACGCAGGGGAAATGTGGAAACTCGTGTCGTCATTTCTTGATCCTCCTCAGAGCTTCGGCGGGGCGGATGACATGGATCCCAAAACTGCTGCGCGCCTCGCGCAGGTGACTTTCGTTAAAGGTGACAATTGCGTCGGCTTGGCCATTCACGGCCGCCTCCAAAACCAGTTCGTCGCCCGGATCGCGGAGTTGCGGGCGCCAGCGGAAAAATGCTCTCACCGGCTGCGCCAATGCGATCAGGCCGTCTACGAAAGCGCCCGCTTCCGATGCACTGAGCCCAGACGCTAGCCGATGTTCAGCCAACGTGCAAATAGCTTCGTACTCCAGGGCGAGCGCTACGGTAAGCAACATGAGGGCCTTACCTGCATCGATCCTTCGCAGCAATTCGGCTGACCCGCCTCGCGGGCTGCGCATCGCCGCAACTACCACGTCGGTGTCGAGCACAAGCCTCATTTTTTATATGATATCACATCATCTGCGATATTATTAGTCCGGCGCTAATGGGTCACCGGCCATGGGGAAGTTGAGACCAAAAGATTGTCAACCTTGACCGGCTCTACAGCGCGTTCCCGCATCCCGAGCAGAACTTCGCTCCCGCTGGATTCGCCTTCTGGCACTTGCTGCACGCCACCATCGTATTCGTCTGAATTGCCGTGCCTACCGGATTGGGCGGCGCAGGTGGATAGTTCGGAGCTGCCGGAGGCACATTGACAGTGACATTGACTGGCGGTGCGTACGTCGGAATCGCAATCCCCAGTGCAGCCGCAATCCCGGCCGCCTGAATCGCATTGAACTCCCGCACTCTTCCCGGCATGAAAAAGCACTCAATGAATCCCAATACCCAGGGAAACGGCGTCCAGCAGAAGCACGCATACAGAATGCCGAGCCCAGTCCGCCGCAAATAGAAGTGGTGTATCCCAAACCCGCCCAGAAACAACGCCAGCAGTATTCCCACGATCTCATCGCGCCTTACCTGCTCGTATTGCTGGTAAAACACTGCTTGCGAATTCACATAAGGCATCGTGGCCATAGCAGCTTCTCCTGCGTTCCTTGCATTAAACCATACGCATCCGCTTCTTCGCGGGTTCCCCGGCTGCATCATTAGACGGCGTCGCCGAATGCCGCTGTATCTGCACTCACTCGCTGCTTCTTCCCCGTCATTTCAAGGTCCTGTCTGTCCGGGACTCGTCCGGCTCATCGATCCGAAACGCCTTCTGCGCATCTGACGGATGATTCACCTTTGAAGCACGGCCATGTCGGAGCATGCGCCGGTGCGCCTCTCCCCATGATGGCAGCTTGTTATCGTCCTGCGTCCAGTGCGCAACGGACGCCTCGTCACACCACTCCAGCAGCTTGCGCATCGCTGCTCCGTGAGCGCCTGCCAACATGAATGCCTTCATGGCCGCTTCCGATTCCCAGCACGTGCTCGTCCAGAACGCGTTGCGCCGATCTCTGAAGACCTTGGCGCTCAGGCAGCCCTCTGCCTCCGCGGCCTGCTTTCCGATACGCATCGCGGCAAAGATAAAGGCCGGCATAAACAGCCATGACCGCACACGCAATCTCGTGATTGAAACAACCGGCATTCTTACCTCAGCGCGTGGTCTTCGAACGAAAACCTGCCCAATCTATCCCGGAATTGATTGCTCTCCAGATTGGCTCTCTCAGTCCTCTCAGTCCAATGTGCATGGTTAGCTATCCACTTGCGTCGTTACCGCCCCGAACTGCCGAACCCTTTGGCCAGACGCGCGGAATCTTCCAGCTGCTCCGCCGCTTCCACAATCCCTGTCAACACCGGCACCGGAATCATTTGAGCAATCTTCTCCCCGGCTTTCAGCTCAATGGGCTCTGTACCCAGGTTGGTCATCACGATCTGTACTTCACCCCGGTACCCTGCATCGATCACGCCCGCCGTCGTCGCAACTCCACGCGATGCTATGGATGAGCGATCCCTGACCAGCAACCCTAATGCCACGCCGGTCTCCGGATGCCGTGCCTCCACCGAAACTCCCGTCCGCACTCTCACTGTCTTATGTGGATCCAGCACCACCGCTTCCAATGCAAAAACGTCATACCCGAGATCCTCTCCCGGGTGCGCAACCACGGGCAGCTTCGCCCCTTCTTCCAACAGCTTCACGCGCAACATGTGTTCATAGTAACGGCCATAGCGGCCTGCGGGAACACCGCGATTCACACCCCTAAAAATTGAATTGCCTGTTGAACTCTGCTACGCTTGCCAGCGCAGGAGCGCCGCTGTCTGAAACTGCCTAATTCGTCCTCTCATTCCTAGCCTTATCCAGGTGACTGGTAGGTGTGTCTCCCTTCTTCCATCGAGAGGATGATCCAATGCAATTAGAAGATTTTGGCTGGAGCGGCTTTTTTGCCGTCCAGCACTGCCCCGGCATACCCGCCCGGGTAGCATCAGCATCGCGCGACCGCTTCAGCGTGTGGACAGAAACCGGCAAATTGGAAGCCGTCGTTAGCGGAGAGCTCCGCCGTTCTGGTTCAGCCTGGCCGGCGGTCGGCGATTGGGTCGCGCTACGTCCCGGCGCCTCCGTCATTGAACATGTTTTCGAACGCAAGACCTTGCTGTCGCGCAAACAGCCCGGCAAGGCCATTCAGGAGCAGGTGCTTGCGGCCAACATCGACGTCCTGTTCATCATCAGTGGCCTCGATCACGATCTCAACCAGCGTCGCCTCGAACGTTACCTCGTCGTCGCAGAACAGAGCGGCGCACGGCCTATCATTCTGCTCAACAAAGCAGACCTTTATGGTGCTCATCATCTGGAACTGAGCAATATCCGTGATCGCCTCACTGCATGGAGCGGAGCCCCTGTTCTTCCGATAAGTGCCGCAACCGGGCAGGGCCTCGAGCAGTTGGACCTCTCGCTTGTTGCGGGGGAAACTGCGGCGCTCATTGGATCATCCGGGGTTGGCAAATCAACCCTCGTCAATCGCCTGCTCCGACACAATCTTCAGGCCATCGGCGAAGTTCGGCCCGACGATGATCGCGGCCGACACACCACAACGACGCGATCGATGTTTCTGACGCCCGGTGGTTGGCTGCTTATCGACATGCCCGGTTTGCGCGAGGTGCAACTCTGGGCCTCAACGGAGCATCTGGACGCAAGCTTCGAAGATATCCAGCAAATGGCGCAAGGTTGCCGGTTTCGGGACTGCAGCCACGCGGGCGAGCCCGGTTGCGCCCTGTGCGGTTCCGGAATCGACTCCGAACGGCTCGCAAGTTACAGGAAGCTTCAGCGCGAGCTCGATTATCTCGATCGCAAAGCAGACAAAAGGCTGATGAGCGAGTCGCGCGCACGTTGGAAGACGATCCATAAGTCGATGCGACACCACCCGAAAAAACCGTGGTGAGAAAGCATTTAACGTAAAATGAATCTGGCAAGAGGACCGGGCGGTCGCTGCCGGGGCCGTGCGTGCAAACGCATTGCAGCCGGGGGAGGAAAGTCCGAACTCCACAGGGCAGTGTGCCGGATAACGTCCGGGATGCGGGCTTCAAGGCTCGTAGACGGCCAGTGCCACAGAAAACATACCGCCCCGGAAACTCGTTTTCCGGAGTAAGGGTGAAAAGGTGCGGTAAGAGCGCACCGCTCCGACGGTAACGGCGGAGGCATGGTAAACCCCACACGGAGCAAGACCAAATAGGGAGGGAAACGTTCGCGGGTGGATCACGCGGCGTTGCGCATCGGCCCGATGCGTTCAGACGATCCACTGCAGTCGTCGAAACCTCCGGGTAGGTCGCTGATGAGCGCCGGCGGTAACGTCGCGCCTAGAGGAATGACCGCACACGACAGAATTCGGCTTACAGGTCCTCTTGCCGAAATTGTTGTTTTACCCGCTTGAATACTGGTGTCCAGCGTACAGATCGCCGGTAAAGCGAGTGGCAGCCTCACCGTGAGTCTTTCCAGAGTTCAGTTTGGATGAGCGCGTTTCGTGGGAGATCAGAATGTCGGGTCGCTGGGACTCATTCAGCAGACCGGCGTCGGTGCAGCCCACTGGCCACGCAAGGCAGGCGTGCCTGCTGCAGACCCCTGATCAAGGACCGGATTACACCTGGGAAGGCTCACCCACCGCCAGTTCAATCTCAACCGTTGGGACTGAGAGCAGGGTATTGTGGATCAGGCAGTGATGAACCGATCTCCGAAGGCCTTCCGCCTGCTCCGGATTCAGCGCTGCAGGACACATCACGTGAATTCCAAAGTTTCCCAGCCGCGCCGGCTGCATCAGCTTCTCGGCTGTAACCGTCACTTCTACATCCCGATCGTCTAGCCTCCGTGTCCGTAGATATTGCACTGCATAGAACTGAGCACATGCACCCAATGATGCCAGCATGAGCTCCGGTGGAGTCATCCCCGCATCTTCACCCCCGTTTTCCTTCGGCTGATCGCAGATAATCCGGTGTGACCTCGCTCCTACGCTAAACTTAACGCCATCGATTTGCTTTACTTTGACTTCCATATCTTCCTCGCCCTTCTCCAAATAAAAGGCACGAACGCCAGAATCCGTTACAGATGTTGTAAACGTCGTTCCCCGATGTGATCAGTGATCAGCCGCACTCGCCAAAATACGAACCGGCAGTTCGCCGCGTAAGGCGGTGGTCAGCAAATTGCAATGGGCGTAAAATCTCTCCACTGGCGCTGTTCCCGGACCCAGTTCCGCGTATCGAATTCCCCTGCTTGATCGCGATCCCGGAGGTATCATGAACCGTAGAAAATTCATCACTCACGCTGCTGCCGGCATTGGTGCGACCTGCCTCGCGCCCCGCGCCATAGCAGATCTGCTTGTGCTCGACTCACCTCACCGGGTGGAAGCGACTGACACCGTTGTACTTGGTAAAACCGGCATTCGCACCACCCGCCTCGCCATGGGCACAGGCACTATTGGTTCCGGAGGCTCATCGAACCAGACTCGAGCAGGTGATCTCACTCGTTTGCTTCGGACAGGCTATGATCGGGGTCTTACCCTCTTCGACACCGCCGATTCTTACGGATCGCATCCCGAAGTGGCAGAGGCCGTCTCGAAGCTCCCGCGCGACAAGGTCGCCATTATGACCAAATGCGACTCCCGCGACCCCAGGCAAGCCAGGGCCGATATCGATCGCTATCGCCGCGAACTGAAAACGGACTACATCGATATCCTGCTGATCCACTGCGTGACAGAGGGAGACTGGACAACACGCTACCGGGGAGTCATGGACGTTTTTTCCGAGGCCAAGCAGAAGGGAATTATTCGTGCGCACGGTGTCTCCTGCCACAGCATTGAAGCCTTACGCGCAGCGGCAGCTTCCGCCTGGGTCGACGTCGATCTGGTACGGCTGAACCCAGTCGGCGCGCACATGGACGCCGACCCGCAAACCGTCATCGGAGTCCTCAAGCAGATGCGCGCCCAGGGAAAAGGCATAATCGGAATGAAGATCCTGGGCCAGGGGGCGATGCGCAAACGCCAGGATGAAGCCGTCCGCTTCGCGCTTGGCACCGGCGTTCTCGATGCGTTCACCATCGGAGCCGAAAACGAAAACGAACAATCTGACCTGATCAAGCGCGTCGCAGCAGCCTGAGAGTCTATCGATCCTTTTTGTACAGGAGGTCTCGGATGGCCTTGCGCCTCTCGGCGTTCGCTTCGGCCTCTGCCTTGCGCTCCTCCGCACTCAAATGCCGCTTTTCCTTGTCCGTTTCGGTTTCGGCAACGCTGCACTCCGGACACCGGTTGGCGAACCCCGGCTTTCCCGGCTTCAACTCAAATTCCTCTCCGCAAACAACGCATGTTTTGATCGGGAAACTCATCTTTACCATCCTATCGGAATCGATATTCCCCACGCGAAATCCCTATCTCGTTGTATATCGTCCATGAAACAGAGAGACATACGCTTGATCTGATGGTCCTTCCGCTTTTCTACAGGACCAGAATGACCTTTGACCTGATCCCGAACTCATGGCTATTCTGTACGCTCACCTCGAGGAGGATCGATATGCACTCGAGTCATCCCAAAGTTCTCATCGTTGACGATGACCCAATGCATCTGGAGATCTACGGACTTCTAATGAAACAGGCCGGTTACGAGGCGCTTCCGCTCCTTGTTCGGTTCGCCGGAACCGAAATTCCACGCAATCAGTCTCTGGGCCTGGCCCTGCTTGACTACCGCCTTAATTCCGCGAAGACGTCGCCGGAGTACGCGCAGGAAATTCGCTCCATCTATCCGCAGCTTCCCATCCTCGTTCTTTCGGATCTCTGGGCTCTTCCCACCGATATCGCTCCGTTCGTCTCTGGATTTGTGCGTAAGGGAGAGCCGGCGAAACTTCTCGAAACGGTGACCCGTTACTTCGCAGCTCCTCCCGGGATGAGCACAAGTCGAGCGCAGGCATCGCTTGAATGATCCTCAAATACCTTCCCAGGCAACCACATAGCGGCAGTCCGTCATCAAACTACAAATCTTCCCCTCCCAACCCAGGAAGAGGCGACCATCAAATTGATGCCTTCTGCACGCACAGCCTTGCTGGGTTTTGCCTTCTTGCCTTGCCTTCTTCAGGCTGCGAGGCAACCGTCTGAGAAGCAAGCCCAGCAGCTTAAGTCCCTTACCCTGGAACAACTTGGCAACGTTGAGGTCACAACTCAATCCAAAGAGCCGACCGAAGTCTGGAATACTCCCGCTGCAATCTACGTCCTGACGGGCGAAGACATTCGCCGCTCCGGCGTCACCAGTGTCCCCGACGCACTTCGCCTCGTTCCGGGCGTGAATGTCTTTCGTGTTAACGGATCCCGGAACTGGGCTATCGGAATCCGTGGTCTTGCTGATCAGTTCTCGAAGTATGTCCTCGTCCTGATAGATGGTCGAACCGTTTACACCCCCCTCTTCGGAGGTGTTTGGTGGACCATCAACAACGTGATGCTCGAAGACATCGACCGTATCGAGGTAATCCGCGGCCCGGGCGGCACCATCTGGGGAGCCGACGCCGTCAACGGCGTTATCAACATCGTCACAAAGCATTCCCAGGACACCAAAGGCGCGCTGATTTCGTCCGGCGGTGGCAATGTCGACCAAAACACTGAGGATCTGCGTTACGGCTCCGAGCATCAGGGGTGGACGTGGCGAGCCGACGCATTTGGCTTCGTTCGCGGTCCTGAATACCACATTCAGAATCAGCCCAATTACGATTGGTCGCGCGATGGCCAGATCGGGTTCCGGGTCGATCACGATACGCCATCAAACCAATTCACGCTGCAGGGTGATGCCTACTGGGGCAAGTTCGGAGATGCTCAGAGGCTCTCCACCTACAATCCCCCGGCCGCCTTCATCTCTTACAAGTCTACAAATGTCTCTGGTGGCAATTTGCGTACACGTTGGCGCCGGGTTTTCAAGAACAAATCCGATGTATACATCCAGGCATTCTGGTCCCACGATCACCGAACTGGTTCCAATTTCGGAGAAGACCGCAACACGTTCGATTTCGACTTTCTTCATCGCTTCCCTGCCTCTGCACACCAGCAGTTCACATATGGGTTCGGCATTCGGCTAAGTCCGAGTACGGTTTCTGAAACGATTGCGACAAATGTGTTCGACCCGGCTGACAAAACTGACAGCATTTACAGCGCTTTCGTTCAGGAAGAGCTCCGCATTGTTCCGGACAAACTGTCCTTGACGATCGGCACGAAGCTCGAGCACAACAATTACACCGGTTTTGAATACCAGCCCAATGCCCGGTTGCTCTTTACACCCACTGACAAGTTCTCAGCGTGGGCAGCTGTCTCACGCGCAGTTCGTACCCCTGATCGTCTTGACGAGGACATCCGGGTTGATGTTTTTGCCTTCAGCCCGCCCCCCGTATTCGCCCGCGTCGTGGGTAACCATAATCTGCTCCCGGAACGCCTCGTCGCATTCGAGGGCGGTTTCCGAACGTTAGTTCACCCCCGGTTCTATGTAAGCGCGTCGGGGTTCTATAACGCCTACCGTAATCTCATTGCCCAGGGCGCATTGAAACTCTCTCCTACTCCGACTCCACCATTTTCTCCAGGCACGATCGTCTATGATTTGCAGTTCGCAAACGGCATTCACGGCAGCACAGTCGGCGGAGAAATTTCACCGGATTGGCGTGCCACATCTTTCTGGCGCGTTCGTCCCGGTCTCGCCTATCTCAATCTCGACCTCAAAGACGAGCCTGGCTTCACCGATACAGCCACCTTGAAAACTCTTCGCGGTTCCAGTCCGGCGTATTCGGCTTTTGTTCAATCAGATATCGACTTGCCTCATCATTTCGAATTCGACCAGTCCTTCCGCTATGTCGACTCGCTTCCAGCACAATCCGTCCGCGCCTACACCACGGCAGATGCGAGAATTGGCTGGAATCCTACGAAACGGCTGTCGCTCTCCCTAACGGGGCAAAATCTTTTCCAGCCTCACCATGCCGAGTTCGGTATCGATCCTCCGCCAACAGTACTCATCAAGCGCGGAGCTTATGCAAAGCTGGTTTGGAGTTACTAATTCTTGAGGCGTAAGGATGCAGCCAGAACCTCTAACTGAGCCGTTGCGATTCAGCCGCAA
Organism: Occallatibacter sp.; assembly: GCA_035606555.1. Taxonomy (GTDB): domain Bacteria; phylum Acidobacteriota; class Terriglobia; order Terriglobales; family Acidobacteriaceae; genus Telmatobacter. The sequence goes on from DATNFD010000016.1 coordinate 18,506, forward strand.
TCGTCGTGGCCGGCCATTCTGGACCTTCGCTGCCACTCGCGCGGTCGCTGTAGCCATGCTTCTCGCGGCAATTCCTGCCATCGTCCTTGCCGCATCTCCTTCAAAGCCGAGCGAGTATGACGTGAAAGCGGCATATCTGCTCAATTTCGGCAAATTCGTTCGCCTGACAACGCCGGCGTCGCCTCGTTCTTCCTTCGACATTTGCACGCTCGGCCACGATTCGATGGACTCCTCTCTCGATGTTCTCGCCGTCAACTTCAAAATCGGTGATCTGCCCGTTCACATCTCTCATCTCTCCGACATCAGCGGGACAAAATTTTGCGCGATTGTCTTCATCAGCGCCACTGAACGTGACCGCATCCACGAAGATCTCGCGATCCTCGGAAGCACCGACGTCCTCACCGTGAGCGACGCGCCTGATTTTCTTCAGCATGGCGGAATGATCCAGTTCGTCCTCATCTCCAATCACGTCCGCTTTGCCGTCAATCTCGACGCGGTCAGCCGCACTCACCTCGTCCTCAGTTCGGAGCTACTGCGTGTCGCATCGTCCGTCTCAGGCAGACCTCCCACGGGAGGATTGCCATGAAGATTTGGACGAATCAATCCATCTCTGGCAAGCTCATGCGCATGACCCTCCTCGTCGGGGGTGTGTCCCTGTTGCTTGCGTATATATCATTTCTGCTCTACGACCTCTACAGTCTTCGTCAGCAGCTCATGACATCGATGGTCACTGAGGCCAACATTGTCGGAGCCAATAGTGTCGCGGCCCTTACGTTCGACGACAGGCAGGCAGCCGAAAACACGCTGTCTGCTCTGCGCAACTCGCCCCAAATCCGCGCCGCCGTCATTATCCGGCCAAACGGAACAGAATTCGCGCGCTATCAGCGCAATCCTTCTGCCCAATTTGAACTCAAGGAACATCTGGCTCTTAACGAGACGCAACACTTCTGGACGAAGGGACGCGATATCCTTCTCGGAACTCGCATCCGCTTCCAGGGCGGATGGGTCGGGTCGGTCTATCTGCTCGCAGAAACCAGTGGTGTGGCCCGTAGCATCGAGCGATTTGGACTGATCTCAGCGGGAATCCTGGTTGTCTGTTTCGTGATCGCGCTGCTTGCCACCTCAACCATTCGGCACCTTGTGAGCGATCCTCTAACCGACCTGGCCCGCACCGCCCAGATTGTCACGCGCGAACGCGACTACTCTGTTCGAGCAAAGATTCCTGCTTCCAGCGATGAACTCTCATTCCTGGTGAAATCCTTCAATGAAATGCTCGGACAGATCCAGAATCGAGATCGCGCTCTCGAAGCCTCACGCGACGAGCTTGAGCAGCGCGTCGAAGAGCGCACTGCCGAACTCTCCGCAACCAACACAGAACTCGAAGCTTTCTCGTATTCCGTGGCTCACGACCTTCGTGGACCATTGCAGCACATCAATAACATTGGTTTCCTGCTGCAGCATTCCGCTGCGGAGGGTCTGAACGCCGAAGGTCGCATGCTGATCGACCGCCTCCTCGAAGGCTCGAAACGCATGTCCCTTCTCATCGACGATCTACTCAATCTCTCGCGCGCCAGCAGCCACCCGCTCCACCGCCGCCCCATCGACCTCAGTCACCTGGCTGATACCATCACCGCGCGCTTCCAATCCGAGAGGGACGGCCGCAACGTCCGATTCGACATCGCACGCGGCGCGCACGTCTTCGCTGATGAGGGCCTGATGCAGGTTGTACTCGACAATCTCATCGGTAATGCATGGAAGTACACATCCAAGATCGATTCTGCCCTCATTCAGTTCGGATATACCGACGAGAACGGAGAGACCGTCTTGTACGTCCGCGACAACGGAGCGGGCTTCAATCCCCGCTACGCCGACCGCCTCTTCCGGCCCTTCCAGCGCCTGCACTCGCAAAGTGAATTCACCGGCACCGGCGTTGGCCTGGCGACTGCTTACCGCATCATCACGCGCCACGGCGGAAAAATCTGGGCTAGGGGCGATGTTGATAGAGGCGCTACCTTCTATTTCACTGTTCCGTACGCTGAGTCCTGATCGAACGTTATCCTGGGCGCCTCCGCTCTCCCTGTGTCTGAAAGGTCACCGATCCCGACCATGAGCGGTTCGCAGGGCCGCTCACCTGATCCAATACTGCTTGTTCATGCCCAGCCGATGCTTCAGGCCCGGTGCAATCCGGCTCTCGCGTCGCCCGATCTTGTAGCCCAGGTACTTCGCCAGCGTGCGCGCCATCGCTGATGGAATGTAATACGGCCCATGTCGAAGCAGGTACTTCAATTCCGAGACAACGAACCGCCGGCCTTCTCCCGATGCGCTGCCAAACTGCTCGTTCAGCCAGCTCTCGCGCGAGTGCAGTACCCCGATATCAAAATATCGTCGGAACTCCTCGCTGATTGTGTAATCGTGCGAGTGCCTCACCATTGCATCGGCAGCATACGCCGTCTGCCATCCCGCGCGATGCATGCGCGCCACTACCAGTGTGTCCTCACCGAAGATGACATCAGACGAGAATCCGCCGACGCTCATCAACGCCTCGCGCCGATATGCTCCGAACGCATTAGAGAAGAAGATCGATTTGAAACCCATTGTGCGCCGGCTTTCCCAGCAACGCACTACGGCAGAATCCGAATAGCTGAAATGTCTGCCGTGCGCTTCGATCGGGCTCGCCTTCTCTCGTGGAAGCTGACGCCCATATGCAGCGCCAATTTCTGGATTCTCGAACGCCCTCACCAGGTTCGTGAATGCCTCAGTTCCATACGGCGCCGCATCCTGCGTCAGGTAAATGAGAATGCTCGCATCAGGCGCATGGTCTGCACCCATTTGGCGGGTCCCGCCGTGATTGAACTGTCGCGCTGGAATCTCCAGCACTTCAAATCCATCCCGCCGCGCCAGCTCTGCCGTACCATCTTTGGAGGAAGAATCAATGACGATTACGCGGTCGGGCTTTAAGTTTTGAGCACGGATCCCCGTCGACAGCTCCCGCCAATATCGCGCCGCGTTATAAGTCGGAATGATGACTTCGACCCGTTCCCGTGTCATCTCATTCACCAGTTCGTCTGCCTCTCGAACCCTGGCCTCACCCAGCCTGGAGCAACGCATACCTGAGGTGCGCAAGCAGTAGGTCGACTCGCGTCTGGATCTGCTCTCGCATCGACTTTGTCCGGCTTGCGTTCTTCATGTGCCTGCGATAAAACAGCAGCTCCTCATTGATAAAGAACGCCTTGCCGCCTGATAGGTCGTTCCGTGTGCCAATCCAGGCATCGTGCAGAAACGATCCGTTTGCTGGAAACGGCAGCACGCGCCCCAGGAGCCCCGCGCGAATTGCCATCGCCGATCCCTGGTAGTGATTCATGTACACGTTTCGCCAGAATCCCGACGCAAACCTGCCTTCACGATTGATTCGCGAATCCGGCAGCAAACCATCATTTTCGTCGATCATCCGAACACGGCTGGACACAATCTCTACATCCTTCCTGCTTTCGAATACATCCATGAAGCGCTGCACCTTCGTCGGAGCCCACACATCATCATCGTCTGAGAGAAATAGAATCTTTCCCGTCGCGCAACGCAGAGCATCTTCAAACGTCCTCACCACGCCCGTATTTCTCTCGTGCTTGAGCAGCCTGATCCGGGCGTCACCCATCTCCTCAATGCGCCGAACCGTATCATCCTTCGAGCCGTCATCTATGATGACGATTTCATCGTTCGGCTTCAATTGCGTCAGAATCGAGTTCAACTGTGCCTTAACGAATTGGCCGCCGTTGTATGCCGCCATGCATACAGAAGTTCGCGGCTCCCCCGTGGCTTGGTGCTGAGCGATCTGCATGCGATCCTGAGTAGCCTGCATCCACTCTTCAATTCGTCTCCGTCTCGAAGTGAAGAGCCTTCGCATCAGGGCCTGCCAGGTAATCCGCCGCAGTTCCGCGGAATCTCCGCGGATCAAGTGCTTCACCAGGCGCACCATGAGACGCACCATCCGCTCCCAGCCAGCCATGCGGTTCATCCGCAAATCCCAAAACGCAGTCTCCGCAAACAGCGCGTTGTAGTACCGGTTCGCACTCATTCGCTTCTGCATGTCCTTCATCGAGAATTCATGCTCGACCTGGATCTCACCAGCGATATAGACGCGCTTACCATGCTCATGCAGCTTGCTGAAGATCATTGCGTCACTGTTATCCAGCCAGAACCGCGGATCGTACCCGCCAACCTGCTTCAGCGCATCAACTCGCAGCATCGCTCCTGAATTGAATGCAAACACCGGCTCGGCCGGAACACCCACATACCCCTTCCTGTACCACCGCGGAATGGCGCCAAACTGAAACCGGTTCGGCGAAAGCTGCCTCTCACCGGCCGCGATCTGCGGCACAATAGCCGCTATTCCTGCATATCGCGCACTCGCCCGGGCGGCAGCCGCCATCTTCACAAAGAAATCCGCTCGCACCGCCGTATCCTGGTCCAGCGTCAACAGCCATTCCGCGCCGTGAAGTTCAGCCCATTCCAGCGCACGGTTATACGCTGTTGCCAGTCCCGAATTGCTTTCATCCCCGAAATAAGCCACGCCCCGGGGCAGGCCCTCGCCTGCTCCCGCTGAGGGACTGTTATCCCACAAGAGCACGTTCACTTCACCTGCTCGCCCGAAAGCTTCCCGCGCAGCCATGACACTCCTGAAGGCAGGCGAATCGTGCGGCGCGATCCGGTACAACACGATCACCGTCATCACCTTCAGTCGCTCGGCAGATGCCGCGAACACTGGCCTGATTTCATTCATTCCGCCACCATCCCCACCGGCTCTGCGTCCCAATGGAAGCACTTGCGCTGAACCGCACTTTGTATCGCGATCTGCAGAATTGTCGAAAGCGGGGTAAACATATCGCTGAAAAAAATGAAGGAGAGACAGGTCAGAAGGATTCCCCCAACCAGGAGTCGTCGGGGCAGCGCGCGTTCACGCAGCCATCCGCAGCCGATGCCCAGCACAAGATTTGCCAGACAGACCCCCACATACCAGAAGTCCAGCGCATAAGCCACCAGGTACGTACTGGCCCCGTCGATGATGCTGAGATCATTATGAATGTACGCGTGCGGATATGGAGGCGTTAGGAACGAAGGCAGCAGAGGATACAAGAACGATAGCGTCGGCCCGTGGAAACTGCCATTAGCGAAGATCCAGCACAAATTTGAAAACGGAATAGATACATACGACGTCAGCCATAAGTAAGCCATCGGCCAGTGAAGGTATTTTGGCCTGATCTGGAGATACTCAAAGAAGACCTTGTGAGCCGTTCGCGCGTCTCCGATAACCGTAAGGACTACGACCGCAAACGCGACAAAGCAAATCAGAATTGCATAGAGCTTTCTTCTGCTCATCCACGTCTTCATTGAAAACACGAAAAATAATTGCAGCAGGGCTACCATCAGCAGACCGCGTGTGATGTACAACATCATCCCCGCAATCCCGAATGCCATGAATCCCGCCCTCCGCCATCGCGAAGGATCAAGGATCGCGTTGACAGTCACCGTCACGAGCAGCGGAAAGAGGACTTGTTTGAAACGTCCATATATTAGATACGAGGTCGGGTCGCCTACAGCCGGCGGCGGCCCGGAGCGCACCCAGTTGAACGCGACAATCAATAACGCCGCGCCGCAGAACAGCAGATTCAACCGCCATAACTGCGTCACATCGAGTGTGTAGGCGGACGCACTGGTAACGGTCGGCCACCGCTGCAGTAATTTACGCGATACAGAATATCCGGATGAGAAAGATACCAGCGATATTCCGAACAACAGGAGCGGCATCCCCGCGTGAGGGTAGGTCACATAAGTGACCTGAAAGCTGAGCGCAATGATCATCAGCGCCCAATTGCCCAGAAAGATAGTCAGGGGACTGCAAAATAGCGGCAGATCCTGCCGCGACTTTAGCTCTCCCTGCACTAGCTCGTGGTTCGCGGTCTTTTCTTTCATTGGCGGCCACAATGCCGGCATCGCCATCGCTGCCGGTTGTCCCGGACTGATGCTGGCCCCCTGGAGAGGGTCGTTCATAACATCTCCCGGCCCAGCAGCAGATCCGTGCGCAACGATCCAAGCCCGCGCGCGTAGTGCAGATACTTCGGCAGCAATCCGAGCATCTGCATCGTACGAGCCCCGAACCGCTGCGACAACGATGCTTGCCGTTTCAGGAAAGTGATCTTCTCGCGAAGCCGTTCGACCAGCGCATCGTGCTCGTTCCAGCCCTCGGCCAGCACGCGGGCCAGCAGATCTTCAAACTGGCGCGCAACACGCGCATAGAATTGCCGCCGCGTCTCACGGCCGCCTTGTCCAGCATTGGAAGTGCCCACCCCCAACTGCTGCCCGGCATGAATACGATATTCCACCAGAGGCTCAGAAATCAGGGTCACCCTTGAGTGCAGTGCAAGCATCCATGACAGCCATCCATCATGCACCCACGTGGCGGGGATTGGTGAGCAGTACGGACGGATGCTCGATCGGAACATCAGGGTGGCTCCCGTCACAACGTCATACTTCAAAAGCGTCGAAGTTGGGCAGCTGACGAAACTCCGCTGCTTCGCCGGCGTAAACTTGTGCTTCGCGAATAGGCTCATTCCGACGCGCCGCCCGTCTCCGTCTATTAATTCCGCGTCCGAGAAGACTCCGCCCAAAAACGGGTTTTCCAGCAGACATCCCGCCAGGCGCTCCAGCTTCTGCGGGAGCCAACGATCATCCTGATCACATAGCGCGATGAACTCACCGCGAGCCATTCCGATCGCTTGATCGAAGTTGCGGGTGGATCCCATACGCTCAGCATTCTGCACAATGCTGACGGGAAACGCGGCCTTCGTTTGGAATCGCCTTAGAATTCCGATGGTCTCGTCCGTTGACCCATCGTCGCACACAATAAGTTCGCAAGGCTGGCAGGTCTGCGACGCAATGCTCTCCAACTGCTCCTGTAAATGTCGGCCGCCGTTGAAGGTGCACATCGCTACCGTAATACGACGGTCAGCCGTTGTTCCGTTGCTGTTCGAATCCGCATGCATACTCAAGCCCCTGCCTGTTCCCATTGATGTCGTTTTGTCTTGAAAATTGTAGTTGCCGATATTACCCCCGCCACGCCCAGTACCAGGAAGTAGGCGATCGAAACACCCAGCGCGCCGGAAGTCTTCGCAAGCACAACCACACTTGCCGCCGTGCACGTCGCGATCACAATCGACTGCACCAGGAACGGCTCGCACTTGTGCGCCCGCAGATAGATGGCTTCGCTCTGCACGACGTGGCTGCTTAATGCAGTCAGCAGCAACAACAAGAAGATCGGCCAGGCCTCAATTCGTCTGCTGATCTTCGGCAGAATGTACGGCGAGGCCAGCACTCCGATCAGCACTGCGGAGGCTGTCCCCATGAATAAAATCAGGGACTGGCGTAGAGATCGGAAGAACATCCGGTCTAGTTCCGGTCGTTCCTGCCTTGCGATCAGACTCCCGAACGGCGCAGCCTTCGTAGTCATCCACGCCAGCATCATGGCGCTCAGTTGGGTCACGATGTTCATGGACAGACCCATCCGGCCAGCCTCCTCCGGACCACGAAATGCAAACAAAACCGGCGTAAATAGCTGGAAGATGAAGTAGTCACAAAGCCAGCTGATCGCGATCTTCCACTGGAAGGGCCACACTTCCCGCTTCCAGCTAATGCCTTGGTCCATCACGTGCGTCCGCAGGAGGGGCATCAGCAGCCTTCTCCTCGAATACAGGAGGATGCTTGCCACAAGTCCCTGGCCCAGCAGCACCATCGCCGGTGAGAACAGGCCATGATGGCTCAGCATCGCGGTCCATGAAGCCGCAACGCTCACCGTCGACTGGAAGAGTCGCATACGCGCGACCTGCGCAACCTGCCCGCATCCTTCCAGAAACGAAAGCACGGGCCCGATCGAGAATGTAATCGCACATGCCAGCACCGTCACCCTTAGGGGAGTGATCCAGATATTTGGCGCCTGCGGTTGCTGATGGAGTGAAAAGAACCTCATTCCGCCCACCATCAGCGCGATACCCATCACCACCGCGGCACTCGTATACCACTTCACAGCCCGCTGCAGCAGCGAAGCCAATCTCAGATGCGCCCTCTCGCTGCCCGTGATGCTGCCGTCTGCGTGAAACTCGAGGTGCGCCCGCTCATGGGCTGCCACCTGAAGAATCACAAACGAGAATCCCAGTTCGAATACGCTTTGCAGAGCGACCAGGCTCCAGAGCGCATAGTAGTATCCCTGCTCAGCAGCGGTCAGGAAGTGCACAATCAACAGCACACTTCCCACACTGCCTAAACCTTGAACCACGCGTCCCAACACCGTAAACGCAATAGCCCGGTCCAGCCCGATCGCGTGCGGGATCCTGTAGCGAAGGAAATTTTTCACCGTCATCCACTTGCCCTGCGATGGTAGCGGAGACGTCGTCGTGTCGATCAACATGGGTCCTGGCCGAATACGAAAAGGTAATCTTCTGCCCAAAAAACAACAACCGGTTGTTTAGATGTTGCCCTCACAGTCTCTCTCCCCACCCCGGCGCTGCAGACCCAGCTTTTACAGATTGTCGCTCAATTGTGCTGACTCGGCGCTACCCGCCCTGTGCTGCTTGGCCCGTCGCGAGCGGGCCCGCGTGACTCCTATACCCAGGGGTAGCCGCGTCCGTGGGGCTCACGCTCTGTTAGATGCTGCAATCTCGATCTGGTAAGGCAGCGCGCAGTACATGCTCATCCAGAGGGGTTGACGCCGCTCAACCTTCACTGCAGGGCAGCCCGAAAGAGACGAAAGCCGCGCTGAGCGCTCTTCCTCTGCGCCTGCGCGGCTCCGTTTCAACCAGCGGTTGTTAACGCTTATCTGCTTCGTCGGTTCCTAATAAGCTCCCCGCATCGTGAGCACGGCGGGAATCGTTCGCGTGAGAATCTCGAAATCGAGCGCGCAGCTCCAGTTGCTGGCATACTCGCGGTCAAACAGAACACGTCTTTCATATCCAATGTCGCTCCGGCCCGAAACCTGCCAGAGACCCGTGATTCCGGGCTTGAACAGGTCGTAGTAAGCAAAATGCTGACCGTACAGTTCCACCTCGGCCTCAACAATCGGTCTTGGACCCACCAGCGACATATCACCCCTCAGCACATTGAAGAGCTGCGGCAGCTCATCCAGGCTTAGCTTTCGGAGGATTCGTCCTACCGGCGTGATGCGAGGATCGGGAACATCTTTGTTCAGCGGGTACGCCTGCTCATTGCGCCGATGCATTTCCCGGTGCACTTCGTTGATCGCCTGCACGTTGTTCTTGTGTTTGTTCGAATACATCGAGCGGAATTTGATGATCCGGAATGGCACCCCAAACCGCCCCAGCCTCTCTTGCGTAAAGAAGATTGGACCTTGCGACGTCACCGCCACGGCGATCGCCACAGCCAACATTATGGGAAAGAGCAGAATGATCAGCAAGCTCGAGAGCAGAATGTCGACCGTCCGCTTCAGGACGGCATAACGCATCGAGAATGAACGCTGGACTGCAGAAGAGAGAAACGGTGACGGCCTTCTCCAGGTCGAGGCCGGAAGTGTTTCACGTAACACGCTGATGGTCGAAATAGCTCCCAGACTCGGACCATCGCTCTCCAATATATTTAGTGCACTATTTGCTGCTTGCATTCGCGATACCCTCGCTCCTCTATTTCCATGCCCTGCCGGGTTCCTGAAGCACGAACCCGTATGGCTTGCGCATGGGCTTGCGATGTAAGTTCTTGCAGGTCTCTATCTCCGCCGCAATGTGAGGCGTTCACCCCTCCTGATAGCATCTGGAGGGCCAAACATGGCGTGACGCTGCCACCTGCAACAATTTGAGATCCGACCCAAGGCAATTACAGCTTTGGAGCGTTAACCGCTGACTCTCTTCTATTTGGTTTACCGGTAACTTCCGGTCTTCCTGCACATGTCTTCGCGTTGACTGCGTCTCGCCGTCCTCAACTTCGGTCTCGCTGCTCTTACCGAATTCGGTGAATGTAAGAACTACACGACGCCTGACATTTTTTCTAAGTGCGATCCCGTCCGCCAAAGAGTCGCTTGTCAGTTCCTTCTCTGCCATGAGCTTAGACGGCGCCTTAAGATTTGTTTGAATCCAGCCCGAATCGGCGCGCATCGCGCGTGCAATGGCCTCCGATTCCGCGATTAAGTGATCGTGTCCAGATGGCTGATCTGGCTCCAGGACTAGGCCGCATATGCCCAAAACCCTGCCACCTTCGAGTAAATCGAAATGTTCCAATTGTCCAATACCTGGAATGCGAAACACCTTACTCCTCGCCTGTCGCGACATGGATAGACTCACGCGCATCGCGCGAGCAGGAGACCGGCTGTCCTGAATGTGATTGATGGCAACGAACGAACTACATCTAACTGCAGACGTGCAATCGTTCTTTAGCTAACTACTTCCTATTCGAATCAAAAATACTCGGTACTTGGCAGCAACCGACTCCTTCGCCGTTCGGGCCTGTTGGCCTCCTGGAACCGACACCGTAGGTACAGATGTAAAGACGCAAAAAACGAGTCAGGAGTTATCTGGCTCGTCATGCATCTTCTACTTTCCCTGACAAGATGTGATGAAATGTTCCAATTCAGCTGGGAACCAAGCCGAACCCGAAAAAAGAGATCTATCCCACAGGATGCTTCAGGATTTCAGCGAGTGCCTCTATCCTGCTCGCATCCGCATGGTTCTTGGCGGTGGCTACACCCGATTCCAGGTTGCCTGTCATGGCCCGCAGCTTCGCAACTTGCTTCTGTTTCAAATGCGACTTTTCGGCATTTCTAATCGCTTTCCGCAAAGATGCGATCTCATTTGCGGACAATGCCTGCGAGCGCTCCAGTTGGTCAACGTAGGCCTTTGCGACAATCAGCTTCGCCGGCCATTCCTGCTTCAGTTGATTTTGAACGTTCAGCTCTTTTACCTGCACCATCTTTGCTGCATCAATCTCGTTCTGCGTTAGCAAATCGGTGGGCATTAGCTCGAACACGTCCAGCCCTCTTGCAATCTCAGAGGCGTAGATCGCACCGTTATACCAATACGCCGACCAATCTCCGCCTAAGACCAGCATCTTCGGATCGATCGGCCCGCGATCGAAATATGCAACCTCCTGCGGGTGCCCCGGATCGGTGAAGTCCATTACCGAAACACCGCCCTGATACCACGCTTGCACCTCGATGTCCCGGCCCGGCACCGGAATGAGCGACCCGTTATGCGCCACGCAGTTCTCCGTGTCGCCTTGCGCTGCTGGCAGCTTGTAATAGTTCGCAAAGCTCAGCTTGTCGTCCTTCAAGTTGAAGATCGCATCTGCGCCCCACTTGTTCGGATCATTTGCTCTGCAACGCGCTCCCAGTCCTCCGCCCCATTCATCGGTGAACACCACCTTCGAGCCGTCATTCGAAAACGTCGCCGAATGCCAGTACGAGTAGTTCGGATCGTTCACCGCATCCACGCGCTTTGGATTCACCGGATCCTTGATATCCAGGAGCAATCCGTTTCCGGAACACGCGCCTGCCGCAAGGCCGATGGCTGAATACACGGTAATGTCATGGCACTGGTCGGTCTCGCGCGGCTTCTCCTCACCCTTGCCATGGCTGCCGCCGTTGTTCAGTCCATTGATCACACCCGAACGCGGATCGATAAACACCCGCGGATGTGAAACAATCGCCGCCTCTTCCGGATGTGCGACCGGCACCTTGATGACATCGATTCGGAACAGTGCCGTATTCGCATCCTTCTCCGGCCCCTCGCCCGAGCATCCCTCCAGCTCTTCCGGCTGCCGCACAAACGATGTTCCCGAAACATAGATATACACATTGTTGTCGTCGTTCGGATCGACAACGAGTGTGTGCGTATGCGAGCCTCGGCACGTCTGCACCGTCGCAACCTGTTTCGGGCTCTTGATGTCCGAGATGTCGAAGATTCTCACTCCGCGGAACCGCTCCTTTTGCGGAACCGGCAGGCGACGCTCCTTCTCATGCCCGGGCTCAGGCGCTGGCTCAGGCGGAAAAGCCTGCGTGCCACAGTCGATCCGCCCGTTCGGCATCTCCACCGACATGAACATCAAGTTCCCGTACACGGACACGTCTCCCTGTCCGCCCGGACAGACCATCGAAGTCAGCAGCGACGTCTTCGCTGGATTGCTGATGTCATAAATGTTTACTCCGTAAAAATTCCCCTGGAACAGGTGAGTCCCCTGAAACGCAAAGTCCGAATTCGCAAATGCCAGCTGGGCAATCACCATCTGCATTGCCTTGGGCATCTTCTCTACCGATCCGATGCCGAGCTGACCCAGTAGCTTCTGCACGCTCGGGTCGTCGCCTGAAGTCGCCTGAAGCTGAAATGCATCCGGCTTCTTCACGAATGCGATATGTTTCAGCCCCTTCGCCGCTTCGCCTGCGTCATACATCCCAGGCGTGAGCTTTGCTCGCGGATCGTTGGCGTCCGATCCCGTCATTCCCGGCGGCAGCGGCGGAGCCGGCTGGGGTGCAAACGGATCTGCTTCAGCCTTCGGCTTCTCCTGTGCTTGCGGGGCAACCTGTCCCGAAGCCTCAGGCGTCGGTTTCTGTTCCTGCGAATTGCTCAGCCCGGGGAAAAAGAGAACCACGGCTATGGCGACAAGGGGAAGTACAACACTCTTCGGTGAATTCAATGAAGCTCCTCCAGTAACTTCTGCATGATTCTGATTTCTGCTCGCTGTGAGTTGTCCACGTCCGTCGCGAAATCAAAAATCTCCGCGTCCTGCCCCGCACCGGCACTGTTGAACAGATCTTTCACCATGACCAGCGCACCGCCATGATGCTGAATCATCCCGCTAAGAAACAGCCTGTCGAACTCCCGACCCTGAGCCTTCTTCAATGCTTCCATCTGCCCCGAGGACAGCATGCCCGGCATCAATGCCATCGCATTCCCTTGCATATCCATCCCCGGCATATCCGGTAACTCCATCGAGGTCGCCTGCCCCCTCACCGCAAGCCATCTCTGCATCATCCGGATCTCATCGGCCTGTGAGCTGCTGATCTTGGCCCCGAGAGCCTGCACGTTCTTGTTCTCCGAGTGCGACGGAATCAACGCCGTCATTTCCACCGCCTGCGAGTGATGCATGATCATCCCCTGCATGAACTCCACATCGGCATGGGAAATCGGCGGCAGGGTCGCGTGCGTATCCGTTGGCAGTGTCCTTGTCGGTTCCCCGGGCGCTCCCGGCTGCACCACCGCTGGCCCTCCGCGAGCATTCTGGGCACTCGCCAGGATCGCGACCGGAGTCAGGAAGGCAGCCCCGGTCAGCATCAGTCCAGCCGCAAGTGCGCCTTCCGCCCATCGGCACACACGACAGAATGTCTCTCGACAGTGGAAACCCTTCATTTCGGTCCTCTTACGCTATCACGTCAATCGCGAGGCGGAACAGGAGAGATTCACCGTCTTCTCGGCCGTTTAAGGATCGCACTGCGTAGAAGACCGACCCTGCAGCTCGAGGTTCCACTCGCAGATGTACTTTGGTTCCTCTGATTTCCGCCCATATGGTTACCTACGAGGGATGCACCACCACCTCGGCGAGCCTATCGTTTCTATAGCGCGTGGGTTGAGGCGAGTGTTGAACGGTTTGACCCACAAACAAGAAAGCCCATCCTCAAAGGTGGGCTTTCTTCTTGAACTTTTGCTGTCTGAACACTCCCAGGATTCTCCCTCGAGACCTGTCGAGACTTCCGGAATTGAAACGAATTCAATAAATCCAACTCCGAATGCCTAAAGTCCCCTCCTTGCCTCCTTTGTGGGAGCGAAATCACATGCACTTGAGCGTTAGACTTACTCAAATGGCCAGACTTTGAGCCTTTCGGATTTTCCAGGAGCGACAGCAAACTCCTCCGATCTCATCGTGCGGGCATTCCCAAACGGTCCACGCATATTGAGCGTTGATCGGCGACGATGATGAAGTTTTATCGCACGTTCGGCCGGATTCTATACGCAGCCCTGCTGGTCACAGCCGTGGTTGCCAAGGCGGAAACCGCTCCCCTCACAACGCTCAGCGCTATCCATTCGCTCACGAACGCCCAGGCAAGCCGCGCTCTTCCGGTCGCCTTTACCGGCTCAGTGACCTACTACGTGCGGGGCAATGTCGACCTCTTTGTACAGGACGGCCGCACGGCCATCTACGTTGAAACCACTGCCGATCAAGCATTCGCGCCAGGGGATCGAGTTCTCGTAATCGGGACAACACGTGCCAGTTTTCGACCCGAGGTTAAGGCTGAAAAAGTCATTTTCAGGGAACATGGCGCACCGCCGGCTCCCGCACAAGCTGACTTCCGCCAACTCATCCGGGCAGAACTCGATTGTCAGCGAGCCGCCATCCGCGGATTCGTTCGAAGCGCAAATCTCGTCGACGACGTTGGAATCTCCACCTTGTACCTGCAGTTGCAGATGGATGGCGGGACCGTCGATGCTCAAATGCCTCAACGCGACCCAATCGACCCGACAACACTGCTGGACTCCGAAGTCGAGATAACCGGCGCGGTCGCGGGCAGATTCGATCGAAAAATGCAGATGACCGGCGTTCTGATCGAAGTTCCATCCTCCGCAGACTTAAAGGTCATTCATCGCGCATCAGTTGCTCCGCAAGACCTGCCGGTCACACCAATGGACCAGATCCTGAGCGGGTACGAGGTCCAGAACAAAACCAGGCGCGTCAAGGTCAGCGGAACAATCACCTATTACGAGCCTGGATCGACGCTTGTTTTACAGAACGGCCACAAAAGCCTCCTGGTCACAACGCAATTCGAACAGCCGGCAAAGATTGGAGATCGCGCCACTGTAACCGGCTTTCCAGACGTACAGAACGGGTCTCTCATTCTGGCCGGCGCCGCCATCGAGGACACGAACTCGCCTTCTCCTGTAGCTGCAGTTACCTCTACATCAGATGTTCTGGCACGGGGCGACCACGCGCTCGATCTCGTCTCGATCGACGGCCAGTTGCTCACCGCTGTCCGTGAGGCCGCGCAGGATGAATACGTGTTTGTGTCAAGCGGATATCTTTTCAAGGCAATTCTTCAGCACCCTCAGCACGACAATGTTGCGCTTCAGCCCTTACGCGAAATCCAGGCAGGATCGAAGGTACGGATTGTGGGTGTTTGTAAAGTCTCGAGGGCTGAACAAAGTCAGGAACCCACGGCATTTGACATCCTGCTTCGCTCTTCCGAAGATCTGACGGTCATCGCCGGCCCCTCCTTCCTCACCGTAAGGAACCTCACTTACCTTGCGGGTGCCCTGCTTGTGGGAATGATCATCATCGGAGCGTTTGCCTGGCGCTCCGAGCGGCGCGGACGGACCCACATCGCGCGTCTGGCGCGAATCGAACAGATGCGAAGCCGCGTCCTGGAACACCTGAACGGCTCCACCAGCCTCATAGACATGGTGGATGAGGCGACCGAAATAGTTTCATTTCGATTGAACGGCGCAGCTTGCTGGTGCGAGCTTGTCGATGGCCGCCGGCGTGGAACCCGCCCCAAACAGTTCACAGGCTTGCGCATTGTCGAGCACCGAATTGTGTCGCGATCCGGCGTGCAGCACGGAGTGATCAGCGCCGCCTTTCACGCAAGCACCAATCCTTCCAAAATCGAAACGGATGCGCTCTCCTCGGCTGCCGGTCTCATCGCCTTGGCGATCGAGAATCGCCGGCTCTACTCCGATCTCCAGCACCGCTCCGAATTCGACCTCCTCACCGAACTCCACAATCGCTTTTCTCTTGAGAAACGCCTTGGTGAAATCATCGAACAGGCTAAAACAGAGAAGTCCAACTTCGGGCTGATCTACATCGACCTCGATGGATTTAAGCTGATCAACGATCATTTTGGCCATCAAATCGGCGACCGTTACCTGCAGCAAGTCACGCTGCGCATGAAGCACCAGCTTCGGCCCGGCGACGTCATGGCCCGCCTGGGAGGCGACGAGTTCGCAGTCCTCATGCAGGATGCGTCGACCCACGAGGACATCCAGTCAGTCGTCGCGCGCTTGGAAGTCTGCTTCTCCAATCCATTTCAAATCGATGGCAATCAAATCCACGGGGCCGCCAGCTTCGGCGTTGCATTGTTTCCAGTGGACGGAAGCACACAGGACAGCCTGTTGAATTCAGCGGATGCTGCTATGTACGTTGCGAAGTATCAGCGGCGAGCCCGGCAGTCCAACCATGATGGCGCCGACATCGAATTCACCCGTTAAAGATCGTCGATAAACCGTACCTGCACCGCTTTCTCGCTTGTGACTCGAGTCACGGAGGCCCGTCCGTCTCCGCCGATAAGCTCGAAAAAGCGCAGACATCAACAGCGCTGCCATCGCTTAAGGAGCAATCATTCATGGCTTATGTCGTAACCGATGCATGCACCAAAGACTTCGTCTGTGTAGCCGAATGTGCCACTTCCGCCATCGCGCCGCAACCGTCCGACCCCGCAGCCGCTACTGTGTCGCAGGTCTATATCAATCCTGATGAATGCATCGATTGTGGAAACTGCGCCGGCATCTGCGCTCAGAACGCAATCTTCCCGGAAGCCGAACTTCCCGCTGACAAGGCGGAGTTCGCCGAGAAAAACCGCGCCTATTTCAACTAACGAGCGCCCCTCTGGCTCCGCTTCGGAAGCTCTCTAGGGCTCAGTCTTTGACTGGGGCGGGGCTTGCGCATTCTGTTGCTCCGATTGCTTCGACTCGCTGGGCCTCGTTGCTACCGACGACGACGCCGGCGTTGCGGGTAATACCGATAACGCCAGCGTTTGCACCGTCTCTGGATCATCACGCAGTTTCAGATACAAAATCCCATTTGCCGGATGCGGAACCGTCAGCTGTGTCCCAGTGAAGTCGGCGGGCACATCGATCGCATTATCGAAATCCTCCGACGCCGAAATCGACCTCGCCAGGAAGAGATTTGTGCCGGCCAGCGTGCATTGCTTCGCCACGCTGTGGGGGCAACGCAGTTCCTTGAAACCCGGCAAGCGCACCAACGTTCCCAGCGAAAGCCACTCACCTGCCACTCCATCACCCGAAATTGCTCGCGCCTGCACCGGCCCAAAAGCCGAAGATCCGAATTTCGCCAGTGGTTCAACAACGGCCAAGGCGGTGCTTGCGTCCTCCAGCATCAACGTCCCGTCGGTGAGCGAAAGCGTCGTGTGAAAGCTATTGTCAGCCGCGGCCACTTCAACCTTCTGATCGCGCGGAAAACTCTGGGGAGATTTCGATTTCAGGAAAAACACCAGCCTGCGCTCTACCGGTAAATCGTTTGGACTTCCGAGGTGCACGGGCGAAGGATCGGCCGATTCTTCCTCTTGCGTGCCCTTGCTCAATAAAGTTACTTGCGGACGCGGACGTTCTACTGTTACCGGCACCTTTAAATCGCGCCCGTCCCTCAGCTCAACCCGGGCCGAATAGCGCCTGCCTGGTTCTAAGGTCTCGGTAGATGCGCCCGCTTTCAAACTGAGCTGATCGACGTCCTGCACGCGTTTCAGATCCGCCGGTGTCAAATCAATGCCCACGAACGATACCTTCGCAACTTCGTCCAGCCGGTTCCCCGTCAGAATCGCCTCCTGATCCCCGGCGCTTAATGTCAAGCGATCGAGCGAAGCCGCTTCGGAATAGGCCATCAACGTGAGCGTATCCGGCTTCTCCAATCCGTACTGATGGATGTTGATCGTCACCTCGCCAGGTTTCGCATCCTTCAATGGAACTCCAAACGCCAGCATCTCCGGCTTGGGCGATTTCCACTGAACCGGCAGCAGAGGACCTCCTGCCGGATGCGCATTCACCTTCTCCACGCACAACGTGTTCTCCCCCTGAACGTGCAGCGTATCCTCACGACCCACCACCAGTGCCAGTTCATCACTGGAAGCAATCGTCCACTTACCCGGAGCGGACGCCACGAGATGAAAGCGCGGCCCCTCCCAATCATCGAACCCCCACTTGCCGGTCACCACCCCGTTCAGGTCGCCCGGAGGCAGGGCCGGAGCTGGTTTGGTCAGAACCAATCCGCCCTGCCCCGCATCCGCCTTCAAAGGCAGCTCGATCGGCCCTGATTTCGACTGAATGCGGAGCTTGAGATCATGGGCCTCAGGGCTCCCATACACCATCGGCGCTCCTTCAGCAGGCAGCACCAGTCCGGGTTTCTGCGCACAAAAGACTTCCGACGGATTCGACGGGTGTAAGGGCGGCAGTTTGACAGGCCCCACCGGCGGCAGCGCCACTACCACCACCGACTTCGGATCCTTGAACGAAGGCGGCACACTCAATCGAAGATTGAGCGTGTCGTCAGTCGGAAGGGAAAGCGCAGGAATGTACTGGAAATGCGCAGTGTGCAGCGAGGCAAGTATACGAGCCGTATCAAGGATCGCTCCGATATATGGACTGAAAACCCCCGCCCCCCCGATAGGGGAATAAGCCAGCTGATTCATCAGGTCCACGCTGCTCCCGCTTGTCAGTTGCGCTACCCGGTTCGATACGTTGGCATCGTCCAGAACCATGCCTTCGGTATGCTGCGTAAGGCACGGTGCCTGCTGATCCGATGGCTTGTCGAAGCACTGCTGCTCTAGTCGGATTCCAAGAACTGTTGCCGCCTTTTGCGCCCTTTCTTTCAATGACTTAGGATCGGTCTGCGAGGTCACCTTGACCTCGGAAAGATAGGTGTCCAGCCGCATCCGGTCTGTATTTGCGAAGTTCAGATCCTGCGCTGCCCGCACGAACACCCCGGGCCGTCCTCGAACCGCATTCCGCAGCGTGCTGAAATCCCCACCCGTCGACGGAGCAAGGAAGACAATTGCCTGCTGCGCCTCGGCCGGAACAGTAACGAAAACACCCTCGGCCCGGACCTTTTTTGACCAGGCCTCCACCCGCGTAAACCACTCAGACGGAGGAGGGTTCGTGGCGCCCCGCAAAAACCCCACAATCAGCACATAATGCGCCGACTGGCTCTCCGGAAAGTCGGGATGCACCCACAATCGGTCGCCAGGCAGAAGGTTCGGCACTTGTCCGATTGGCAGAGTCTCTTCGCCCCGCTTCACATGAACGTCGACTTTGGGTCCCACCAGGTCAAATGCCGGCGGCCCGGCCTGACCTCGTGCAGGTTTGTCCCCCAAACAAAGCAACACCAGGAACAACACCAGGGAAATTCGCCGCATTCTTCTATTGTACGGAGATGCAGCCCTCCGGAACATCTCATGGAGTACACAACTTGGACCTTGCGCTTATATTCTCGGCAATGAGCCTGGCCTTGCATGGGCCGAGGGTTCGGCTGCACAATCGTTTACACTGGTGCGTGGTTAGCTTGGAAGTGCTTTTTACTTAGAGTTTTCCTGACCCTGTGGGGTATCAGACTGAAGCAGAGGCTTAGGTATGGGGCTGCTTCAGCCAGACTTTAATCCGCGATGATTACCTTACAACGTTCGGGAAACGAAAATTCGGTCCGTTACAGCCAGAATAAGAACCTGTGACCCGCCTCAACAGCGCCTCCTTACATCAGGTTGCCATTCATTAGAGCGCGGCGGGAAAAGACAGGGTAGAGAAGCTTTATACGGAGAAACTCATGAAATCGAATCGGGCTGCGCAAAGCAGCGCAGACATAAGCAACCTAAGTATTCCAGACGCCGAAGAGATTATCGAGGAAGCCCTTGGCGAACTCGCCTTCTCCCAGGATCCTGGGCTTGCGCGTGCCTTGCGCTTCCTCGCCCCTCCCGGATACCAGGCCATCGTTGAGTTGTGTAGCGATAATGGCCGTAGCAAGCGTCGCAATGCATTGGCCGATACCTGGTCCCCCGAAGAAGACGAAGTCCGCATTTACTTCGAGCGCCTCGACGACAGTGCGGGCGCCGTCCGCTCGAGCCGGGCCTCGCGCGGAGCCGCCGAACGTGACTTCGATGATCAGCCTGAAGAGGTCCCGGCGGCCCCCGCAGATCTCGATGCTCGCGTCAAAGAACTATGTGCCGCTCTCGCCGAGGCAGAGCGAGGCGGTCACGCTTTCATTGCTCTCAAGTGGTTCCGCGACTCATTCCTTCCACGGAAAACATTCCGTTGGAACCAACACCCTGAATCGCGGCAAGCCGTGCTCGCTGAAGCCATCCAACGCGGTGTGGTCCTCACCAGCAAAATCGCCAATCCCAAGACCCCGGCATACCCAACCACTACCATCAGGCTGAACCGCGCCGAAGCCGGAGTTCCGGAAGAAGCGCAGCGTTTCCATCCCGTTGTCGTGCAGGGCGAGCCTATCACCGACGACATTCACGAGGATCGGGGCAAGCTGTGAATTGCTACTTTCTCGAGTCCACGGCCTTTGCGAAGCTTTTCGTGCAGGAACCGGGGACCGACGCTCTCATTCGACTCATGGAGTCCGTTGAGGACAATCGCAAGCTCATCGCTGCTTCCGCACCGCTGGAAGTGTACGCAGCGATTCGCCGCCGCGAACGTGCCGGCGACATTGGCTCTGAAAGCGCTTCCGCTGCTTTTGAAATTCTCCGCATTGAAGCAGCTCGAATGGTTCAGGAGCCACTCAACCCCGCAGTCCTCGAAGCCGCCCGTCAGCTCATCGACCGCACCCGCCTCCGCTGGACCGATGCCCTCCAACTCGGCGCCGCCATGGTCGCCCGCGAAATGTTTCGCGGCACCGAGATTATCTTTATCTCTGCGTCGCCCATGCTGTTGGAAACCGCTCGGGCCGAAGGCTTCCACTCCCTCAATCCCGAGACAGACGTCTTGGAACCCCTCAAGCAAATCGCCGCATCCTGATCGTTCGCCGTTCCCAAACTCACTTACACGGGACCTGCGGACGAAGGCGCCTCAGTTAACTAGACCGTCCCCCAAATCTGCCGATAGATCTTCTGACGACTCTTATCTTTCAGCGGGCGGGTTGCTCGAAAGCGCCCTCAGCTATGGACGTGTGCATCTTGCGAGGGATTCGACAGAAATACATCAATCTAGGACTCGGATTGGCTCTGACCGTGTCTGCGGCTGCTGCGCAGGAGCCCGAGATCCGCGACCTTACCAATCTGGAAATCGAAGATCTGGCGCGGGTGCGGTTGTTCACTGCTTCACGCCATCTCGACGATTCGAGAAAAGCTCCAGCTGCCACCACTCTGATCGATCGCGATGAGATTGTGCGCTACGGTTGGCGGACTCTCGCCGACCTGCTTCGCAGCGTTACCGGATTCTACACAGCATACGATCGCACGTATGACTACGTCGGTGTACGCGGGTTCCTCGAGAGCGGCGATTACAACGCCCGCATTCTTCTGCTCATCGATGGACACCGGCTCAATGAGAATATCTATGACAGCGCGCCGATTGGCACAGACTTCCCGCTCGACCTGAATCTGATCGACCATATTGAGATCGTTCGAGGCGCAGGTTCGTCACTCTACGGAACCAACGCTGAGCTTGCAGTTGTCAATGTGTTCACGCGCCGGTCGAATCAGGCCACGTTCGAGGCGGCATCCGAGTACCAGTCCTTCGCGGGCCGGAATGCGGAATTTGTGGGGTCCTTCAATCGCGGCGGCGTCGCCGTGCTTGCATCCGGCAGCATATCCCGGTCCAACGGGCCTGCGCGCCTGTTCTTCCCCGAATATGCGACCCCCGACACGAACAACGGCTATGCCGACAACCTGGACGGCGACCGTCACGAACACGCCTTCGCCACGCTGCGCCGTGGTCAGCTGCGCTTTGAGGCGTTATTCGGCACGCGCGACAAGCTTGTCCCCACCGCCGCCTATGCGACCATCTTCAATGATCGCGATAATCGCACCATCGATACCCGCGGCTTCTTTGATGCAAGTTGGACCCGTGACTTCAGCTCCAAAACTCAGCTGGATGTTAGAGCCTACTACGATTCCTACCGCTATTGGGCCAGCTACCCCTATGGCGGCACTCATTCGCCCGAGCGCGCGGTACAGATCAATGACGCCGCTGCGGACTGGATCGGCTCGGAAGCGGTCCTAGGCCGTCGCATCGGCCGCCATCGGATTGTGACCGGGACAACCTGGGAATATAACCTGCGCGTTAACCAACGGAACTATTATCTCGGTCAGCCTCCATTTCTCGATGACAACCGCAGACTGACTCTGGCCGCGATCTTCGGAGAAGCCGAGATCAACCCCTATTCCAAGTTGAGTGTGAATCTGGGTGGGCGGATCGACTGGTTCAGTTCCTACGGAAACGCACTCAGCCCCCGCGTCGCCGTAATGTTGCTGCCTTCGTCCTCAACTTCCCTCAAATATGTATTCAACCGTGCCTTCCGAACCCCCGATCCATACGCCGAGTTTTACGTCGACAATCTGAATCCCAATGAGAGTTTCAGGAAGCTTCACACGGAGAGGATTCAGTCGCAAAGCATCATCTTCGAACATAAGATCGGCCCAGGGTTTCAGGCCTCCGCAGTTGGCTATTCGAATAACCTCGACCGGGTCATCTCCGAGACTGTTGACGCCGACACCGGTGGGATACAAGTGTCGAATGGGCGTGGTGACAAAGGACACGGTCTTGAGCTCGACGCGCTCGCGAAGAATGCGCTCGGCTGGAGCGGTCGAGCGAGCTACTCCATTTTGCGGACGCGAAAGGAAGAGACGGGAAGATCGACACCAAACGCCCCCTCCAGCTTGAGCAAGCTCAACCTCACCGCCCCTGTCTCGCGGTACGCATCCCTGGGGCTTGAAATGCTCTATGAAGGTTCGCAACCCAACTATTCTGGAACACGCATACCGGCATTCTTCCTCACTAACGCCACAATCTCAACGCGATCGAAGCGTACCGGCTGGTCGTTCTCTGCCGGCTGCTATGACCTTTTCAATCGAGGGTGGGCCACGCCAACCGGGCCCGAAGTCCTGGCGCCTGCTACCGTCCAGGATCGACGGACACTGCAGGTTCGCATTGGGTACCGAAAGGCTCTGGCAAGATGATCCGCGGCACTCATATGGCGCTGGCCAGAGGCAGTTCGATCCCGTCGCGACTCTTTGTCGCCTTCGTTCTTCTCCTCCTTGCCGCTTCGCATCCCCTTCTTTCACAACAGCAGGACGAACGTGCGGTGCGCACCGCCTTCATCTACAACCTGACAAAATACGTCGATTGGCCCAAAACACACTCCACTTTGATCATCTGCGTCTTCGGTCCTGGGACCACCGGTGGGGATCTCAAGCGCGTTCTTAACGGAAAAGCAAGTGGGGACAGAAAACTCCAGGTGATGCTCCAGTCCACCGAACCCGAAATGCAGCGTTGCAACATCGCGTACTTCCCAGGTTTAACCCGTGACCAGAGTCACTCACTCAACACGGCCGTAAGTCGGTCTGTCCTGAGTGTGGGTGAAGACGAAGCATTTGTCCGCGAAGGCGGAATGGTCGCATTCGTTCGTTCCGGCGATTCGATTCAGATCCAGGTGAACATTGATGCAGTTCAAGCGGCCGGCCTCACCATCAGTTCCAGGCTCCTCGATCTGGCAATTATTGTCCATACAAAGAGACATGGTTGACATGAAGAATCTTCGCTCCACCAGCCTCGCATCCAACATCACCTTGGTGGTGCTCTTGGCTAGTTCTGTCTCGCTCGCCGTGTTTACCGTCGTTTCGGTCTGCCTCATCCGTAAGAGCGCGATCAGCCAGTTGGAGGCTCGGCTCTCGACCTTGGCCGATGTAATAGGCCAGAACTCCTCAGCTGCTCTCGACTTTAACGACAGGAATGCTGGTGACAGCGTGCTCCAGGCCCTCGAGAACGAGCCTCATGTTATCTCAGGATGTTTGTACAACCTCGCCGGCACGCTCTTCGCCGAGTACCATCGCAATTCGGGCGAACTCCAATGCCCAGACCCGCTGAGCGCTTCAACAGCATCGCGCGGGGCCCTTCGCAGTGTCATCCGTCCGGCTTTGCATCGCAAGGAGCCAGTAGGAACCGTCCTTATCACCTCCGATATGCGCGACTTCGAACTTCAGGAGCAGCGCCTCCTTGGCACGTCGTTCTTCCTGGCTTTGATCTCGGTCTTGGTCGGGGGAATCTCAGGATTGCTGCTTCAATACCGAATCTCCAAACCGATCACTTGCCTGGCTCTTGCCATGCACAAAGTCACTACAGAAGAGAGCTTCGACATCCAGGTCGACGTGAGCGGCAGCAGAGAAATTGCGGAACTCGCTGTCGGCTTCAACACCATGATTGGCGAACTGAACCGCCGCGAACAACGCGCCAGGCTCGCCGATGCACGCCTGCATGATCAGGCACGCACTGACTCCCTCACTGGACTCCCCAATCGGAGACTGTTTTGCGACAATCTCGATAAGGCTCTTGCTGCTGCCCGCAGGCTCGGCCGCACCGTCGGGCTTCTCTACATTGACCTCGACGGATTCAAGCTCGTAAACGACAGCCTTGGACACGCCGTCGGCGACAAACTCCTCTGTGACGTCGCATCTCGTCTGGGTTCACGCGTTCGCCAATCAGATACATTGGCCCGGGTTGGAGGAGATGAGTTCACGGTCATTCTCACTTCTCTGAATTCTGAAGATGGCGCCGGATTGGCAGCCCAGTCCTTGCTTGCATGCATGATCCGGCCATTCCATGTCGAAGGTCATGAGATCAATGTCGGCGCAAGCATCGGCATCAGTTGCCTTCAGAATCCCAACGAGAGTGGACTCGACCTTCTTCGCCAGGCCGACAGTGCCATGTACGCCGCCAAACGGAAGGGACGAAATCGTGCAGTCTACTTTAGTGAAGATCTCGGTCTCTTGGCGCGCGAACGACTCACATTGGAAAATCAGCTTCGCGGAGCAATCGAACGCGGCGAAATTCACGTGCATTATCAGCCCGAGTTCGATGCATTTTCCGGAAGAATCGTTCGTTTCGAGGCCCTGGCTCGATGGAAGCATCCCGTGCTCGGCGATGTCTCTCCCAACCGCTTCATCCCTGTCGCCGAAGAAAGCGGCCTCATCCACTCGATCGGCTCGTACATCATGGCAAAAGCTTGTCACGAAGCTGCCTCGTGGCAGAGTATGTCCCCTGCGCCCATCCAGGTTGCGGTCAACGTCTCTGCGATCCAGTTCAATGCAGACGATATCGTTCGAGAAATTCGCGAGACGCTCGCGCTTACTGATCTCGCGCCTAATCTCCTCCAGGTCGAACTCACTGAGTCAGTCATGATGGGATCGCTTCAGCGCTCGGCCGAGAAAATGCGGGCTCTCCATGCAGTAGGTGTCAGCTTGGCTCTCGACGACTTTGGAACCGGCTATTCCTGTCTAAGCTACCTGCACGAACTGCCATTTGGCGCCATCAAGCTCGATCGCTCCTTCGTCGCTAAGTTAGCGCCAACGTTCGAGGCGAATACGGTGATGCGTTCCATAGTGAATCTTGCCCACGGCATGAGCATGCGCGTGATCGTCGAGGGCGTCGAAGAAGATTCTCAACTGCTGATGGTTAAGGAACTCGGTGCCGACGAAGTTCAGGGGTTTTTGCTCGGTCGTCCCGGCCCCAACCCATCGCTCGTTTTGCAGCAATTGCCCATGCGCGACACTAGCCCGATTCTCTGCGCTGCGACCGCCTGATCCGGCTGGACCGTCGAAATCCAAACCCTCTGCACACCCAGCTCGCTCCGGCACTCCGTTCACCGGATCTCGGCTTATCGCTCTGACGAGCATCGGGCCACCTCCACTCGCTCCCAAATACTCAGGAATCACCGGCCTTTGGATTGTCACTTCCGATTCCCTCTGCCCCTTGTTCCCTTGTTCCCTCGTTCCCCGTCTTTCTAAACCGATTCGCCCTTTCGAACTCCTCGCGCAATTCGGGCGTCCGCAGATTCTCGCGAATGTGCGCAAGATGCTGCTCCAGCGCCTGCAGAGCCGCGTCGATGAACCCCGTGTTGGTCAGAGCAATATCGCGCCACATCGAGAATGGACTTGCACCCAGCCGCGTCATCTCCCGCAGCGCGCGCCCACCCACATCCTTCAACTCCGGCGCGTCGCCTACGCGATCCTGCAACACTGCGCTCAGTGCCGTTGCCGTCAGTTGTGGCAGATGGCTCACCCAAGCCACCAGTTCATCATGCCGTTTCGGATCGAGATCAAGCCCGCGTGCGCCCATGGCCACAACCCACTCGCGCCAACTCCGCGCCAAAGCAGTTGCCCTCTCAGACCTGTGCCAGGCAGGGAAATCCGTGAAGAGCCAGACCGCTCCACGAAACAGATTCGCATCGCCCAGTTCCGCACCGCCCCGCTCCTTACCCGCCATTGGATGCCCGGGCAAAAATCCCGCCCTTTCCGGTGTGTTGAAGAGCCGATCCGCAGCATCCGTGATCTGTCCCTTGGTACTCCCCACATCCGTGACCAGATGCTCCGGCCCCAGCGTTTTTGAGAGCTGCTCCATCAAATCCAGCGTCGCGTAAATCGGCACGCAGATCAGGACCACCTGCGCCTCGCGCGCCGCTGTCAGCGCACCACCCGCGATCCGATCCAGCGCGCCCATCCTCTGCGCTGTCACCGCATGAGCTCGGTTGCGGTTCCACCCAATGATTTCGCCCTGAAACCCCGCCTCACGCAAAGCCAGACCCACTGAAGTCCCCAGCAAACCTGTGCCCAGAATCGCGATGCTTTCCATGCGGCTTCCTTCCAGTTCAGATCCCAGCGGCTGGGTGCCCCAGGTCTCGATTTTGAGACCTGGGAAACATCACTCTCACTCCGCTGTCACAGCGTCCTTCCCACCGCCTTCGCAATCACGCGCAGCTCCGTTACCAGCGTTTCAAACTGATTCGGATACAACGTCTGCGCAGCATCCGATGCCGCCTTATCCGCATTCGGATGCACCTCCACGATGATTCCGTCCGCACCCGCAGCCAACGCCGCCCGCGCCATCGGAGCCACCATGTCTCGATGTCCTGTCCCGTGCGACGGATCCCCGACGATCGGCAGATGCGACAACTTCTTCACCACCGGTATCGCCGAGATATCCATGGTGTTCCGCGTGGCCGTCTCATACGTCCTGATCCCGCGCTCGCACAGAATCACATCGTAGTTCCCGCCGCTCATGATGTACTCGCTCGAAAGCAGCAGCTCTTCGATCGTCGCCGCCATTCCGCGTTTCAGCAGAACTGGCTTTCGCGCGATGCCGAGTTCGCGCAGCAGGTTGAAATTCTGCATATTCCGTGCGCCCACCTGGAAGCAGTCCACGTATGGCAGCATCGGCTCGATCTGCGAAATCTCCATCACCTCGCTGATCACCAGAAGCCCGTTCGCGCGCGCCGCAGCACACATCAGTTTCAGGCCGGGGATCCCCATCCCCTGAAATGCGTACGGCGAACTGCGCGGCTTGAACGCACCTCCACGCAGAAAGCTGGCCCCAGCGGACTTCACACTCTTTGCTATCTCGCCGATCTGCTCTTCATTCTCGATTGAGCACGGCCCCGCCATCACGACGACCTGCTCGCCACCGATCTTCACTCCGTTGGCGAACTCGATGACGGTGCCTTCGGGCCTGAACCCCTTGCCCGCCAGCTTGTAGGGCGAACTGATCCGGTGAACCTTCAGTACACCGGGCAGATTTTCAAATTTCGTCTGGTCCAGTGTGGCTGTCGGGCCTACAGCCGCAAGAATCGTCTGCGTCGCACCCGTTGTGCGGTGAACCTCCACTCCCTCTTCCACCATCGCCTCGATCACATAGTCGATCTGCTCTTCGGTGGCCGTCTCTTGCATTGCAACGATCATTTTGCTTTCCCAGTCTCGGGCGCCGATCCCGGATTGCTACTGTCCGGTGCGCCTGTGCCTTGGCCCCTCAGGGCATTCCTCTCTGATGCCAACTCGTTCCGCTGCAATGCACGCATCACATCGATGATTCGCTCGTAGATGTGCGTCAACTCGATATCCGGCAATGGCCCTTTATTCGCCGCACGCACATTCTGATAGATCACCTTCTCGCGCGCCGGTTCGTACACCGGCAACGACGTTTTGACCTTCAGGTGACCGATCATCAGTGCAGCGCGGGCCCGCTCGCTCAGCAGCTCCACAAGCTGCCGATCCAGAACATCGATTTGTAAGCGCAATTCTTCAAGCGTCATTTCATCCTCGTGTGCAATCCCGGAACACACTGCTCCAGGCGCAGGGAACATGAGTTGAACCGAATAGGCGGCACTCGCACGACAGGCCGCCACATAGCTTGTGCATCTACCGGGTCAACGCCGCCTGGGGCTGGCGCAGACCCTTGATAAATCGGGCAACTGCTTCGGGCGCCTGTTCGGGAGTAGACCGCTCGATCAACTCCACAATTGCGCTGCCGACCACCGCCACATCCGCAAACTCCGCCACGCGCGCTACATGCTCCGCGTTGGAGATGCCGAATCCTACGGCCACCGGCAGCTTGCTCCATCGCCGAATCCGGCTCACCAGCGCCTCAGCGTCGGCCGTCAGGCTCTGCTGCTTGCCCGTAATACCCACGCGCGAAATCGCATAAATAAAACCCTTCGAATGCGCCGCAATCGCCTCGATCCGCTCATCCGGACTCGTCGGAGCGGCCAGAAACACCGGCGCAAGCCCTACCCGCTCCATCTCCGTAAGGTACTCGCCGGCTTCTTCGACAATCAGATCGATCACCAGCACGCCATCCGCACCGGCCGCTGCCGCGTCGTCCACAAACCGCCGCAATCCATAACGCAGAATTGGATTCAGATACGTGAAGATCACCAGCCCGGCATTCTCTCGCGCTAAGCGAATCTCCTTCGCTACCCGCAGCACATCTGCCATCCGCGTGTGCCGTGCAACTGCCCGCTCGCTCGCCCGCTGAATTACCGGCCCATCTCCCAGCGGATCGCTGAACGGCACCCCCAACTCAATCACATCCGCGCCGGCATCAATCGCCTCAATCGCGATCTTCCCCGTGGTCTCCACATCGGGATCCCCCGTCGTGAAATACACCACCAGCCCGGGACTGTGACTAAACTTGAGAGCCATATCGCAACAATCGACCTCTACACTGCAGGTGCCCCAGGTCTCGCTTCTGGGACCTGGGATATCACTCACTTGTCCGACAACTTCAGTTCACGCGCAATAATCCCCATATCCTTATCGCCGCGCCCTGAAAGATTCACAATTAGTATGTCATGCGGCTTGAATGCCCCCGCAATCCGCAGACACTCCGCCACCGCATGCGCGCTCTCCAGCGCCGGCAGAATCCCCTCCGTCCTCGCCAGCTTCACCACTGCATCCATCGTCGCCGCATCATCCTGCGATACATACTCCGCGCGTCCCGAGTCATGCAGCGCGGCGTGCTCCGGCCCGATCGAGGCATAATCCAATCCCGCCGACACCGAATGAGTCTGCGCAATCTGCCCGTCCTCATCCTGCAGAATGTAGGACAGTGTCCCTTGCAGCACCCCCGGCACTCCGCCGCGAAAACGCGCCGCGTGTTGCCCGAGCTCCGTCCCGGTCCCGCCCGCCTCTACGCCAATAAGCCGCACATTGCGATCCTGTAGAAATTCGTAAAACGCCCCAATCGCATTCGACCCGCCGCCCACACACGCAATCACCGCATCCGGCAGCCGGCCTTCCTTCTCCAGGATCTGCTGCTTCATTTCCTTGCTGATGCATCGGTGAAAATCCCGCACCATCGTCGGATACGGATGCGCCCCGAGCGCGCTCCCCAGCAGATAATGCGTGGTCTTCACATTCGTGGTCCAGTCCCGCATGGCCTCGCTGATTGCATCCTTCAGCGTCTTCGACCCCGCCGACACGCCGCGCACCTCTGCGCCCAGCAACCGCATGCGCAGCACATTCAGTTCCTGCCGCTCCATGTCGACATCGCCCATGTAGACCACGCATTCGAGGCCCAGCAAAGCGCATACCGTCGCCGTCGCCACTCCATGCTGGCCGGCGCCGGTCTCCGCGATAATCCGCTTCTTGCCCATCCGCTTCGCCAGCAGTCCCTGGCCAAGCGCATTGTTGATCTTGTGCGCCCCGGTGTGCAGCAGGTCCTCGCGCTTCAGGTAGATCTTGGCCCCGCCCAGTTCTTCCGTTAGCCGTTTCGCAAAGTACAACGGAGTCGGCCTTCCCGCAAAATCCCGCAGGAGATCGTCCAGCTCTTTCTGGAACACTGCATCGGCCTTCGCGAGCTCGTACTCCCGCTCCAGCTCGAGCAGTGCCGCCATCAGCGTCTCGGGAACATAGCGTCCCCCGTACACCCCAAACCGCCCCGGACGCGACTCCGACGAAGCCGATGGAAGAATCACGGATGCCA
This sequence comes from Occallatibacter sp., assembly GCA_035606555.1. Classification (GTDB taxonomy): domain Bacteria; phylum Acidobacteriota; class Terriglobia; order Terriglobales; family Acidobacteriaceae; genus Telmatobacter. Next base: position 48,733 of record DATNFD010000016.1, read on the forward strand.
TTGAACCAACCTCCCGCAGAAAAGCCCCAAATACGCCGTTCCCAGTTTACAAGGTCGATTTTCCAGCCATTCTTGCGATCGAGAGACCACAACGCGTCAGCATTACGGTCCCGCCTGGAGGAATAGGTTCAAAATCGCCGGATCAGACGTATGATTATCCGGCCGGCGCCTTGCCGCCGCTTCCCCCGGAGAGGTTCCGCAATATGAGGTCCCTTTCGGTATCGCTTAGGGTTACAACGAGATTCGCCCGCAACCAACCTACGCTAGTCACAGTCGCGCTCGTCTTTGCCATCCTTATCGTCACAAGAGGCGCCTCGCAGCAAGCCGCCCCGAATCAGCCGCCCCAGTACATCGAAAGATCCTATCCCGCACCCGCCGGCAATGATTGGCCCGACAAGAACAGCCAGATGCGAATGCACCAGAAATCGGTCACCCATAGAAAATTCGAGGCGGCGAACATCGCACGCAAACGCCAGATCGACGACGATAGCGCTGAGCTTGTTCAGATAGCGAAAGAGCTGAACGATGCAGTCGGCAGGACAGACGGTATCGCTTTTCGAGCAGACATCATTGTCAAGGCTGAGCTCATCGAGAAGCTTGCGCACGCCGTCAAGGAGAAGATGACGCTTACCGTCAACGCGAACTGAAGCAGCCCGGACTGGTTAGTGCTCTCCGCCCCGTTCCGGAGATAAGCTGCGGCTCGAGAGTTCCGCGGCCTCAAGCTCCGCGATCCGCGCACGCAATATTCGCTTGAGCTCTGCGACCCTTTTCGGATCATAGCCGCGGTCGCTCTCAAATCTGCGGAGCACGGCGCGTAGCGAGGCGAGAAGGCCATTATCGGAATGAATATTCAAATGGGCCCTACCTGGTTTTCGAACTTTGCACACGTCTTCGAGCGGCTTCGATTTCGGTGATTCGTCTCCGCAGCATGCATTTGAGATCGGCCGAATCCGCTGTTTCTCCTGCGCCAGAGCACTCCAGCTTGCGCAGCATCTCCTGTAGAACTGCCAGCATCGGACGGCGCGGTTGAATACTCATGCCCAGCCTCGCTCCGGCCGATCGCACGTTATTTCAATGTGAGCCTGTAGTTCTGTGATTCGATCCCTGGTACCATCCGTCAACTCGAGAGAGCTGCGACCGTCTCGGTCGAATTGCACGCTCACCTCAAGATCCTCAAACGTGGTTCGAGCGCCATCGATAACAAATATGCTGGTATAGACCTTCATCGTTTTGATCTCCCGCGGGAATGATCGCGTGCGTTCCCACACGCGGACGAACCGCGCAATGCGAGCCACACGACGGCAAGCCGACTGAGCTCGGTAGTTCTTCCTGTTCTGATCGCTTTTCAGGTCTTACGGGGAAAAACGGAATGGACAGATCGGAAAGAACGGGACTACAGCCCGGCCCCGATACTTGCCACTGAGCCATAGTCCCACATTGTTTGTCGGAGGTATGTGAGATAAATCACGTTACTGCCGCCCTAGTTGCTGCAGCAGCGTAATACTGCTACAGATACTAGAGAGCCAATGTTTTCTTCTGTTTAGCTCAGTCCAGGATGATTCCCATGCGGCGGGCTAGTCGGCAGTCCGCTTCGGTGATGCGGTTCTCGAACGTGTTTTCACCCTCATGCTTCACGATCGCCGCGCGCACGGCCAACGCCCACATGTCGAAGTCACGCATCTTTTCGCCATTATCTGGATCGGCCAGCGAGATCTCGCCCAGGTTATACACCGCGGCAATGAGTTCGTCGATTACTGAGTAGTATCCACGTTTCGCGATCAGCCCACCAACCATCTCGTTGATCGATTCCTGATGTTCGCTACCGCTCAGGTTTTTCGAGAAATCAAGTTCCATCGTGACCCGTCCTCATTGGCGGCGCTCATCGCGTGAGCGCGATAGGGGGACAATCGGATCATCGAAGCGACCGGCCAATCCTGTCAACTGATTCAACGGTAATACGTAAACGTAACTGCATCTGCGTAACGAACCAGAATGCATTCGTGCAACATTCCATTGCGAAAACATTTTTCCGATGGTTATACTCGAGGCTCTCAACATGAAGCCGCATCGCATGATCTCCAGAGTTCTGCTTCTGATTCTGCTGCTGTCCCCGATCGCCCCTCGCGCGTTTGGGAACCGCATCAGCGCGCCTTCATGTCACATACTCACGCGCCTTTCTAAGCAGGCCCGAACTCATCGAGCTGACAGTTCCTTCCATCGTGTACTGATCGCAATCGGTCACCGTTCGCCCACCCAGCGGATACATCGTCTGCGCGGCAAGAGAATCAATCTTGGTACAGCGTATGTCCCTTTCTGCGCCGCCAGCCTGGTGCCGAAGGAAGCAACCCTGAGAACCGCGCTCCCCATACAGGAACGCAGCGGCCCCAATTCCCCCCGGGCTCCTCCCCTTCTCTCCATTTAGTGCGCTCTGTCTAGGTTGCACCGGACTTTCGCTCCATCTGGAGCTGTCCTCCGTCCGGTGCATTCGGGGCCTATTACCCAGGCATGAGCACAAAACCCTTTGAACTCGAACTTGGATTTCCTCGCATCCTTGCCCTGGAGGAAATCCAAAGGACTAGTCCCACCCTCCATGGGAACTAGTCCGAACCGGGTTGGGAACCGTCCGGGGAAGGCGGGTCCAACCCATATCGCCTGCGTTTCGGGCCCCTCAGCCGAACGTCGGCGTCGCGGGCCATGGTATCCACCCCGGCCGCCATGGCCCGCATTTCATCCAACCGTCTTCCGCCAGATTCTGCGCGCTCTTGTGAATCAAACTCGGACCCGTTCGCATCCATTTGCAATCAGCTTCCCCTTTCCCGGGCCAAGGAGAATTTTCATGAAACTTGCATCAACGGTTGCGCGCTACCTGCTGGGAATCATCTTCGTCTTCTTCGGTGCGAACGGCCTGTTCCACTTTCTGCCCACACCTCCCATCCCCCCGGGCCCTCTCGCCGACTTCACGAGAGCTCTCTCTGCTTCCCACTACGATATCGCCGTTGGTTTCTTCCAGGTCGCTTCCGGCATCCTGCTGCTCATCAACCGGTACGTCCCGCTGGCCCTGACCATTCTGGCCGCCATCATCGTGAATATCGATCTCACCCACATAACCATGGCGCCTTCCGGACTTCCACTGGCCGCTGTTGTCAGCATTCTCTGGCTGCTTGTCTTTCTTCGCGTGAGGTCGAACTTTGCGGGTATCTTTGAACCTGCTCCGCAGCACTGACGTCGTTCGAATCCATACAATAAGGGAGCCATGATCGAGTACCTCTACCTGGGGCGTGTCAGCTACGAAGATGCTCTCCGGCTCCAGGCCGAAATTGCCGCCCTGCGACTCGAAGGCCTCATCGAGAACACCCTTCTCCTGCTTGAACATCCCCCGGTGCTCACCCTTGGCCGCAATGCCAGCCGTGCCAACGTCCTGGCTTCCGACGAGCTCCTCGCCAGTCGCGGCATTACCTTGCACGAAATCAACCGTGGTGGCGACGTCACGTATCATGGCCCCGGCCAGTTGGTTGGCTATCCCATCTTCGACCTCCGCAGTCTCCAGAACGCATCCGGAGGTCGTCTCGGCCCTGTGGATTTCGTTCGAATGATGGAAGAGGCTCTGATCCGCCTCTGCGGCGTTTATGGCGTCCGCGCCGGTCGCATCGCCGGGCTCACCGGCGTATGGTGTGGCCTTCATGATCAGCACCCGGGCCCTGCCCGCGAACGCAAAATCGGCGCCATCGGCATACACGTCTCTCGCGGAATAACCTCGCACGGATTCGCATTCAACGTGACCACCGAACTTCGCGACTTCCAGCTCATCAATCCCTGCGGCATCACTGATAAGCCGGTAACCAGCCTGAATCTCGAAGTTCCAGCGGATATCGAACTTCCTCCGCTCGAAGAAATGGCACATCAAGCGGCTCGCCAGTTCGGGCAGGTGTTCTCGCAGCAGGTCCTCGCCGTTGAAAGCATGGAAACCCTTCGCGCTCACGCCGCAGCCAGGCGGAGATTTCCCGCCGAGGACACGCCTCTTCAGATTTCCGACGAGGCCCGCCATCTCCACGGCGACCCCGACCCTCCACTTCGAGCCTGATTGCCGTCTGCGCGCCATCCCCCAGGCGCCGCAATTTATAATCCGGCTGGAGCCGGCGCTTCGCGGAGTGAACGATTCATGGCAACACCCGTCATCATGCCCCAGATGGGCGAGTCAATCGTAGAGGGCACCATTACCAAGTGGCTCAAGAAGGTAGGCGACTCCGTCGAGAAGGACGAGCCCCTCTTCGAAATCTCCACCGATAAGGTCGACGCCGAGATCCCCGCGCCCGCCTCCGGCGTTCTCTCCGAGATCAAATTCCCTGAAGGCGCTACCGTGGCTATCAATACGGTCGTCGCGACCCTCTCGGAGAAGGGTTCCGCACAGGTCCAGTCAGCTGGTTCCAAGCCAGTTCCGGCATCCAGGGCGGAATCAGCCGCGCCGCAGGTGCCGCCGGAGGCGCAGTCAGCCCCGTCGCAGGGAACTCACCATTCCGGCGCGGGTGTTGCGATCGTGATGCCTCAGATGGGGGAGTCCATCTTTGAAGGCACCATCACCAAGTGGCTTAAGAAGGTTGGAGACTCCGTCCAGAAAGACGAGCCCCTGTTCGAAATCTCTACCGACAAGGTCGATGCTGAGATTCCCTCGCACGTCGATGGCGTGCTCACCGAGATCCGCGCGCAGGAAGGGGAGACTGTTCAGATCAACACTGTGGTCGCTGTAATCGGCGGTGCCAATACCCCGACCGGGGTGAGTCCAGCAATGGTGCCGCAGGCACCGTCAGCCGCATCGCGTGTGCGGGCCCAGCCCGCCTCATCGCAGGTTGCCCAAGCTCAACCCCGGCAACCGGAGCAACTGCACTCTGCAGAGAACATAAGGTCCTCCCCGCTCGTCCGCCGCATCGCGAAGGAACACAACATCGACCTGCGCTACGTGCCCGGGACTGGTTCCAATGGCCGCATTAACAAACAGGACATTCTGCACTTCATCAGCGAGGGCAGTGCAACACGGCCAGCAGCGCAATCGCGCCAGTCAGCTACGCCGCAGCCCATTCCCGAGCGGCCTGCTCCCAAGGCCCTTACCGACGATGTGGTCCCTCTTACCAAAATGCGGGCCATCATCGCCCAGCGCATGGTCGAGAGCAAACGCCTCGCCCCACACGTCCACTCCATCTACAAGGTCGACATGACTCGCATCGCGCGCCTCCGCGATCGCGAACGCGCCGCCTTCGAACAGCGCCACGGCATCAAGCTCACCTACATGCCGTTCATCGCCATCGCCGCCATCGAAGCTCTGCGCCGCTTTCCCATCGTCAATGCCTCGCTGGTCGAGAACTCCATCCACTACCACGCCACCATCAATCTCGGCATCGCTGTCGCCCTCGAGTGGGGACTCATCGTACCTACTGTTCGCGAGTCTGAAAAGCGCAGTTTTTCCGATCTCGCGCGCGCAATAGCCGATCTCGCCGGCCGCGCCCGCTCCAAGAAGCTCTCCCCCGACGAAGTTGGCGGTTCGACCTTCACCCTCACCAACCCTGGAATCTTCGGCGATGAATTCGGCCTGCCCATCATCAACCAGCCCGAATCCGCCATCCTGGCCATCGGCGCACTCAAAAAGGAACCCGTCGTTCTCACCGACGCAGAAGGTAACGACACCATCGCCATCCGCTCCATGCAGTACTACTGCCTCGGCTACGATCACCGTCTCATCGACGGTGCCGACGGCGGCAAATTCATGAGCGAATTCAAACGGCAGCTCGAAACCTGGGACCGCCCCGTCCATTAGCCAACCCTGTGGGTGCCAGACGTCTCCTGTCTTTAGAGACCTGAGATTCGACAGCGTCGGTCAAGAGTCATGATCAACCTTGAGTCTCGCAGTCCAATCCCTAGTCCCTAGTTGTGAGGTTTCAATAGATTGTCCATCTGATCGGGACCTGTAAAGCTGGGTTTGCGAAGACTCAGGACTGCAGGAGACCAGATGGACTATCACAAGAATGCCCGAACTGTAGTGTGGAGTCGAGAGCAGATGGCCAGGCAAGTGATCGAGCGTGGATGGACGTTGGCAGCCGCAGCTGCGGCTGCCAACGTGAGCGCGAAGACTGCCGCCAAATGGGTTCGACGTTATCGCCAACTCGGCAGCTTGGGGCTGGTGGATCGAAGTTGCCGGCCACACCGTCTGCATCGACTGACCAGGCCCGAGCAGGTGGAGTTGGTTGAGGCTCTGCGCCGGCAGCGCTGGACCGGACTGCGCATTGCGCAGCAGGCAGGTCTGAGCCGGGCCACAGTGAGCCGCATTCTTCGTCGGCTCAAGCTCAGTCGTCTGCGCGATCTCGAACCACGACAGCCTGTGCAACGTTATGAACACTTGCGAGCCGGCGACATGCTGCATCTGGACATCAAGAAGCTGGGGCGCATCGCCAAACCAGGCCATCGCGTGACCGGCAATCTGGCTGATCGCACTCGCCGCGTGGGTTGGGACTACGTGCATGTGGCCATTGACGATCACTCCCGGATCGCCTTCTCAGCCATCTTCCCCGATGAAACGGCTGCCTCAACCGCGACTTTCCTCGCTCAGGCTCTGGA